>MUIB01000127.1 GCA_002084135.1 Spirochaeta sp. LUC14_002_19_P3 | reverse complement strand
TTTAATTAGTAGTATAATGAGTTTCATGGGACTTCTTTTGCCCTCTTTATCGCGGACAGTTAATGTTACAATTCACCCTGTTTTCCCGGTACTCAAGATTGTCTATACAAAAGTCCTTATAATGAGTTAGAATAATAACCATGATGAAAATGAAGCATGTATTTCTATCGATTATGCTTTTAGTTTCGTTTGCTCTGAGTGCCCGGAATTATTTTTCCATCAATGCTGGAACGGATATACCTTATCAATACTATGCGGGTATGGCCTGGGAGTCCGAACATATTGGTTTATCCTACAGAACGGGGGTGCTAACTTTTCCCTACTCGGACATTATTATGAATCTTATCGGAGCTTTGGGCGTTGATGAAGTATATGTGAATTTGCTGGACAACACGTACAAGTTTGGCTGGATGAATACTTTGAGCGCGTATTACAAATTTGGCGGCGAGAAGTCCTGGTATGCAGGGCTTGATTTCCGCCTGGATTATCTCAGTGCGGCGGATACCACTGCCGGTTTGGTGGAAACTATAACGGGAATTTCCATCCCGGAGGGAAGAATCGGTTCCATTACGGCAAATTTAGGTGTAATGCTGTACGGCATAGGCATCCGGTTTGGCCATGTTTTTCCCTTCGGGAAGGATAAGCGCCACGGTATCCGCCTGGAACTTTCGTTCAGTAAATACTTTGCTTCTCAAAGTAGCTTGAAAATAAACGGCTACAGTGCCGACAGAATCAATGAAAGACTCAATACGCGCCTCTGGGACGATGTTTTCCAAAAGTATGGTTTTGTTGGCGGTATCGGCATTTCCTATTCTTACCGCTGGCCAATGAAAGGTAATCCGTGAGAGCACCTCTAAAAAAACCATTGAGTTCTTGACTCGAATTTTTTCGCCGCTCCTTAAGGTGCAAAATGCTCACGTAGCTTAAGCTTTTGCCGCCCGAAAAAAATTTCTTCGTCAATTTCCTAAAGCTGTTTTTTAGAGGGACCCAATATGATTTATGAGTGCAGGTTTTGAGTTAATTTTTCCTTGAAGGGGGAGGAGTTGGTAGCCCCGACAGCCCATATTCCCCGCCCCTATGGTTTACCGCTCTCCCCTTACATAAGGCTCCCCTAAAGTGGCAGGGGCATTCATTTTCCGCTTACCGGAGGCGGTAAGGCCGAATAACAAGAGTACCAGCAGGGTGGAAAGGTATGGCAGCATGGAGAGGATGTTCGGTGAGATTCCCAGCGGCTGAAGCATGTACTGAAGCACAAAAATACCCCCAAATAAATAGGCTCCGAGGAAGGCACCGCCAGGCTGCCAAAGGGCGAATATGGTAAGAGCAATAACTATCCAGCCGCGTCCAGCCGTAATGCCTTCGTTCCAGGAGCCGCTGTAGGCGGTGGAGAGAAATGAACCGGCCATGCCTGCAAGCCCGCCGCCTGCCAGAACGGCGTAATACTTAACCCGGTTCACGGCGATGCCCTGGGATTCGGCGGCCTTGGGATTTTCACCCACAGAGCGCAGGGTAATGCCCAGACTGGTATGCCGGAGGATGAACCATAGAACAATGCCCAGCAGCACGGAAAGATAAACATACCAGCCGTGGCTGAACAAAATCCGTCCCAGCACCGGAATTTCGGAGAGTCCCTTAATGTTGAGATGTCCCATGCGGTTGGGCAGGGGCAGGCCAATGTAGGGCTTGCCCCACAAGCCGCTGATGCCTATGCCCAGCATGGTGAGGGCCAGGCCGCTTACAACCTGATTGGAGCGCAGGCTGATGCAGACAAAGCCATGGATGGCGGAAAGCAGGGCGCATACCAATATGGCCGCCAGCATGCCCAGCCATGGACTGCCGGAAATATAGGAAACAATAAAGCCCGTAACGGCACCGGTAGACATTAAGCCCTCCATGCCCAAGTTTATAATTCCAGCTCTTTCAGTAATTATCTCCCCCAGCGTAGCCAACAGCAACGGGGTTCCGGCCACAATGGTGCGGGTAAGAACGGATACAATGATATCAAGCATGATTTTTCCTCCTAACGCGAACACGATGACTAATTAAGAAGTCTTCCATTATAAGAAATATCAGTATAATGCTGTTAAATACTCTCACCGCGGCTATCGGCATTCCCATGGAAACCTGAATGGCATCGCCGCCAACAATGATACCAGCAAAGAACAAACCGGCAATTATGGTGTACGAAGGATGAAGCCGCGCCAGCCAGGCAACAATGATTGCCGTAAAACCGTATCCGGCGCTAAGGGAATCGGGGTAGCTCAGATAGTGATGAATGGACATGAGCTCCCCGGCTCCAGCCAATCCGGCCATGCCGCCTGAAACAGCCATGAGCAGCAGGGAGGTTCTGAAGAAGTTAATTCCTGAATAGCGGGCGGCATGAACATTTTCGCCAATAACGCGAATTTCATATCCGAAGCGGCTTTTATACACCAGCCACCCGAGTATCAGGGCACTCGCAACCGCCAAAAACAGCAGCAGCAGGGAAATCCGCGAATGGGACAGGTGGGGCAGTATGGACGAGGCCGGGAGGTCGTCCGTATAGGGATATCCGCCTTTGCTTGCACCTTTCCATGGGCCTACAACCAGAAATTTAACGAATTCGGCGGCAATGTAGTTGAGCATAAGGGTGGAAATAACTTCGTTGATGCCGAAGCGTATCTTAAGCACCGCGGGCACCATTCCCCACAAAGCGCCGCCGATGAAAGCCGAGAGGAACATGAGCGGTACCATAACGACAGCCGGCAGATGAGGCCCCCAATTAAGCCCTGTCCAGGTAGCGAATATGGCCCCGGCCAATAGCTGGCTTTCCGCGCCGATATTCCAGAATTTGGCCTTGTAGGCCAGGGCCAGGCCGCTGCCGATAAGAATTAAGGGCATGCCTTTGGTAATGGTTTCCTTAATGCCGTACCAGCTTCCAAATGAACCCTTGAAGATGTAAAATATCGCCACCGCCGGATTTACGCCGTTCAGGGCGAAAACCACACTTACCGCTAACAGTCCGGCTATCAGGGCCGCCGCCATGAAGAGCACATTCTGCTGAGGGCTAACCTTCTCCCGGGGTAATAATTCAATATACATAGTTTCCGCCTTAACCGTGGGATCCGGCCATCATGAGGCCGATTTTTTCTATTGTCCAGGTATCCGGGGTGAGTTCTCCCATGAACTCGCCTTCAAACATAACCGCAATGCGGTCGCATACCATGAAAAGCTCATCCAAATCCTCGGATACCAGCAGTACCGATCCGCCCTTGTCGCGCAAAGCGATAATCTGTTTGCGCACGTATTCAGCCGCCCCTACATCCAGCCCGTAAGTGGGATGGGCGGCAATAAGAAGATTGGGACCGCTGGAAATTTCCCTGCCGAGAATGAGTTTCTGAATATTGCCCCCGGAAAGATTTTTCATCCGGGCATTCACCGATGGGGTGTCCACCTGAAAGCTGTTTACCAAATCACCAGCATGATTCTTGATTACAGGGTAGTCCATGCGCAGCCAGCTGCTGTATGGAGCATCCCGGTGCTGCTTGAGTACCGAATTTTCATACAGCGGAAGATTGGGAACAATACCGAATTTAATTCTTTCTTCGGGAACATGGGTAATGCCGAGGGTATGGGCATCGCGGGCATTAACATGCTTGAGAGGCTGCCCCATCATGGTTACGCTGCCCTTGAGCGGCTGGCGCAGGCCGGTTATGGTTTCTACCAGTTCCTGCTGACCATTGCCCGATACTCCGGCAATGCCCAGTATTTCCGAAGAATGAATCTGCACCGAGAGGCCGCGCACCGCAGGCAGGCCCCGGTCGGAATCGACATGCAAATCTTGAATATCCAGTACTGTTCCGCCCGGTTTTACATCGGCCTTGTCATAAGCTGCCGCAATCTGACGGCCTATCATCATCTCGGCGAGTTTGCCTTTATCGACATCTTCAATGGATGCTTCTCCGCTGAGGCAGCCCTTGCGGAGTACCATAACACGGTCGCAGATGCTCATTATTTCTTCCAGCTTATGGGAAATAAGAATAACGGAATGGCCCTGGAGGATCATTTTTCGCAGAATTTCGAAGAGCTCATCGGCTTCCTGAGGGGTAAGAACCGAAGTGGGTTCATCCATAATAAGCAAGTCCGCATTGCGGGAGAGAGCCTTGATTATCTCCACCCGCTGCTGTTCCCCCGCTGAAAGATTCCATACAGGCTTATCCGGATTTATCCGCAGACCGTACTGATCCGAAAGCTGTTCTATTTTCTTCCTTATAGCGCGGTGCGGAAAAAAGAAGGGTGCTTCATCGAAGCCCAGAGCAATGTTTTCCAGTACGGTATGTTTATCTACCAGCATGAAATGTTGATGAATCATGCCGATTCCGGCACGCATGGAATCCTTAGGCCCCCGAAGCCGTATTGGCTCCCCGTTCACCAGAATATCTCCCTCATCAGGGAGATAAAGGCCGTAGAGAATGTTCATCAGGGTGGTTTTACCCGCGCCGTTCTCGCCGAGCAATCCGAGAATTTCTCCAGCGTGGATAGAAAGATTGATATCCCGGTTAGCTTTTACCTCCAGGAAAGATTTGCTAATTCCCCGCATTTCAAGAGATTGAATTCGTGCCATGCTCAAGCTCCTTTTCGGTAATCTTGAAAAATCATGGAAAGATTTTGGAAAGTCTATAAAAAAATTAAAAAATAGTCAACTGGCGGCGAAGTCAATATGGGCTTATCAGGAGGGCACCTCTAAAAAACCCATTTAGTTCTTGACTCGAACTTTTCCGCCGCTACTGCGTTGTCAAAATGCTCACGTAGCTTAAGCTAGCTCCGCTTTTGCCGCCCGACAAAAAATTTCTTCGTCAATTTCCTAAAGCTGTTTTTTAGAGGTACCCTTTGATATTTCCATACAAGACAAAAATATTTCAAGAATAATGAAAATTTAATGATTCAGTGAAAACTTTTTGTTGACAAAAAATCTTTTCCTGAGTATAATAGCACTATGACATTCACTTTAAGAACAGAACAGAACAGAACAGAACAGAACAGAACAGAACAGAACAGAACAACTATACTGTTCTGCCACACTTTCGCCGTCTTCTAAAACATACCAAAAGCCCCGGTTTAGCATCGGGGAAGGGTCTGAAAAACCCCGATTTTACCCAACTTTTTCCAAACAAAAAATCAAGAAATTTTCATCCATTTATAAGCGCGAGTTTCATCAATTCCATCTCTCGAATTTACCCGCAGACAGAACTGCATCTTCCAAAAACAATTCTCTCATTTTTTCAAAAAAAGAATGGAATTTTACTCAAAAAAAGAGTGGAAATTCCATCGCTATTCAATCTCGAAAAAAAGCCGGTATCTCCGGCTTTTTATATTTTTATACGTGTTTCATTAGGAGGTTAATATGAAACAGTTTTTTCGCACACCGCTTTTCAGGCGGTTCGTACATCCGGCAGGGATTCTTCTGCTCATCGGCATCGTTATTGTTGTGGGATGCGGGGAGAGCAGCATCGCGGACAAGGCATCGGGCAGCCCTGAAAATTTCACGGCAGCCCTAAGCACCCTAATCTCGACAACGAGAGAAGTTAAACTGACATGGAGTGCGCCACCGGACATGGGCTACTTTGGAGGTGTGGCCGCCACGGTCATAACCTACAAGGTGTATTCCAGTAGCAGAGAAATAAGCGATACAGCCGGGTTAACGCCTGTGTATACCGGCACGGACTTGAACTGTACCGCTTCTTTCACTTGGGGAGGGTCTTATTACTTTGTGATAACGGCCAATAACGGCGGTGCGGACAGCTCCCTGGCAAAAACAAGTTTGGATGAGACGGTACTCGACTTTAGCTCTATTATTGAGGCCGAGGAAATAGCTAGAGCCAATCCAACCCAGGATAGACGCTACCACTATATTGCCTTTACTCTAAAGTCGGCGGACGATGCCGACAAGGGTGTTTATAGGCTGGGATTAAAGAAGAATTCCGAAGCAACTCCCACCGTGCAGAATTTGCAGGATGGTGATGTGATTCACCGGAAAATCAACAGCGATGTAAAAAACAATGTGGTGGGGTACACACTGAATTCCGGCATAGGGGCCTTTATTGCGCTTGATTCATCCAAAAATAAGATTATTGCACATGATACTGCCAATAGCATTGATGTGGATCAGTATCTGCTTGTGCCCGGAACGAAGTATACCCTGTATGCCAACAAGGTTGGCGAGGATACAGTAGGCAGGGTAAAAGAGTTTTCCACCGATGCCGATGATGGGCAGATACACCTTACCAATGGAACTCAGCACGATGCCGGGCTGTTCGGCCTTTCTTATCCCATAGCCCGAGAGGATAAAACTTTTATGTTTCCTGATGTTGATATAAATATTTTAAATCAAATTTTTGAGGAAAGGGTAACAAGAGGGACAGATCAATTATATCAAACTCCGGTGGACTCCACTGCAAAACAGGAAAGTGTTTTTACCATTAATGGTGTGAACCCAAAGTTATCAATACTGCGCTCCTCGCTTGCAGATGCTCCAGATAAACGCTATATGAGTGTAGGCAGCAATTATTTAGGGGTTGCTATGCTGGCTATTTCCGCGCCGGAGCTTATAGATGAAAGCTTGGATGTTGGTGTGTCCCAGACCCATACTTTTACTTATTATTACACATACCCTTATCCTGGTCCTTCATACAGGACCGTTTCCTTCAGCACATTTCTGGATGAATAAACCTTTCTTTAGGCTGGAGGCTTCAGTCCTCCAGCCTAAAGCCTCCAGCCTCGCCTATCACTTTTTTTCCACCAGATAGAGATACTCTTTTACCTGTATGGGCCGTTGTTTCAAGTTGCGGCTGCCGCGGAATACGGTGTAGTCGGCTTTCATTATTTCCAGAGTGCCGAGGGGGGAGAGGATGCGGGTCATTTGGGAGGGGGTAATGAAGCCCTCGGCGTTGTAGGAGATGAGAAGGAAACGGGTATCGAGGCTGGTAATGAGGGTTTCAAGGGCAGCGGCGGCCTGGTTGCGTTTGTTGTAGGGGGATTTGTTCCAGTTTTGGGGAATGCCGGATACGGGGCTAATGGTTTTGGGGCATCTGTAGCTGGCAATGAGGTTGAGCATGAAGTAGTTGGAGCCGTAGGGGTGCTGGTTGTAGGGGGGATCGATGTAGGTAATGTCCAGCCCCTTGAGGGTGGGGGCGAGGGTGTTGCTGTCCTGCTGATACACCTGGTGTTCGCATTCAAAGTTGCTGAACACGGGGAAGGGGAGGGTAATGCCGCCGAGTATTCTTTGGAGAGCGTTAGCCCTCTGTCCTCCAAACTTGCCGATGCCGTTTTTGTCTTTGTAGAAGCCCTTGAAAACTCCGGCGGTGTTGGCGTGGATGGAGGCTTCGGAGAGCAAGGGGGCTGTGAAATAGTTTTGAAGTTCGGGAGGAAGCGTGCTGATGATTTGGCGGGCACTGTCTATGAATAGGGCGTTTCGGCGCGTGTAGAAAACCCGTTCTCCGGTAGCGATATTTTTATCATCTTTCGGGGCATAGAGTTCGGTGATAAATCCTTCCTTTAGGGGGGAATTTTCCAGGGTACGGATTATGTCCTGGTGGATTTCTTTCAGGCGGGTAAGGGGTATTTCTGAGGGATTGCTAAGGTAGCAGTGATTGGCAATGGCGGCGTAGGGTTCCATGTCGTTGGTAATGAGGCGGCTGGCATACTGTTTGAGGCAGCGGGACACAGCCCCGGAACCGGAGAAGGCATCGAATAGGCACAGCTTGTTCCGCCCGAGGCGCTTTGCGACCTTGTTTACGGCTTGTTCAATGAAACCGAGAAGCCCACGCTTGTTCCCGAGGCAGGTTATTAATTGCTCCTTCAGGAAGCGTGGGTTTTCTCCAGCCTCAACCGGCATATCAGCGCCGCGACCAGAAGGATGGGGTCAGCAAAATAATCACTGTATAAACTTCCAGGCGGCCTATGAGCATGGCGGCGGAAAGCACCCATTTTACTATGGGATGAAAGAAAGAATAGTTCATGGCTGGGCCTACCATGCCGAAACCGGGGCCAATATTGCCCACCGTGGCCAAAGCAGAGGTAAAGCCTGTAATTATGTCGGAACCGAAGGAGGTTACAATAAGAGTAACCACCATCAGAGCGGTGAAGTAGAGCATGAAGAAGCCGGAGATGGAGTAGATAAAGTCTTTCTTCACCGGGTTGCCATCCAGCCTTATCCTAAAAACGCCCCGGGGGCGCGCCAGGTATTTCATTTCGTTCAGGGCGAGTTTAAGCAGTCCAACAACGCGGATTACTTTTGGGCCGCCACCGGTTGAACCAGAGCAGCCGCCGATGAACATCATCAGGAACAGCATTCCCTTGGCCGCGGCGGGCCATAATTCGAAGTCGGCAGTGGCATAGCCGGTAGTGGTAATAATGGACGCTACCTGAAAGGCGGCATAGCGGAGCGCATTGCCGAAACTGCCGTAAGTTTTAATAAGAAACCCGGTAATAAACAAGGAAGCGAAAGCAACAATGGCCGCGTAAGCGACAAACTCGGTATTCTTCAAAATATCCCGAAACCTTCCGCGCAGTAACTTGTGGAACAAGCCAAAGTTCATACCGGCCATAATCATAAATATAGTAATAACCCAGTCGAAGTAGGCCGAATTATAGGCCCCTACACTGGCATTTTTTGTCGAAAAGCCTCCAGTAGCCAAAGTACCGAAGGTATGGGTTAGCGAGTCGAACCAGTTCATCCCGCCGAGCATTAAAAGGATAATTTCCAGCACGGTGAAGCCCAGATAAATGTACCAGAGAATTTTCGCCGTTTGGGTTATGTTGGGCGCCATCTTGTCCAATGTTGGTCCCGGCGATTCAGCCCGCACCAGCTGCACGCCGCCGGCTCCAAGGAAGGGCAGAATAGCCACCGTGAGCACCACTATTCCCATACCCCCCAGCCAGTGGGTAAGAGAGCGCCAGAACAGCACCGCCCGCGGCAGCGACTCAATTTCCGTAAGGATGGAAGCACCAGTCGTGGTGAAGCCGCTAATGGTTTCAAAAAAGGCATTGGTATAGGAGGGAATGGCCCCGGACAGCACAAAGGGCACCGCACCTATGGCCGAAGCCGCCGCCCAGGACATTGTTACCAGCATAAAGCCTTCCCGCACCCGCAGAGACTTGTGTTTTACCCGTTTTTTGCTAACAAAATAAATCAGACTGCTCAGCACAATGTTAAGAATTATCGTTATGCCGAAAGCCCGTATCGAAGCGGCATCCCCGTCCATAAGCGCGATAATAAAAGGAAAAATCATAAAAAGAGCGATAATACCCGCCAGCAGGGCCACCACATAGATAACCAAACCAAAACGTATCATGAGCCGACAACCGCCTCTTCCAGTTTTTCAACCGAGTCCTGCGGCATAATAACCACAATCCGGTCGTCGGGAATAATCTCAAAATCACCGCCGGGAAGATGGTATGTCTCGCCCCGATGAACAACCAGAATAAGACTATCCTTCGGCAGTTTTATGTCCTTTACCATGGAACCCACCAGCGGGGATTTGGCATTGAGATGGAAGTCGATAATTTCATAATCCGAACCAGCTATCGTGTAGATACTGCGGATATTGCCCCGCCGGAGAATGCTCAAAATGCTGTCCACCATGGTATCGGTAACACTCACAGTTACATCAATGCCCATTTTCTGCGCCATGGAAACATAAGCCGCCTTGCGCACCAGCGAAATAGTGCGGGTAACACCATAAGTTTTCGCGAACATCGAACTGATAATGTTCAGCTCCTGATTCCCCGTTGCGCTCACCAGCAGATCGCAGCCTTCAAGCAAGCCTGTTTCGCCAACCTCTTCATCGGAAATATCCGCATTGGTAATCAGAGCCCCGGGAAAGAGTTCCGCCAGCTCCCGGCACACCTCATAGTCCCTTTCAATGAAGTGAACACTGCGCCCGGAAGCCTTGTTCTTCATGCGCTTAATAATCCGCGACCACGGACCGGGCTTTAAACTGGAGCCCTCCTGAGCCCCCAGCAGATACTCTGCAACATAGCGGCCAATGCGCCCGCCTCCGGCAATGGCAATGCGCCGCAGCTCCCGGCGCCGCATACCAATCGCATGAAGGAACCTGTCCGTACTCTCATTATCCGCGATAATGTAAAGCATATCTCCGGAGTTGATAACCGTATCCCCCGAAGGCACAAAAGACTCCGCATTGTGGAATATCAGCGGAATCAGAAAATTTCCCCCCAGGTTCAGCCGTATTTCCCTCACAGTCCGGTTTATCAGCGGAGAGCTCTTATCCACCGTAACGCTTGTCATAATAAGCCCGGATTCCCGGAACGGGTTCACAATACCCACCGCCCCATGCTCCAGCGAACGGATAACAGCCCGTGCCGCCTCAATCTCAGGATTTATAATATAATCAATACCATAAAGCCTCTGGCGCACCATGCGCGTTGTGGAATAGGCCAAACTACGCACCCGCGCCACCGTAACCGGATCGGGATATTCCGCCGCCACCAGTGAACAGGCAATCATATTAACCTCGTCGGACTCCGTAACACTAATAAAGAAATCAGCCCGCTTTACCCCCGCCTGTTCCAGCATCGGCAAGCTATTGCCTTCCCCCACAAGCACCTGACAATCCAGCCTGTCGTTCGCACGGCGGGCCTCATCAGGATTCTTCTCGATAAGAGTAACTTCCTTCCCCTCGGATACAAGCTGTTTAGCCAGACGCCAGCCCACCAGGCCGGCACCGATAATAACGATGTACATGAATGGCAAAGTACAGTATTTATTGAGAATATGTCCAGAGAAAATTGAAGCATACAGATAAAATTCAGGTTTTTATTTTCAAATGACCCCTGGCGCCGTGAATTTTATACATCTGCGCCGCCTTTAACGCAAACGGCATTGCACCCAGGCCGTCCCCATTCTCTTAGTGGCAATTACTTCATACATCAATAATTATAGTCCCTTAGCTCCCCGAAGGCGTTCCTCCCGTTCCGTAAGGCGATACAGAACGGGCACCAGAAACAGGGTAATCAGAGTGGATGTAATCAAACCGCCTGCAATGGCCTGTCCCAGCGGGGCATAGATGCGTGCGCCGGTTCCCTGAGCCAAAGACAGCGGCAGAACACCGAAAAAGGTTGTAAGAGTGGTCATTAAAATGGGGCGCAGCCGGGAAACGGCTCCTTCCGCAATGGCCTCATCCCGATTCATGCCCTCTTCCATAAGCTGGTTCACGCGGTCGATAAGCACTATGGCATTATTCACCACAATACCCCCGAGAGCAGCGATGCCCAGAAAGGATATAAGTGAAGCATCCGAACCGAAGCCCTTCAAGGCGGCTATTACTCCGATAAGGCAGAAGGGCACCACCGCCATTATAATCAGCGGCTGCCGCAGACGTTCAAACTGAAGCGCCATTACCCCGTAAACCAGAAACAGCGATACCAGCAGTGCCAAAACCAAACGACTCACGGAGTCGGCGATAAGTTCGCCGATACCCGCAACCCGCCACTCTACGGAAGGCGGCAGGGGGTGCTCATTCAAACTTTTCCGCAGACGCGTGTCAATCCCGCGGATATTTTCGCTTACACTATAGCCCACAACGGTTACCGTGCGTTTACGGTTATGGCGGAATATCGAAGCCAGCCCCTGCTCGGCACTTATGTCGGAGAGGGTGTCGAAGGACAGCAGCACACCGCCGCGGCTTCGAACCATCAGGCGCCCGGTGCTCTTTGCATCCACGGCACTATTCTTCAAATCAGAATAAAGAAAAATCGTTCTGTCTTTTCCCCCCGGCGGACGCAAAACACCGGCCTCCACCCCCCCGTAAGCGATACGGGCCGTTAAAGCCGCCTGCGCCGCATCGACATTATGAAGGTTCAGGGCATCTCCATCGAGCCGGGCAATAACAAACAGCCTGTCCTCATCCATGTCCGTGTCGGTACTCACAATCTCCTCATCGGATTCAAGTATGTCTATCAGCCGCCCTGCCGCCGCACGCAAATCCTCCCAGGATTCCGAAGAAAGTTCCACCCGATACCCCGGTCCGTCGGTGCCCAGGAATATCAGCCGGTCGAAGCCCCCGTTGAGCACCTGAACCGATACACCGGGCAGCGCAGGCGGCAACAGAGCATTCAGGTGCGCCATTATTGCCCGGAAATCGCGTTCCCGCTCCCCCGCATCGCTAAGGATTATCTGTCCCCAAACCGCTTCACGAATGCGGGCATCGCCAGCAAGATCGTTCTCCATACCAACATAAAAAATAACATCCTTCACCTCTTCAAGTTCCCGGCGGATAAGCTGTTCGGCATTGTCTGCGGTTCGGGCACTCTCTTCCAGCGAGGTGCCAGGCGGCAGCCGGAGAGCAATAAAAAGTTCATTGTAGTCGGCGGCGGGAATAAACGAGATACCAAGAAAAGCCAGCGCGTAGACAGTTAGGCCAAGAACAGCCAGCGCCGCCAGAAGCACGGTTTTAGCCCTTCTCAAAGACCATTCCACCCCCCGGCGGTAAAGGCCCTCCAGTTTGAGCATTGCACGGCTAACCCTGAAAGGCCTGCTCAGGGCATAACTTCGCCGCAGGCTGAAGCGCGCCAGAGGCGGCACCGCAATAAAGGCGCAGAGCAGCGATGCGCTCAGGGCAAAAGCGATGGTAAAGGAAATATCTTTCAAAACACCGCCGATAATACCCTTCAGGAACAGCATAGGCAAAAAGACACAAATCGACGTTGCCGCCGAAGCCGTAACCGCTCCGGCAACCCCGCCGGTACCGGTTAGAGCCGCCTCATCCGGACTCAGCCCCCTGTCTATCTGACGGTGAATATTCTCCATAACAACAATGGCCGCATCCACTATCATGCCCAGCGACACCGTAAGCCCCGCCATAGTAAGCAGGTTTATAGACAGACCCGCCAGACGCATTCCCGCAAAAGTGATAACAGCACTCAAAGGAAGAGACAGAACGATAACCGAGGTATAATGCCAGTCCCGAAGAAACAGCCAAACAAGCCCCACCGCCATCGCCGTACCGGTTAAAGCCGAAAGCAGCACCGTAAGCAGGGAATGCCGTACAGTGTCTGCATCATCATGCAGAACAAGAAAATCCATATCTGCGGCATCAAACTCCGCCAGCTTCTCCCGCACCTTTGAGCTAATGCGCAGAGTATGTCCCTCCTCCCGCTTGGCCACCTGTACCACCAGAAAATCCCGGCCTGCCGAACGAATACGCTCCGTATCATCCGCATACACCGGAGCAATAACAGCCGCATCCTTCAATAAAAGCGGCGCACCCCCGCGGCTCCCGATAACCAGATTCTCAACATCCTCAAGCCGGGTCAATTCTCCGCTTACCCGAAAAGTCCAGCGTCCCCCCTGCCAGTCCGTAAGGCCTACGGGTACAGACCCCCCCCGCGCACTCAAAGCTCCCAGCACATCCAGCGGAGCCACCCCCGCCGCTTTGAGTGCCGCCGTATCCAAACTTACCCCCATAAGCTCCCGGCGGCCTCCAAACACCCTTACCCGGCCAACTCCATTCACTCCAGTTAGTAGCGGAACCAAATCATCCTCTACCACAGACAGCAGATCGTCAGCATCCATAGCCCCCGAAACCGCAAAAGTGAGCACCGGCAGCTCCCGTGAACCCGCAATGGACACCACCGGCTTGCCCAGAATACCCTCCGGCAAATCAAGGAAAGCCGCATCAGCAAGAGTTCGCACCTCCTGAACCGCGGCATCAATATCCATATCCTCATTAAAACGCAAACGAATAATACTCACGCCCTCCCGGCTCACCGAACGGATATCCGTTAAGCCGGAGAGAACCGCGAAATACCCTTCAAGCACCGAAGTGAGCTCCCGCTCCACCTGCTCCGCCGCCGCTTCCGGCCAGATAGACACCACTACAGCCGAAGGCTCATTGATAACAGGAATAAACTCCCGGTTCATCGTAAACAAAGCCAGAACACCCGCCAGCATCCCCGCGCAGATAATTACCCCCGCAGGAACAGGGTGCCTCAAAGACCATACCCCAATCATCTTCATACATTCATTATCCCTGGAATTCCTTTCAGGTACTATAACCAAAAAAAGCGAATAAGTGGATTTTAATGAAAAATTGAAACTTTTCATATATTTAACACATTTTTTCCCAAGTTCCAAAAAAATTAGCTTGACAACATTTCTTAAAAATTCTACACTGCCCCTTAGTAAGCATATCGGGCACCTCTAAAAAAGCCTGATAACGAGTTGAAATCGCTAAGAAAGGTTGAAATTTTCAGAAAAAAATGAAAAAAAAGATATTTTTCTTGCATCAAGGCTTGACACATCAGTTTTTTAGAGGTATCCTATAAATAAAGGAGATATAAATATGAAAATAAAATTGAATTGCACAGGCTGGAAAAGTTTTCCAATTTACCGGTATTTGGTTTGTCTGACAGGAATTGTTCTGCTAAT
>MUIB01000152.1 GCA_002084135.1 Spirochaeta sp. LUC14_002_19_P3 | reverse complement strand
GGTATGTATCGAGTTGCTAAAAGAATGAAAGAAACCGGTGAAAAAATGAAACTCATCTGCAAGTACACCGGCCTTTCTGCCAATGAAGTCAATAAACTTTAGGGTAGAAAAGTCATTAAAATTTTCAGGGTACCTCTAAAAAACAGCTTTAGAAAATTGACGAAGAAATTTTTTGTCGGGCGGCAAAAGCTTAAGCTACGTGAGCATTTTGACAACTTAAGGAGCGGCGGAAAAGTTCGAGTCAAGAACTAAATGGGGTTTTTTAGAGGTGCCCTTAAGTTACATTGACAGAGAGGAGTTTACAGACATGGCCACTTTATAAAGATGTGCTAGCTGGGAGAATTTAGAATTGAGAATTGAGAATTGAGAATTGGGGACGGGGGATTGGATGTGGTCTTCTTAAAAAAGATTGTCTCTTGAACCTGAAACCTCCAGCCTAAAGTCTCCAGCCTCCAGCCTCCAACCTAAATCTCTCCCGAACAGCTGCGCGAATTTCTCCGGCATTTTCCATTGTCCATACCGAAGTTAAAAACTGTTTACAGTTTTTAACGGAAAGTGTGCGTATTAAATGCTTCATGGCGGGCAGGCGTTCCGGGGAGGCACTGAGTTTTCGGATGCCGAAGGCTAAAAGGAGGGGTATGGCTTCGGGGTCGACGGCGGCTTCTCCGCAGATGCTGATGGGTGTGCCAGCGGCGATGGCGGTGCTGGTAACAGCTTGAAGGGAGCGGAGAACGGCGGGGTGGCAGATGTCGTAGAGTTCGCTTAAGGCAGTGCTGTTTCGCTCGGCGGCAAGGATGTATTGGCTTAGGTCGTTGGTTCCGATGCTGAAAAAGTCGGCTTCTCTGGCTAGCTGCCCGGCGCAAAAAATGCTGGCGGGGGTTTCTATCATAATGCCCAGAGGGAAGTTGGCGCAGGGGATTTTTTCGGCTTTCAATTCGCGGGTTATCTGCGCAAGTTTGTCTCGTATTTGGCGGATTTCATTGGCATCGACAACCATGGGAATCATAACTTGAAGGCGGCCATGCACGGCGGCCCGGCTAAGGGCTCGCAGCTGAGTGGAAAGCAGTTGCGGGTGTTTGAGGATGAAGCGGATACCGCGGACACCGAGGAAGGGGTTTTCTTCTTTGGGCATGGGCAAATAGGGGATGGATTTGTCTCCGCCGATGTCCAGCAGGCGGATGGTTACGGTATGCCGGGTTCCGCGCAGGGCGCGGCTGTAGGCTTCATATTGTTCCTCTTCGCTGGGCGGGGCCTGGCGATGTAAAAAGAGAAATTCGGAGCGGAATACCCCTACCCCTTCGGCGCCGTATTCGGCCAGAGTGTCCGCTTCCGCGCCGGAGCCGATGTTGGCGGCGCATTGAACAACAACAGCATCGGTGGTGCGGGCTTCGGCAGCGGCCTGTTTTTTAAGCTCCTTTTCCAGACTGACCTCTTCCCTCATCCTCATTTTATACGCTTCGGCCTCGGCTTCGGAGGGATTTATAATCAGTTTCCCGCCTCGGGCATCCACAATAACCTGAACGCCCGGGGAGATGTTTTCTATGTCCGTAAAGCCGCTAAGCATGGGCAGGCCGGCAGAACGGGCGATAATCGCGGCATGGGATATGGATCCGCCTGTGCGGGTTACAACGGCCTTTACCCTTTTGTCCAGTGAGGCGAGGATGCCGGGGCTTATTTCATCAATGAACAATATGGCTTCGGCGGGTGCTTCGCTTAGCGCGGGCAGGGTAACCTTTGCCGAATTCCGTAGCACCCGTATTCCAATGTCTATTAAGTCGTCAGCGCGGGCCTGGAGCAGTTCATTATCCTCAATGGCCCGGTATTCATCGGCGTTTTCCCGGCAGGCCTCCCACCAGGCCCTCTCCGCACTGTAGTGGGACTGCTCTATGAGCATGTTCGCGCGGCGGAGCAGATCGGGGTCTTCTATCATAACCTGGTGCATCTGAAGCACGGACTGCATTTCCCTATCTCTGCTGTTTTCAATTTCCCGTTTCAGAGAGTCAAGGGCGTCGGTAAGAAGAATTTTTAAGGCGAGCCTTTCCACTTCGGGTGAATCCGGTTTTTCATCGGTAAAAACTGGCCGGCTCATGGGTTCCATTTTCCACGCTGAGCCAATCGCCGTTCCCCGTGATACACAGATGAGCCGGGGTTCACTCTCGCCGTTTCCCGCTTCGGGTGCATTATTTTCCGTTTTTTGGGCTTCAAATTGCTCTCGGCTGAGTTCTCTCTCACCGAATTCGCTCTGCACCAGCCAGGCCATCTCATCCATGAATTCTTCCGCCCGGTTGCCCCAGGCATAAACGGTTGCGGTATCGCCTTTGCGCAGATTGAGCTTGGCGACAGAATTCAAACTCAGTGCCGATACCGGAGTACCCGCCGCCGATTGGATAAAAACTTCCGTGCCAAATTGGGATACGGTCCGCACCAGAGCGGCGGCGGGCCGGGCATGGAGACCATGATGGTTGCGGATAATGAAGTTTCGGCGCAGGGCATCGGCTGGAATGCGTATTGCCGAGGCTGCCGCTTTGGGGGGCGGAACGCTGTCCTGAATTTGTTCCTGTTTGGGGATGAGTGCCTTGAGGGCTTCCTCTCTTACGGTTTCAAGATTGGCACCGATGCTGGCCTGAACTGCCGCAATTACCGCGCCTTCCACCAGGGGGGCGGAGCATATTCGGACACGGGACGCGATTTCTTCGCCTAAAAGCTCCAGGGACGTTTCGGCACTGAGCAGGGCACTTCCCATGTCCATCAGCAGAAGTACACCGTCTTTTGAGTCTACCTGCTGTATGGCCTCCATAATGGCTACGGCATCGGTTCCAAACTCTTCGCCCGCTTCCCCGATGCCGCCTGTGGCCGCCATTTTAACTTCGCCCGCGGCCTGCTCCGCCAGCTCCTGTACCGCCTGAGCAAGTGCCCTGCTATGCGAAACCAGAACAAGGCCAACCATTATTTTACCCGAGAGTTTCGGCAGCGGTTTTCAGCATGAGATAGCTGGAAGTGGCACCGGGATCCTGATGCCCCCTGCTGCGTTCCCCCAGATAGCTTGCCCTACCTTTCTTTGCGATGATATCCACCGTGGACTTCATGCCAGTTTCGGCAGCGGCAGCGCCCTGAACCAACATTTCCCTTACGGAAGAGGGGGCATTTTTCGCCGCTTCTTTCATGGCTTCCATGGCCGGAACCCATGTATCGATCATAGTTTTATCCCCAACTTCGGCCTTGCCCCGGGCAATTAAACCAGCCACCCCTTCCTCAAAGGCCTTGCAAAGCTGCACCGCGTCCAGTTCCCGGGCATTGCCGGCTGCCATGGATGCCTTTAAGAAGAAGGTGCCATAAAGAGGCCCGGAGGCCCCTCCTACGGTTTTGATTAACTGCATGGATACGGTTTTCAGAAGATCGCCGATGGAATTCTGTTCGGTTTCTGCAAGCTGTTTCTGCGCTGCGGTAAATCCGCGCTTCAAATTCACCCCATGATCGGCATCCCCGATAGCGGAGTCCAAATCGGTAAGATATTCCTCATTTTCGCTGTATGTTTGAGCCAGCTTGTCGAAGAAAACCCTGAATTGGTCTAAGGTTACCATAGCATAATCCTTTTTATTACCAATATTTATTCTCAGAAAGACTGCTGAATAAACTGCACGCCAAGGATTCAGACGGAACCCCCGCCTGCAATAAGCAGGCGGAGGAAACGTCCAAATGAAAGCAATAAAATTGGGAATATTCTACCATTGGGCAATATCACTGTCAAGACATTATTCGCATTATCGCCAAAATTTTTAAAAATATTTGCCGCCCGCAGTCCGCCAAGCTGTTATTTTTGAATATATTCAGAAGGGGAGTTGGATAAAATGCGCGTTAGGGATTCAGACGGAACCCCCGCCTGCAATAAGCAGGCGGAGGAAACGTCCAAATGAAAGCAATAAAATTGGGAATATTTTACCATTGGGCAATATCACTGTCAAGACATTATTCGCATTATCGTTAAAATTTTTAAAAATATTGTCCGCCAGCAGTCCGCCAAGCTGTTATTTTTAGAGGTGCCCTGAATATATTCAGAGGGGGAGTTGGGTAAAATGCGCGTTAGGGATTGGAGGGGCGGCGCAAGCCGGTCTGAAGCCTTGGCAAAGGCTTCAGACGGTACCCCCGGAAAGCCCGGCCTCCGCCTGCCTGCTGGCAGGCGGAGGAAACGCCCAAAATAATTCGTTTATTCGGAATTACCGCTGTCAAGATACTTAAAAACACCGGCCGCCAGCAGGCCGCCAATAATGGGGCCAACGATGTACACCCACAGATTGGTGAAATCGCCTGCGATAAGGGCCGGGCCAATGCTGCGTGCCGGGTTGATGCTGGTGTTGGTAATGCCGCCGGTTGTGAAAATTACCGCCGCCACAACCAGGCCAATGATGAGTCCGGCAAAATTGCTCTTTCCCTTGCCCACGGCGCATCCGAAAACGGTAAGCACAAGGATGAACGTAGCGATTATTTCAACGATCATGCCGGTTATGGGGCTTACGCCTTCAGCAATTGCTGTAACTCCAAGCCCGGAGCCGTTTACCAGGGTGAACTTCATGAGCAGGGCTGCGGCAATAGCTCCGGCCACCTGCGCAATAATGTAGAGAATAACTTGCTTCATCTTAATTAGCCCATAGGCCCACAGGGCAATGGTAACTGCGGGGTTAATGTGCGCGCCCGATATATTGCCCAGTGTGTAAACTACTGCGGCCACAATAAATCCAAAAGCCAGCGATACGCCGACCAAGCCGTTCAGGCCAAAATACATGGCACTTCCGGCACCGATATACACTAAAAGAAGTGTCCCGATAAATTCGGCGACAAACTGTTTTCCTGTGTTTTCCATATTTCCTCCAAAATAATTACAATGTCTACATTCGGCAGTCTCCTGTATGGAGAATCCCCGTCGAAAGATACCTACATACCCCAGCGCAATGCGGGGGTGTGAACTGGTGCGTTCCATAATGAAAGCATTTCGTCCGATGCTTTTACCACTGTAATAGAACACCCTTGCATTTCCAAAGAGGTGATATAATTGCCAATCAATTTGCCTTTAACGGCAATGCCCTTTTTCTGCATAATGGCCACCAATTCACTGTACACGATGTAAAGTTCAATCAGCGGCGTTCCGCCCATTCCGTTTACCATAACAATAGTGTTATCGCCTTTGTTAAAGGGCAAATCGGAAAGAACGGCATTGGCCATTTTCTCCACCAGATCCTTTACGGGGCCATGCTTCATCCGTGTTCGTCCCGGTTCGCCATGGATGCCGATACCGAATTCCATCTCATCTGCACCCAAATCGAATGTGGGTTTGCCGGCGGCTGGTGTAATGCAGGAGCTTAAGGCTATGCCTATCGAACGGCCATTCTTGTTCACCTGGCTGCATATTTCCGTAACTTGCTCCAAATTTTTCCCGGCCTCGGCCGCTGCCCCGGCAATTTTTTCCGCGATAACGGTGGTGCCGACGCCGCGTCTTCCAGTTGTGTAAAGGCTGTCTTTCACGGCGACATCGTCGTCAATTACCACGGCCTTTACTTTGATGCCTGCCGATTCGCAAAGTTCCTGGGCCATTTCAAAATTCATTACATCGCCGGTGTAGTTCTTTACAATGTGCAGCACGCCCGCACCGCCATCGACGGCCTTCGTACAGGCCTCCATCTGATCCGGGGTTGGCGAAGTAAATATATCGCCCGGACAGGCACCGTCCAGCATTCCAAATCCAACAAATCCGCCGTGCAGGGGCTCATGGCCGCTGCCACCGCCGGAAATAATCGCCACCTTGTTCTGAACAGGCGACTTGGCCCGCACGATGAAATCCGGGTCGTAACATACCTTTACCAGGTCTCCGTGAGCGGCCTCCACTCCCCGCAGGGAATCCTTTACAGCCGATTCCGCATTGTTAATGAGTTTCTTCATACCAATTACTTCTCCTTAATATGGTAATTTCAATTCGATACGGCACGGGAATGTGCCGAATTGCCGACAAAAAATAGTGAATTATCCCATAATCCTCCTATCGGGCTGAAATGAGGGCATGTACCGCCGGGAGCAGTAAAAATACCATGCCCGGTTCCAGCCCATGCTTATAGTACGAAGAGTATAGTATGATTTCATATTTATAACAATAGGGGCACCAATAGGATTATCCTGAAAAATTCACTTTTGGCAGATTATTTTAGTTTCAGAATACAATCGGCGTGCTTCAGCCTGATTTTTCATCCCGAAAATACAGGATTGAAGCGATTATCCGAAAAATTCCGTTACAACTTCGATACAAGCATGGAACACTTGCCCGAAGGTATGGGCAGGGTTTTGGATTTGCCTTCGCTCAGGAGATAGATGGAAAAGTAATACAGTTTCTCCGATTCCAGACGAATTTCCCAGCCGCGGTTGGATTTATCGCTGATAATGGTAATGCGGTTGCGTTTGAGGGGCAATCCTTCTATGCCCATCATTTCCATGGTTGGTACATACCAGTCCACGGTTTTTCTTGGTAGGCTAACGTGCAGGCCGACAACGTTTTCAATCATTAGGGTAATGGTGGACAGGCCGGCATAGGCCAGGCTCAGGGGCTTGTTCCACTTCTCGTTTTCCTTCCAAACAGCCGGACCATCCTTAAAGGGTTTATAGGCTTTCCACAGTGTGCCTTTCTTCTGATCGTGGGGATGATAGGTGTCGAGTATGAAATACAGATGCCGAATTGCTGTTTCCCGGGCCAGTTCATACTGCTTGTATTTTTCCAGCCCTTTAATAACCATGTAGGTAAGGGAGGGCATAACCGAGCCGCGGGCACCACCGCCGTCTTCTGTAAATTCCTTTTCGTCTGCGGCCAGGGTGGCAAAGGGATTTTCCGTACCGAATGAATCGGGATTCCTGAGATGTTCCAGGAGGCCGTCCACTCTTTCTTCGTTGGGTATTTCCGCGAGAAGGGGCCAATATGCGGCAATCGTTTTAACCCGCAGGCGCTCCTGGTTTTCATCCAGATCGTAGTAGATTTTATCTTTCGGGTCCCACATTCGGGTATTGATGCGGGTTTTCAGCGAGAAATACTGCTGCTTGAAGCGAAAGTTTAATTCCTTGTCGTTAATAACATCCGCCATCTGGGCCATGTAAAGAAGACTTACTGCCACTTGAGCGTTGAAATCAAGGGGGTATTTAACATTTTGCCGCGGCGTATCTTCCGGCATCATGGCCGCTTCCAGAGGAGGAGCATACAAGCCGCTGTCGTCCCGGAAGTTTGCTTCCAGCCAGTTATGGTAGGCGATAAGATTGGGCATAATGTTCCGCAAACGAATTTTAAGCCCTACCTTGTGATAAAAATTGTACTCCACCCAAGCGAGAAGCGGAGGTGTTAATCCTTCGGGATTGGTATCGGTCGTTACTGGTTTGCCGGTAGACAGGCTGTAACAGCCGCGGATGGCACCGGACTCTTCCTGCTTGGCATAAAAATTGTCCAGCATAAGGTTCACGGGGTATTTTTTATTGAAATAAACCAAAAAAAACGAAGCGAGACAGCTTTCGTAAAGACTTATTTCACTATCTTCCGGGTGCATAAAGAATGAATTGTTAAACCCGGCGGCAGGATTGGGCTTCTGCCAGAAACTATTCATCCACACCCACGAACGCTCGTAAATATCGACAAAATCCTGATCATAATAGTGTACTAGAGGAAATTCCTTTTTGAGCATACTTCTCCCCGGTTTGAAATTTAGGCCATATACCAGACAGCGGCAATGCAGTATACCATAAGATACAGTTCAAGTATAGCCGATAAGGGCCATCGCATCTAATTTTTACCTAACGCACAGAGTTTTTCTACGACTTCCTTGAAACGAGTGCGCATAAATTCACGTTCTTCACTGGAATCCAGCTTTTCAAAATGAAAGCGTAGCGAGGTTTTGTGGCTGGTATTGCGGGGGCAGAGAAGATAAATTTGCATTGTAAAAGGATGAGCAATATATTCCGTTTGAACAGATATGCGGATCATTTCTGTGCTTCTTATACTGCGGATTTCTCCCTTGAGCGTTTCAGCGGCAAACTGTGTACCTGGTTCAAGGGCAAAGGGCTCAATATCTCCCAGCCAGATAGCCAGCCCCTCTTTCCTGAAAAGTAGCTGCCACAGCCGTGCGCGATCCATCGGGATGGTTTTCTGAACTCCAAGTTCAAACTTTGCCATGGCTGTTTTGCCAACAACACGGCGATTTTTGGCATATTCATAGCCCACTGTTACCGACTGTTGCCACCAGGGACTTTCTATCGCTCCCGATGAGAGCATTTTTACAATTTCCCCGTGAGTCATATCCGCACCGTTTCGGCTGTCTATGTACTTTACCCACTCTTCCCAGCCGCGGCCAGTGGCCTTCATTACTGTCTCATTAGAAATATTGCTAAGCTTCTCATACATGGCACTCATTCCTAAAAAAAGTTATTATAACCATACACTATGGATGATGTAAAACACAAGCGGCTGGAAAAAAAGATAAATCATGCTATGGGCAAAGCCCTCGCCGAGTGGAACATGATTGCCGCAGGCGACCGCATCCTGATTGCGGTGAGTGGGGGGAAGGACAGTCTCGCCCTCCTGCACTTCATTAAAATGTTTCAGAAAAAAGCACCCGTGCCGTTTGAGTATGCGGCGGTGAACATAGATCAGAAACATCCGGAGTTTCCCCGCGATGTTTTGCCCGGGCTGTTTGAGGAATGGCGGGTTCCCTATTTTATTCAGGAGTTCGATTCTTACAGCATCGTAAAGAGCAAGGTGCGGGAGGGCGATATCCCCTGTGCGCTCTGCTCCCGGCTGAGACGAGGACAGCTCCACGCAGCCGCCAGAGAAAACGGCTTTAACAAAGTTGCGCTTGGTCATCATAAGGACGATATTGTGCAAACCTTCCTGCTTAACCTGTTTTTTTCCGGGCAGTTAAGCACCATGCCGCCCCGCTACCAGCCTGAAAAGGAAAACCTTGAAATAATCCGTCCACTGTGCAATGTGGAAGAGGCATGGATAGAGGAATATGCCGCTCTAAGGGGCTGGCCTCTTATTCCCTGTTCGTATTGCGGCAGCCAGCCCGACAGGAAGCGGCGGCAGATGCAGCAGCTTTTGAACGACTTACAAACCCGTTATCCCGATATTAAAAATTCCATCTTTGCGGCTCTGCACAATCCTCATCCGGGCATGCTCTACAGCCGGGCACTGTGGAAAGGCGAAGTTCCCCGTGTGGGCGACTATCCTGTTGGCCGCTATGCACCATGATGCTTATGGAGGGTGCATTCGCCAAGTTTTGATGCGTAGGAGTTTTTGCCTCTGCTGATGCTTGCAAGGCGGCTTCTTGAAATCGGACAGCAAATATAGTATCGTTATCTTGCGAGGGAGTCAGGAATACAAAGGTGTTTTAGGGGTACCCTTAGGTGATTTATTATAATTCAATTCCTCCCCTTGACAAAATTTTGGTTTCAGATTAGGGTATGATAACTCCTTGCCCGTAACAAACGGGACGAGTAAGTCCATAAGGAGGACATGTTATGAGATTATATGAATTGGTCTGCGCTTTCCGTGTTCAGGAAGGGCGGGACGCTGCGGGGATCGAAGCTGTTAAGCAAATTTTATCGGATGCTGAAGCTGTTATCACATCGGAAGATGATATGGGCGATAGGGAATTTGCTTACGAGGTAAAAAAGGAAACCCGCGGACGGTATCGGCTGTTCACGGTTCAATTAAATCAGGAAAAACTCCCTGGAATAGAGGAAGCGCTGAAACTGCATTCGGAAGTGCTGCGGTTTTTATTTGTTCTCAAAGAAAAATAGCAGAACCTATTTTGGGAAATTCCCTATAAAGCTAAAAAGTCAGGAAAACAATTTTAATATCTGTTGTAATTAAGGATTTCTGAAAATGAAATTGTTTTGAGTGGTTATAATCCGACTGCTAAAAAATTCATGAGGAATTTTTCAGATATTATGTAAGATAAGGAGGAGTTTATGGCTGATATAAACAAAGTCGTATTGATTGGGCGGCTTACGCGGGATGCGGAGCAAACATATACCCAGAGTGGATATACAGTTATCAAGTTTTCCATTGCTGTAAACAGGCGGCGGAAACAGGGCGATAAATGGGTTGATGAGGCGAATTTTTTCGATGTAACCAGTTTTGGACGCCAGGGAGAAGCTATCGTTAGCTACATGAATAAGGGGCGGCAGGTTGCGGTAGAGGGGCAGCTCAGACAGGACAGATGGGAAGCCCAGGACGGCACAAAACGTTCCAAGGTTTATGTTGAAGCAAGTTATATTCAGCTTATCGGCGGTAGAAAAGACGGTTATTCAGACAATTCCCAATCCGATGATGACTGGACAAGCCGATTATCCCCGTCTGAACCGGCGGCGGATATGCCGACGGCCAATTTTGAAGATGATATTCCATTTTAATATGAGGAGAACCAGAAATGAGCAATAACGAAGCCGAAACTGACCGTGTAGAAGGAAGTCAGGAGGGCGAGAAATCCGGCATAATGGGAGGCCCACGCCGTAAGTTTCATCGGCGTAAGGTGTGTAAGGTTTGTATAGGCAAGGTAAAGGCCGACTACAAGGAATCAGATGGCCTGAAGCGTTTCACCACGGAACGCGGCAAGATTCTGCCGCGCAGAATTACTGGCACTTGCGCCAAGCATCAGCGTCTTGTTGCCCGCGAAATTAAGCGGGCCAGAGCCCTGGCGCTGCTGCCGTTCGTAACAAAATAAGGAGCAGACCATGAAGATTATACTATACAGCGATATACCAAACCTTGGCGAAGAAGGTGAGATTAAAGATGTTGCCGATGGATATGCGAGAAATTATCTCCTACCCCGTAAATTCGCTGTGCGCTATACCAAAGCGGCTGTTAACGAATTGGAACAGAAGCAACGGGCTATCAGCCGCCGGAAAGAGGAAAAAATTACGGCGGCGGCGGATGATAAAACCAAAATTGAGTCCATAGAGATGGATATAGAAGTTGCCGCGGGCGAAAAAGGGAAACTTTTCGGGTCGGTTACTTCCGGTACAATTATGGAATTTCTTGATACCCGCGGCATAGCCGTAGAGCGGAAGCACATTGAGCTTCCGGAAAACGGGATAAAAATTGTAGGCACGCACACGGTTACCATAAAGCTGTACGGCGGTGAAAGGGCCGTTCTTAAAGTGAATGTATCCGCTTTGGGAGACCATAATAAAGCCGCGGGAAGCATGGAACCTTCTGAATCAAGCATACCTGTTCAGCCGGATGATACAGAGCCTGTTACTATGAAACCTTCTGAATCATCTGTTCAGCCGGATGATACAGAGCCTGTTACGGAGGAACCTTTATCTGACAGCATAACAGAAGGTTAAACGGCCTTGGCTCAGGCACCAATGAAAGAAACTCTGCCGCCTTATAACGAAGAGGCAGAAATGGCCACATTAGGTGCCTTGCTTTTAAATTTTTCCACCAGACTTCTGGACGACGTGCGCCAGCATGTTAATCCGGAAGATTTCTTTAAGGGTGCGCATCAGCTTATATTCAAAAGCATAATCCGTCTCAGCGACAGAGGGGAAGGCGTTGATATCCTTACCCTAACAGACGATCTTACAGCAGCGGGAAATATTGACAAAGCCGGCGGCGCGGCCTACTGCGCCTCATTGACAACCCGGGTACCAAGCACCGCCAATGTTTCCTATTACGCAAAAATTGTCAAGGAAACCGGTATCCGGCGTTCTTTGCTGAACACCGCACGCACCATGATGACCAGCTCCTACGATGAATCCATCGATGTCCGCCGCACCATAGAAGAAACCGAAAAAGCCATATTTGAACTCATCGACAATCAAAGACGCAGCGAATTAAAGCCAGCCTTAACCGTTTTGCCCGAAACTTTCCAAATTATTGAAGAGCGCGGTAAAATGAAGAAGAGCTACACGGGCATCCCCTCAGGTTTTTCGGAAATAGACAACCTTACCAGCGGATTTCAAAATTCGGAAGTAACGATTTTGGGAGCCAGGCCCTCCATCGGTAAAACAGCCCTGGCTCTTTCCATGGCATCAAATATTGCCATTAAAGAGAAAATTGCCTGCGGATTTTTTACTCTGGAAATGACAGCTGTGTCCCTTATGATGAGAGTTGTTTCATCTGTTAGCAATATCGACTCAAATAAAATTCGTACTGGCCTGTTAAGTCCCAGTGAGTATTCCAAACTTACCGGTGCTGCCGGGCAGATATATGAAGCTCCCCTGATATTACAGGATACTCCCAACATACCCCTGCTCGATCTCCGTTCTCTGGCACGTCAGATGGTTACCAAACACAATGTAAAGATAATTTTCATTGATTATATAGGATTGATAAGCCCGGAAGATACATCGCTGCCACGCTATGAACAGATTTCAAGCATCAGCCGTTCGCTGAAAGCCCTGGCACGGGAATTAAACATTCCCATCGTTGCACTTTCCCAGGTTGGCAGGCAAACGGAAGGGAAAGTTCCCACTCTGGCGGATTTAAGGGAATCGGGGGCGCTGGAACAGGATGCCGATGTTGTATTGCTTTTGTACCGTGAGCGTCTGGATAAAGAAGAACCTGAACAGATGGGCATGAACCCCATAGAGACCAAACTGATAATAGCCAAGCAGCGCAATGGGCCAACTGGAACAGTAAAATTGCATTTTATTCCGCGCTTCACCCGATTCCAGAATTATTCTTACGATTAGCAGGGAAGAAACTCAAAGCTTTCAGGCACATATTATCTCAAGGGCACCTCAAACCATCCCCGCTTCAAGAATTTTCATTAAATTTGATCTTTTTGCAAAAAAATTAAAATTTGTTATTGCACTTTTTTCTCCTTAGTGTTAATATGAGGTAGTTTTATGATAAACACCTACATATAGCGTTTTCAAGGAGTTTTACATAGGTGAAATGCCCTCTCTGTGGCATAACTGACGATAAGGTTATAGAATCGCGCCAGAATCAGAGCGCCACTATGATACGCCGCCGTCGGGAATGTGTTGCTTGCGGAGCACGATTTACTTCTTATGAAAAAATTGAAGAAGTACCTATTATGGTGATAAAGCGATCCGGGCACCGGGAACATTTCGATCGTGAAAAAATTAAGCATGGGATTTCACGGGCGCTGGAGAAGCGGCCTGTTCCTCATCGGGTTTTTGAAGAGATGCTTAACAGCGTTGAGGATGAGGCGGCCATTGTAAGCCGCTCCAGCAATGAAATTCGCAGTGTAACTATTGGTGAAATTGTTCTTGAACGGCTTTTTAATGTCGATAAAGTTGCTTATGTGCGGTTTGCGTCTGTATACCGCCAGTTCGAGGATGTTGATGAGTTTATTCAGGTTATAGAAAAACTTTCGGAAACAGGCGCTGCCAAGTCTAATGAATGAATAAAAGTTCTAACTGGGAGGTTTATTCATTCACAGCTCTATTTGGAACAGGTTGATTTTTATGACTGTGAACATGTACCACTGGGCACTTCTGGACGAAGAGCGGAAGCTGGCCCTGCTCAACCGCTCCGAAAAGGATATTCAGGATGCTATAGAGGAGGCGGCTTCAATTATCCATGATGTTAAAATTCATGGGGATGCTGTGCTTAGGTATCTGAACAGCCGCTTTTGCGGTTCCCATCCTGAAACGCCAATACGGGTGCCGGATTCCCATTTTCAAAAAGCAGAAAAAATAATCAGTAAAGACGTAAAGGATGCTCTGAAATATGCGGTGGAAAATGTCCGCCGCTTTCACCAGGATCAGTCGCCGGACGGCATGGTGTGGAAGGATATCCGCCCCGGTATTATGGCCGGCGAACGAACCAGCCCTATAGACTCAGCCGCTTTCTATGTACCCCGCGCCCGGGGCAGTTTCCCCTCCATGCTCTACATGATGGCGGTTCCGGCAAAAATTGCCGGGGTGCGGCGCATAGCCATGGCCAGTCCGCCAGATGAATCCGGCCATGTAGACGCGGCCTGTCTCTACACCGCCAGGCTTTGCGGTGTGGATGAGGTGTACGCGATGGGCGGTGCCCAGGCTTGGGCGGCTTTCGCTTACGGCACAGAGTCGGTCCAAAAAGTGGATAAGTGTATGGGGCCGGGGAGCAAGTATGTGGCTGCCGCCCGGAAAATTCTTGCGGATACTCTGGACTGCGGTCTGCCCGCAGGGCCGTCGGAGTCCATTATTCTGGCCGATGAAACTCCCCCGGCAGCGGACATAGCGCGGAACTTGCTGGTTGAAGCCGAACATGGTGCCGATTCGTCTGCCCTGCTGATTACTCATTCCCAAAAGCTGGCCGAAGAGGTGGGGATGCTCGTAAGCCGCTTGGGGGAAGAACTTCCCCAGCCGCGCCGGGGCTTTGTGGAGGCGGTGTTCTCCAACTACGGAGGTATTATTCTCACCGAGTCGCTGGCAGAGGGGATAGACTTGGTGAACCGCTTCGCCACGGAACACCTGCAAATCCGCACCGCCGATCCGTTTGCCGTTCTGGGGAAAATATCCAATGCGGGGGAAATTATTCTGGGCGGAAACTGCCCCTTTTCGGCGGCCAATTACGCGACGGGCGCGAATGCGGTTCTTCCTACCGGAGGCCGGGCGCGAACCTGGAGCGGCGTTTCTGTAGCGGATTTCAAAAAGCGTTCGAGTGTAATATACCTTAGC
>MUIB01000027.1 GCA_002084135.1 Spirochaeta sp. LUC14_002_19_P3 | reverse complement strand
GTCTTTTATCAATATAATCCTCAACATGCTGTGTTAGCACGACTTCCATAAGCACTCCTTGTATGAATTTTGATAACAGGATACAATTGCTATACCCGGATAAATAATAATTGTCAATGGGTAATCCTTAAACACCCATTGACACACCCACGCCCAAAGTGAAAACTGCATTATGGAAAACTACATAGGCTTGGACATAGGAACAACCTCCGTATCGGCAATACTTCTTAACCTGTCCACCGGACAGACACTTACAGCCGAAACCCGGCCCCATAAGGCATGGTGTGCCGACAGTGCGGCGGATGAATATCTGCTGGATGCGGAAAAAGTATTCCAACTCGCTCAAAATATGGCCGATTCGATTATCCGCCAATACCCGGTTAAAGGCATTGGAATAACTGGTCAGATGCACGGAATTCTGCTGCTTAACATATCAGGCCGTGCCGTAAGCCCGGCATACACCTGGCTGGATATGCGGGCATCCCGCCATGGGCCAAACGGACTCAGCTATGCCGAAGAATTGAGCCAACTCACTGGCACATCCATTCAGCCCGGCTACGGAGCCGCCACCCTCTATACCCTGAAGCAAACCCAATCCATCCCGCCTCAGGCGGTGAGTTTTTGCACCATCCCCGACTACATCGCCATGCGCTTAAGCGAAAAAACATCCCCGCTGATGGATTCCACCCAAGCCCACAGCCTGGGCTATTTTAACCCGAATGTAAACAGTTTTCAAAATGACCTCTGGCGCGAAACGACATCCCTTCCGCTGCCTGAAATAGCCGATCCGGCAGCACTTATCGGCTCTTACAGGCATATTCCCGTTACAACCGCCGTTGGCGACAATCAGGCCGGTTTTTTAAGCTCGGTGCGCAAAGGCGGCAGCGGCATACTGGTTAATGTCGGAACAAGCGGGCAAATCTGTTTTCTGGAATCCCCCGATAAGCCCTCGCTTAATTCGTCCCTTGAGATACGCCCATTTTTCACCGGAGAACGGCTCCTGGTGGGGGCAAGCCTTACCGGCGGCAAATCATTTGAAGTGCTTACCACCTTAATTGAAAACGTTGCCAGCCGATCCAACAGCTCCATTAACCCCTATGACATACTGGACAGCTTTACCGCTCCCCCCACTGAAACCGGCGCGCTGAAAATCAAGACAGCCTTCAAAGGCACAAGGCGGAACCCGGAGGAAACCGGCTCCATAAGCGGAATTACCCTGAACAACTTTACCCTTGAACGCCTGTACTGGGGCATTGCCGCCGGCATTATCGATGAATTGCATAGCATGATAGACCCAAACCATGAAATTCTCCAGAAACCGGACTTGTTTATTGCGGTAGCAGGCAATGCGATAAAGAAAAATCCAGCCCTGGCCATGGAACTCAAAAAGCGTTTCAACGCACCGATACTGATACCGCAGCAGGAAGAATCCGCGGCCCAGGGAGCCGCCATAATAGCCGCCGCCGCCGTCCATGGCGGGGCGGGCAAACTGGAAGAATTCAGCACTAAGGCAATAACATACAAAGAGTGGACTTCCCCGAAAGAATAAAGGGAAGTCTATTGGGCACCCTATTGTATTCCTACCCCAGCATGTAGCGGGAAAAAATCAGCGCATCGCGGGCAAGTTTGTCCATGGCTTCTTCATCGGCTCCGCCGCTCAAATCGCGCCATACCTTGATATCCGAGCCTACGGTTCCGCCCATCTTGATAAAAGGTTCCATTACCACCGCACCGCTGTAATGAATATCCCGCAGGGCTTCGCCAATTTCCCGCCAGGGCATACGTCCCTTTCCGGGCGGCATTCTGTTGCATTCACCGGTATGGAAATGCCCCAGATGAGCACCCGCCGTGCGGATGGCTCCCGCTATGCTTTCCTCTTCAATGTTCAGATGAAAGGTATCAAGCATTACCTTAACATTCTCTTTGTTTACCTCTTTCACAAAGGCCGTGCCTTCTGCGGCGGTGTTAAGAATGTGGTTTTCAAAGCGGTTCAGCACTTCCATGCACAGAGTAATTCCCAAATCGGCGGCGAAGTCCGCCATAGCGCGTATTTCCGTTATGGCTCGCTTGCGGTCGCCCGTCTTGTCCACTGGTTTGGTGTAGTCTATTGGCCAGTAGCTGTAGAGGGCTCCGCCGATGGTATGGACATCCAGTTTGGCAATCTGCTTTAAAGTGTCCTGAAAGAACTTCCTGCCCGCAGTGCGGATACTTTCATCGGCTGATGAAAGGTTTTTATCCTTTGGAGGGCCTATTCCGGCCGTAAGAACTATGCCGTTGTCCTTGGAGCAGGCCCGGATTTCCGCCAGCCTGGCATCGGTGTAGCCGAGGATCTGATGCGCCGCTATTTCCAGAATATCGAATCCGAGCGCGGAAACTTTCTTGATATAGCGGATATAATCTCCCGTCCATTCCTGTTCCCAGAATGCGTAGTAGATACCGTGTTTCATTCATTACTCCTTTTTCATTCTAATCTTTCCTGCGGCTGTTTGCCGTTTATGCTGCCAATAGCGGTAAGTGAGAGCACCGAGAAGGAGAAGCCCCCAGATAGCAACAGTGGCGAAAGATCGGATTCCCAACAGGTTCAGGCCGCTGGTAACCATCTGCAGAATAACCAGGGCCAGCAGCAGCCCGGGCACCTTGCCAAAGCCGCCGTCCGGATCAACCCCGCCCAGCATACATATCAACACCGTCAGCAGCAGCAGCGATGAGCCCTGCCGGGCATTGGCTGAATTAAAGCGGGCCAGCATAATAACAGCGGCAACACCCGCAAGCAGAGCGGAAAAGACATAAGCCTTAACCAAAACCTTACGGACATTGATGCCGGAAAACCTGGCCGCTTCCGCATTGGAACCAATGGCATACAAATGAATACCGAAGGGCCTCCGCTTTAGCAGAATGGCCAGAAAAACGGCCATTCCGACAAGAATGTACATGGGCACGGGCACACCCAGAATGCTGGCATTCCCGATTACCAAAAACTCTTTTGGAAGGTTGGAAATAACAAAGCCCTTTGTAATGGCCAGAGTTATGCCCTCGTAAAGAATCATGGTGCCCAGCGTGGCAAGCACCGCCGGTACTTCTATATATCCCACTAAAATTCCATTGATAAAGCCCAGCAGTGCCGAAACGGCCAATCCGGCGGCAACAGCGGCCAGTATCAGCATGATAACCGTGAGCTGCGAGGCATTTTCCGGCAAGAGCCTGGTAAGGATGAGTGCCATAATAACCGCCGAAAAGTTGGCAATGCTGATAATAGCCAAATTTATACCGGCAGTTATCATAACTACCATCATAGCCATGGACAGTAGCCCCAGCTCAGGGAGCTGTACCGCGAGATTGCGGATGTTTCCGCCGTTCAGGAAGCGTCCGCCGGTTGCCAGAGTCATGATAATCAGCACGGCAACAATCAATATCGGCAGGATGGAAATATCCGTGTTGCGCGCATTCCAGCGGCTAAAACGGCTTAAGAGTTTAGCGAACATCAATAGTCCTTTCCGAGCGTTTGGCCAGCAGGGTTCTAAAGGCCGTAATGCTGATACTGGCAAGCACTACCGATCCAATAAAAACCTGATGCCAGTACGAAGCAACTTTCAATATGGTTAAGGCATTGGTAATAACGGCTATCAGTGCCACCCCAATCAATGTGCCGCCTATGGTTCCCGCTCCACCGAAAATACTGGCACCGCCCAGCACCACCGCTGCCACAACATCGAATTCCTTACCAACAAGGGCATTCGGTGCCACAGTCTGAGTGTTCAGGGCATGAACAATACCAGCCAGCCCCGCAGAAAACCCCAGAAAACCGTAAGCGAAAATTCGTAGCCCGAAAATATTCATGCCCGCCCGGCGGCTTGCCTCAAGATTGCCGCCTAAGGCGTACAAACGCCTTCCCAGCCGTAAATGCTTAAGAATAACAAACCCGGCGGCGGCCAAAATTATCCACACCCCGGTTAATACCGACAGGCCAACTGTTACCCCGCCCGAATCGGTAAACTTAAAAATAAAAGCACGGCCAAGCTGCTGAAACCATTCAGGAAAATCGTACAGCCACTGGCCGCCGGAAGCAAGCTGGAGAATTCCGTAATAGATATTCAAATTGGCAATCGCGACAATAATAGACGGTGCCCCCAGCTTGTGAATCAGCAACGCATTGATGCTTCCCAGAGCAACTCCAACAAGAAGAGGAAGCAGAATAATAAGCAGCGGCGAAGTTCCCGGCGCGGATACCAGAATGAGCGCCATAATGTACTGAGCCGCCGTAGCCGTTGCGGTAAAGGAAATATCCAAACCTCCGGCAATAAGAACAAACAGAAATCCGATGGAAAGAATGCCGGTATAGGCATAGCTCTTGAGAATCTGAAAGCCGTTCCTTGCCGTTAGAAATTTTGGGCTAATCAGGGAAATCGTGAGAATCAGCACAATAAGGATACCTAAAAGATAGGTTTCGTTACGATGAAGCATTTTCGCAACGAAGCGCTTCGATGGGATATTAGGCAAGATTAAACCTCTCCAGCAGCACTTCTTCGGCATTGGGACCCGGCATTACCTCATCAATAATCCGCCCCCCGTCCATTATCAGTACCCTGTGACAGTTCGACAATACCTCGTGGACTTCGTCGGAGATCAGTATAATCCCAATCCCTTCAAGGGCTAATTTTTTTATGTAGTCGTGGACGCTGTTCTTGGCCAGAACATCAATACCAACCGTTGGTTCATCCAGTATAAGAATTTTTGGCTGTGTACTCAGCCATTTGGACAGCACCACCTTCTGCTGATTGCCGCCCGAAAGCGTCTGAACCGGGGCTTCCAGGGAAGGAATCTTGATAGCGAGCTCCTTCACCCATCTGGAGGCTTCGGCTTCCTGCTCCCTGAAATCCAGCAGGCCGGATTTGTTAAGCAGCTTTTTCAGAATGGTGAGAGTCATGTTGGAAGCGATGGGGTGCGGCATAATCAGGCCCTGCTTCAGGCGGTTTTCCGGCACATAGGCAATGCCAGCCTTAACGGCGCTGATATTATTCCGCAGGCGGCGCTTCTTTCCCCCGATGCGAATTTCCCCCTCATCGGGAGGATTCATCCCAAAAAGACTCAATGCCATCTCGGTGCGGCCTGAACCCAGTCGGCCCGTTATGCCGAGTATTTCCCCTTTGCGCAGAGAAAATGAAATATCCTTGAAATTGTTGTGTTTTGAAAGACCTCTAACACAGAGCAGTTCTTCCCTGTTATCTTCCAATTGTTCTGGGGGCTCAATGAGAACCTGTTCCCCGGTCATTAGGAAGATCAGTTTTTCCCTGTCCAGTTCCTTCGGCTCATACACCCCCACTTTGCCCCCGTCCCGGAACACCGTAACCCGCTCGGCAATCTCAAAGATTTC
>MUIB01000028.1 GCA_002084135.1 Spirochaeta sp. LUC14_002_19_P3 | reverse complement strand
TTTTTTTCAAGTTGATTTATTATGAGGCAATTCGTGGTCTTGACACTATAACAGGACTTTATTATAATATTTGTAATATTACATAAGGAGGAACTTATGAAAAAGGTTCTATCGGTTATCGTTATGCTCGCTTTGATTGCGGGAATCTGTTTTGCCGGTGCTCAGGGAGAGGGCGGGGCCAAAGGCGGCCAAGCTTTTGCAACCATTGGCACTGGCGGCGTTACTGGGGTGTATTATCCCACTGGCGGTGCTATTTCCAAAATGGTAAACGCCAAAAGCGCGGAGTACAATCTTCGGGTTACGGTTGAGTCCACCGGCGGCTCGGTTTACAATGTAAACGCCATTATGTCCGGTGATTTGGAATTCGGTATTGTCCAGTCCGATCGGCAGTTTCAGGCCTACAATGGCTCCGCTGACTCCGACTGGGAAGGCAAGCCCCAGGAAAAACTGCGTGCTGTGTTTTCCATTCATCCCGAATCGGTCACCCTGCTGGCCAGCGATGAATCAGGCATTAAATCGATAAATGATCTTCGCGGTAAGGTTGTCAATATCGGCAATCCAGGCTCTGGTCAGCGTGGCAATGCCATGGACATTCTCGAAGCTGCCGGCATCGATCCCATGGCCGATCTCAAGGCGGAGGGACTTCAGGCTTCGGAGTCCGCAGGCATGCTTCAGGATGGACGCATTGATGCCTATTTCTATACCGTAGGCCATCCCAGCGGATCATTTATAGAAGCTACCTCCGGCAGTAAAAAAGTACGCTTTGTGCCAATAGAAGGCCCAGCGGTCGATGCTCTGGTGAAGGCAAATCCTTATTACGCCAAGTCCATCATACCGGTTAAAGCCAACTACCCCAATGCTGTCAATGGTGCAGATGTCCCCTCCTTCGGGGTAAAGGCCACCTTGTGCACTTCGGCTGATGTCAGCGATGCGATTGTTTACGCGATTGTAAAAGAAGTCTTCGACAACCTGGAAGATTTCAAAGCTCTCCATCCGGCATACGCCATTCTTAAGGCGGAAGATATGCTTACCGGACTTTCCGCACCCCTGCATCCCGGTGCTGAAAAGTACTTTATGGAAGCTGGTCTGCGTTAATTGCTTTCGGAATTACCATCGGAGCTATTGAAAACAGCCGGTGGTATGAAGTAAAGTAAAGGGATGGGAGCTACCATCCCTTTACTTTTTACAGGGCTTTTTCAAAGCCTCCAAGGCACCGGCGCATAGCATTGGAGGAACGCAAAGCGGTCTGCGGGCAAAGCCCGGCCCGCCGCAAATAGCTGAACAGGGTGGCAGGGAAGTGCCAAAAAAGAACCCAAAGGAATGAATATGAACGAACACGTCCACATACACGCCGAAGAAAACGATCTGGCTGAGGCCCAACGCATTGCTGATGAGGCCGAAGGCGGTACCCGGCATATCAAAAAAGGCGCTGGAACCTGGCTCGTACCCGGTTTGGCCGCACTCTGGTCTATCTTTCAGCTTCTTCTGCCCAGTTTTATACTTTTGGACAGCACCATTGTCCGCTCCATCCATCTTACCTTTGCGATTGTTCTTGTATTCCTTACCCATCCCATGATTAAAAAGCCCCGCGGCGGGAAACTCATGGCCTATCTCGGTGCCCGGGACAGGATAACTATTCTCGATTATATTACCGCGATTCTTGCGGGTGCGGCGGCATTTTACATTGCCTTTGAACTGTTCCTCTATCAAATAAATCCTGAATTTCAGAGCATTGTAAGCCGCCAGGGGGTACCCATAAACCGGGATTTGATATTCGGGGTGCTTCTAACCATACTGCTTTTGGAAGCCGCCCGCCGCTCTCTGGGGCCTGCCCTGGCCATTGTCGCTTTTGTGTTCATCCTTTACAGCTTTATGGCGGCGAAAATGCCTCTGGCGCTGAGTTTCAAAAGTGTCTCCCTTACAAAATACATCAGCAAAATGACTATCTCCACGGAGGGAATTTACGGCATACCGCTCTACGTATCGGCGAACATCGTATTCCTCTTTGTGCTGTTCGGCGCACTGCTGGAAAAGGCCGGAGCCGGGCAGTATTTTGTCGATCTGGCCTTCAGTCTTATGGGGCGTTTCAGGGGTGGTCCGGCCAAGGCCGCGGTTCTGGCCAGCGGGCTTACTGGCATGGTATCCGGTTCCAGCATAGCCAACACCGTTACCACCGGAACCTTTACCATTCCGCTCATGAAGAAGGTTGGCTATCCCGACTACAAGGCCGGGGCCGTTGAGGTGGCCGTATCCACTAATGGCCAGCTCATGCCCCCCATTATGGGAGCGGCGGCATTTATTATTGCCGAGACGGTGAACATACCCTATATCGAAGTTATCAAAGCCGCCTTCATTCCGGCCGTTATAAGCTATATTGCCCTGCTCTACATTGTTCATCTTGAGGCTTCCAAGCTGGGAATTATGGGTATGCCCAAAGAAGAGCTACCACGGTTTTTTCCTACTTTGCTGGGTGGTCTTCATTTTATTATTCCCGTGGTTTTTCTGGTTGTGGAGCTGGTGGTATTCCGCCATACGCCGAATCTCGCCGCCTTCCGCGCCATTCTGGCGCTTATGGTTATTATACCGCTGGAAAACCTTTGGATGGCTTACAGAAGCGATGAAGGGCTTAAGGCCGGCTGGAAGGCTGCGTTGCACAAGGCCCTCCGTCAGATATGGGATGCGCTTGTATCCGGCGGCAAAAACATGATGGGCATAGGCGTTGCAGTGGCGGCGGCGGGCATTATTGTCGGAGTGGTTACCTTTGGCTTGGGCGGCATTATTACCGAAGCCATTGAGTTTCTGGCAGGCGGTCGATTTTTTCTCATCCTTATAATTACCGCCATATCCTCCCTCATACTGGGCATGGGCCTGCCAACAACCGCCACCTACATCGTTATGGCCGCCCTTACCGCACCCGTTATCGTGGAATTAGGTGCCAATAACGGGGTATTTTTCCCCCTTATTGCCGCCCATCTTTTCGTATTCTTCTTCGGCATTCTCGCCGACGACACCCCCCCGGTAGGACTCGCGGCATTCGCGGCGGCGGCCATAGCCAAGTCCGATCCGATTAAAACCGGCGTGCAGGGTTTCAGCTACGACATAAGAACCGCAATACTTCCCTTCATTTTCATGTTCAACACCGATCTTCTGCTCTATCAGGTAAAGAAGCCCTCCTACGCGATATGGGTTTTTCTTACCGCTATGATGGCCATGTTCGCCTTTGCTGCCCTTACCCAGGGGTATCTGCGCACGAAACTGCGCTGGTGGGAGTATCTGGTGCTTCTCGGAGTAAGTTTTGGGCTACTCATGCCGCATCTTATTTCCGAATGGCTTATTATTCCCTTCATGCCAGCACACCCCTTTACCCAGGGCCGCGGCCCAACGATTCTGATAGGAGCAATAGCATTGCTGTGTTTTGCTCTGCTCTATCTCCAGCAGTTTCTGCGCGGCGGGGGAAAAACAGCGGTTCGTGTTTAGTGGAGAAAAATTGGCTCAATAACATTGAAATTCTGCTGTGTCGCCCCGAAGGAGCACTGAATGTTGGAGCCTGTTGTCGGGCCATGAAAACCATGGGCCTGAAAAAACTCACCCTGATAGAGGCAGCGGATTTCGATGAAGACGAAGTGAGAAAAATGGCCATTCATGCCTGGGAGGTGTATGAAAATGCCCGGCACTATGAAACATTAGGCGATGCCCTGGCCGGAACGGCACTTTCGGCGGGTATTACCCGCCGCCGGGGGATACGGCGCAAATGGTTCAGCGTTGAACCGGAAGTTCTTGCCGAACGCGCCGCCGCCATACAAACTGGCCGCATTGCCCTGGTATTCGGAAATGAAAGGGCAGGCTTAAGCGATGAGGAGCTTAACTGCTGCAATACAGCCTGCCACATACCCGCCTCTCCCGATTTTCCCTCCCTGAACCTTTCCCACGCCGTGCAGCTTATTGCCGCGGCCTTCTGGCGCCAAAGCATCGGCGGCAAAACTGGCGGCTACAAACCCATACCCCGCGAAGACATCGATCATCTGGTAGAAGTTATTTATGATTCCCTGGATGCTATGAATTACTTCAAAGCCGCCGATCGTTTTCATACCAGGCGCTACTTTCGGGATATTTTAAGCCGGGCGGCTTTGAGTGTTAAGGAAGCCCGACAGATGGAAAAAATTTTTCGCAAGCTCCAGTATTTGTCCTAAAAATTAAGGGAAAGTATCTGGAAAATCGAGATTAACAGTTATTGTGGCGATAATTGGATGGTTTATAGAGGTGTCCTATACCAAGTTTACAATATCTTCATACAAAGTTCATAATAGCTTCATGCAAAGTTCATAATAGCTTTACAAATTGCAGTGAAATTATGATCCAACTTAAAACTTTGGGGGTTTTTATGAAAAATTGTATTGCAGTAGCCAATCTTAAGCGAATCTGTTTTCTTGCGGTACTCGCCGCACTCATATTCAGCGGATGCCTGAAAAAGTCCTATACATACCGAAATATCGAAACCGAAACGGCATGTGCCGACAAAGGCGGATACTGGTACAATGGACGGTGCTGGAAAGGCTTTGAAGACAGTCAGCTCATAGCGGAAGAGGTAGATGCGTATGTCGCATTGGCCATGCGGGAAGCTGGAAATGCTATAATGGAAATTAACGGCATTTCCTACCCTGTTGTCTATGCCAATGCCTACCCCTTGTCCGGCAGGGAAGTGGAAATAGTTGCGGTCTATCAGACCGATAGTCAAATTGCTACCATTGCCATTCAGATGCGGATAAAAAATCTTGAGGAAGGAAAAACATCCAAAGCCTCTGCCATGTATATTGATCATGATGTTAGCAAACCCCACGATGAAAACATGGAATTCGTTGTAGCACCTGGAACCGCTCAGGCTCTGGTTATCAGCATAGAAAGTCTGCAAATAGCATTTCAGGGAAACATACCGGCGGCTCCCGGTACGGAAGAATTAAACTTTAAGTTTAAACTTACTGACAGCCTTACGGGCATGGGCAACAGCAATCTAACCGTAGAAGGCACGCAGGCCCACCTGTCAGGGACACTGGGAACAAAAACTTACGCGCAAATCCAGAGCCTTATTGCAAACCATCCCGAAGTCGATACCATTGTATTTGGCCATATCAACGGCTCCATCAACGATGAAGTTAATATGCACACTGGCAGGCTTATCCGCGAACAGGGCTATACCACAAAACTGCTCTCCGACAGCGACATTGCCTCCGGCGGGGTAGACCTGTTTTGTTCCGGAGTCGAGCGTATAGTAGAGCAGGGTGCAAAGATTGGTGTCCATTCCTGGTGCTGCGTAGAAAATGTACCAGCGGAAAGCGTCCCTGCCGATCACCCTGCCCATCAGTATCAGTTAGCCTATTTTACC
>MUIB01000048.1 GCA_002084135.1 Spirochaeta sp. LUC14_002_19_P3 | reverse complement strand
CCAGCTTTAGGAAATTGACGAAGAAATTTTTTGTCGGGCGGCAAAAGCGGAGCTAGCTTAAGCTACGTGAGCATTTTGACAACTTAAGAGCGGCGGAAAAGTTCGAGTCAAGAACTAAATGGGGGGTTTTAGAGGTGCCCAATATACAATCAACGGTGGAGCCACGGATTTTTCGCCTTTCTTCTTCCTCTCTTGCCAGGGAAGGCTGGAGGGGGGAGTCTCCAACCTTAAATTTTGAAGCATTTCGCGCCTTTCGCATCTTTCGCGGTTACTCCTCCCCCTCTCTCCACAAAGATGCCCCCAAACCGCAAAGGAAAAACCATCCCCCCTAACTGAAACCTCCAGCCTGAAGCCTTCCCCCTTTCGCCTGCCTGCCGCAGCCTCGGCGCAGGCAGGTGGACAAAAAAAGGGAGTGAAATAATGCTTCTGTACCCCCTTTCGTGCCGTTCGTAACCCCTCCCCCGCCCCCAATTCTCAATTTTTTCCAATAATCACTTGACACATCCTCCCATTCCTGCGATAATACCCCCATGACATACAAAATAAACTCGACATCTGTCTTTAAGAACAGAACAGAACAGAACAGAACAGAACAGAACAACAATACTGTTCTGCCACACTCTCGCCGTCTTCCAGGGCATACAAACCGCCCGGCTCCCCACCGGGAACAAGTCAGCTAAAAACAACAAATTATTTGCTCTTTTTAAGACGCTCTGCCCGCAGGCGGAAGGATGTCTTTGCAAAACAAATCTTCTCATTTCTCCAAAAAAAACACGCATGGAATTTTATTCAAAAAAGAGTACAAATTTCATCACTATTCAATCTCGAAAAACAAAGCCGGTGTTACCGGCTTTTTGTATTTTTATGTTCGTTTCATAAGGAGATTAATATGAAACAATTTTTTCAAATGCTGTTATTCAGGCGATTCGGATATCTGGCAGGGATTATTCTGCTATGCGGTTCGGTTATTTTTATGGGCTGCGCTCCCGCCTCAGCGTCAAGCGAGGCGAAAATAACCAGTTTTGAGTTTGAGGCTACTAACAACAGCACCTTAAGTTCGGATGTAGTTGGAAGCATTAGCGATACCAGCATAACCCTTGTCGTACCACTAGATGCGGACAAGTCAAGCCTTATCGCTTCGTTTACTGCCTCAGCTGGTGCGACCGTAAGCGTGAACGGCACGGAACAGGTTAGCGGCACCACCGCCAACGATTTTACCACCGAGGTAATTTACACCGTTACCGCAGAGGATGGCACAACAAAAACTTCTTATACCATTACGCTGGAGTTCCCGGTTACAGAGATTGCCAAGAAGGCAAGTACGGATGTCCGCGATTCCTATGTGCTGTTTAGTATCAGCAATGATACGGAGTTCACAGACTACCATTTGGCGGTTAAATCCGGTGAAACCGCTCCAACAGCCGCTGAAATGACAGCCGGAGCTCTAAAGCGCAACATTGGCCCCACGGCCATTAATGTGCTGATTGCCCAAAAATTGGATGCGCCGATTGTAACCTTTGCCAAAACGCACTTTGCCGACAGCACCCACCAGAGCAAAACGCTCGGAACAGGCATGTCTTATATAGCACCCGGACAAGGCACACCGGATACCGCAGACGATGGCTTCATTGGCTTCATAGCGGATGATACCGCTACTGGCAGTGACGCCTGGATAAGCCAATCCCTGCTGGAACCCGCAACGTCCTACACATTATATGGAATGGCAAACGGCGGTTCCAGCGTTGTTGCCTTACTCGATTTTACCACCGATGCACAGGCCGCTCAAACTGCCGGAACCAGTACAGGAGGAGATAGTTTGAGTGTCAGTTTGGTCGATACCACCCTAAGCAATGGACATATCGAAATTACATACAATCCTAATGACTATTATATTTTTCCGATGCAGGTGGATTCCACAGCATCGAACATTACTGTTTACTATCTTGAGATTGATAGTGCTATTGTATATGGTGTAACACTTGGCTCTCCTTTTACTGACTTTGGTCGTGTGCCAGATGGAGCAAGAATTCTGACGCTGGTAAATAACCGCAGGGGTACCCTCTTGTCAGATATTCAGAAAGGAATTGCGTTTATGCTGTATCCCACTGCAAGTTATGTAACTTCGCGGTCGGCAATAAGTCCCCAAGGCAAGTATGATACAGGCACTGAAGCTACTATCTCGCCCACATTTTCAAAACTTGTAAAGCAGCAGGCTGCTTCCACCGGGAATTAAAACTTTCGTTGCCCGTCGGCACTTCCCTGATTCGCGATTATGGATAGACATTCATCAGTAATGTCTATCTTCGCGGTTCAGGGATGTCTTGTGCTGTACAGGGAACGGCCTTGCCCGTTCCATAAAGGGCACCTCTAAAGTATTTTTTCGGGACTTTCGCCCCGTTCGTGCTTTTCGCCTGCCTGCCGCAGCCTCGGCGCAGGCAGGTGCTTCCAAACCGCAAAGGAAAAACCATCCCCCTAACTGAAACCTCCAGCCTGAAAGCCGGGGCAGCCCCTGTGCCTGCTTGGCAACAGATTGTGGCAACGAAAAAAAATTGAAAAATTATGCTTTAGGCCCTTGACACTTTTAATAAACTGGTTCATACTGCTGTAAACTGCGAAACAAAGAAGGATGAGGTATATGTCATTTACCGCAAGCACACTATTACTACTACTCATTATTATACACCACCGGTTCGGTGCGGGGTATTGTCGCGGTTTGATGAGCATACATCAATAGAGAATACCTTGCGGATGAATCGGGCGGCTGAGTAACAGGCCGCTTTTTTTGTTTTCAGAAAACCCTAAAAGGAGATATTATGCCAGAAAAAAGGAAAATCGCATTATTCGACACCACCCTGCGGGACGGAGGACAAACCCGCGGCGTTCATTTTTCGGTGGAAGACAAGATTAAACTGACCCAGGAACTCGATGAGATGGGATTTGAGTACATTGAGGGCGGATGGCCTGGTTCCAACCCCAAAGACATTAAGTTTTTTCAAACCATGAAAACAATTCCCTTGAAGTACGCAAAGCTCACTTCGTTTTCTTCTACCCGCCTTAAGGAGACAGATCCGGCCAAAGATGCAATTCTGGCCGAGCTGCTCAAGGCCGAAACATCCGTGTTCACCATCTTTGGAAAAACATGGGATATGCATGTATATGAGTCCCTCAACACCACCCTCGAAGAAAATCTGGCCATGATCCATTCCACCATTTCCTACCTGAAGCCCCGCGGCGATGAGGTGGTATACGATGCCGAGCACTTCTTCGACGGTTATCGCGCCAATCCCGAATACGCCATAAAAACCATCCAGGCCGCCGCCGATGCCGGTGCCGACTGGATTGTACTGTGCGACACCAACGGCGGCTCCCTGCCCCGTCAGATACAGGAGGCTGTAAGCGCCGCAAAGGCCGCCGTAGACAAGAAGCTGGGCATTCACACCCACGACGACGGCGATCTGTCCCTGGCCAACACCATAGCGGCGGTGGAATTGGGCTGCACCATGGTACAGGGCACCATCAACGGCCTGGGAGAACGCTGCGGCAATGCCAACCTGTGCAGTGCAATTGGTGCCCTCTCGCTCAAACTGGATTATGAAACCCTCAAAGCGGAAAAAATTGCCAGACTCACCTATCTCAGTCATCTGGTATCCGAACTGTCCAACAAGCCCCATCAGGATAGTCTGCCTTACGTTGGAGAGCGTGCCTTTACCCACAAGGGAGGAATTCATGTATCCGCGATACGAAAGAATCCCAAACTCTACGAGCACATTCCGCCGGAACTGGTAGGCAATGCCCGCTACATTCCGGTGAGCGATCAGGCTGGTAAGTCCAACATACTGGAAAAAGCCAGGGAGCTGGGAATGAAAGTGGAAGACGCGCACGCGAAAAGCATCGTTGCCAAGGTAAAAGAACTGGAGGCCAGCGGCTATCACTTTGAAGGAGCCGATGCCTCCTTTGAACTCTTAACCGACATGGTAACAGAGCGCCGCAAGGAATACTTTACCGTACACGGCTTTCGCATCCATTCCTGGGAAAACGATAATGGGGAAATATGGTCTGAAGCTACCATAAAAGTGTCCGTGCCCGGCAATCAGAACTGGCAGCACACCGTAGGAGAAGGCGCTGGCCCTGTAGAAGCCATGGATAGGGCACTTCATAAAGCTCTGGAAGTTTTTTATCCTCAACTGGCGGATATCCGGCTTACCGACTTCAAGGTTAGAATACTCGATGAGGAAGCCGGAACCAAAGCTATTACCCGGGTACTTATTACCAGTACCGACGGCAAGCGGCACTGGGGAACGGTAGGCGTTTCCGAAAACATCATCGAAGCCTCATGGAGGGCACTTACGGAATCCATAGAATACAAATTAAAAAAAGACGAGGAAGAAAATAATGGAAAATAAACGAAAAATTACCATTTTCGATACCACCCTGCGCGACGGTGAACAGTCTCCCGGAGCGGCGATGACAGTGGATCAGAAAATAGAAATGGCCATAGCCCTGGACAAGCTGGGCATTGACCGAATTGAAGCAGGCTTTCCGGTTTCATCGCCGGTGCAGTTCAGTGCCGTGCAGCGCATAGGCCAGGCCGTAAAAACGGCAACCGTAACCGGGCTGGCCCGATGCACCGTAAAAGACATAGATGCCGTGCGCGATGCCCTTAAAGACTGTCCCCGGCGGATGATACATGTCTTCATAGCCACCAGCCCCCTGCATATGAAGCACAAATTGAAAATGACTAAAGACGAAGTGCTCAATTCCATCACCAAACACGTCAGCTATGCCCGTGAACAGGGCTTTGACTTAGTGGAATTCTCCCCCGAAGATGCTTCCCGAACGGAGTGGGAGTTCCTGCTCAAAGCTCTTCAAACCGCGGTGGATGCTGGGGCTAACACCCTCAACATCCCCGACACCGTGGGTTATGCCATGCCCGACGAATACGGGGCCCGCATCGCCGCTATCAAGGAAGCCATACCCGAGCTGGGGAAAAGTGTGCTGTTAAGCACGCACTGCCACAACGATCTCGGCCTCGCGCTGGCCAATTCCCTGGCTGCGGTAAAGGCGGGAGCGGATCAGGTTGAAGTAACCCTTAACGGTATTGGGGAGCGGGCCGGCAACGCTTCCCTCGAAGAGCTGGTAATGGCCTTAAAAGTACGGCTGGATTTATGGAACATCGAAACAAATATTAACCATAAGCAGCTCTATCCCGCCAGCAAGCTGCTGCAAAACATTACCGGCTTAATGATTTCCCGCAACAAGCCCATTTTTGGCGACAATGTGTTCTCCCATGAATCAGGAATCCATCAGCATGGGGTAATCCGTCATCGGGAAACGTATGAAATTATGGATCCCGAAGATATTGGCCGCAGCCGGGACTCTCTTGTACTGGGGCGTCATTCCGGCAAAGCCGCCTTGAAGGAAAAACTGGATCGCTATAGTATCAGCCTTAACGACGAGCAGTACGGCCAGCTCTATGAAAAGTTTATCATTATAGCCGACAGGAAAAAGGAAGTGTACGATGAAGACCTCCTTCCATTGGTTGCGGATATACTGAGCACCTCTACTGCCGCCGGTTGGCATCTGGATAATTTTCAAACTCTCACCGGAAACGGTTTAATCCCTACCGCCACGGTAAAAATGTCAAAAAACGATGAATGCAAGCAGGTGGCCAAAGATGGAGATGGTCCGGTCGATGCCATATTCAAAGCTATCGATCAGTGTGTGGGGATTTCAGGGCGTTTAACCGAATACCGTATTCAAGCCGTAGGCAGCGGCCAGGATGCCCAGGGACAGGTAAATCTGCAAGTGGATATTAACGGAAAACTGGTAAACGGCAGAGCCTCTTCCACCGACATTATAGAGGCCTCCGCCCTTGCCTATATTAATGCCGTAAACCGCCTGGAACTCATGCCCGAAACCCGGGAGAATCTGGAAATATCCCCATGAACCACCGGACTCAAGCCTTGCTATCCCGGTTGAGGTGTTTGGGGACAACGTGGAATCAGCAGGAGGTGCCCTTACTGGATTGAGAGAGGTGTTGATGGGGAAACTGAATCCGAAAAATGAATTTTTTCGGATGTTTTTGATGAAATTGTAAAAATTTCCTGATAGAATTGATTTATTCATAAATTTTTTGGGATTTTATTTGACTTATTTCATGTTCCGGGGTAAAATTGAAGGCTGGAGGTACGTCTATGCACGGCTACACACAGGAAGTTTATGACAAGCTCTCGGGAAAATATCCCTGGGAGAAAGAGTTTTTACAGGCGGCTTTAGAGGTTATGGAATCTCTTACCCCGCTGATGGACAGGGAGCCACGGTATCGCAAGCACCGTGTTCTCGAACGGCTTATTGAGCCGGAGCGTATTATTCAGTTTCGCGTCCCCTGGACCGACGACAGAGGCGAAGTTCAGGTGAACACTGGCTATCGGGTGGAATTCAGTAGCGCACTCGGTCCTTATAAAGGGGGACTGCGTTTTCACCCCTCCGTAACTCTCGGCATACTGAAATTCCTCGGTTTTGAGCAGATTCTCAAAAACAGCCTAACCGGGCTTCCTCTTGGCGGCGGCAAGGGCGGTAGCGATTTCGATCCTAAGGGCAAAAGCGATGGCGAAGTTATGCGCTTTTGCGGTGCTTTCATGGACGAACTCTTCCGCCACATTGGCCCCAATACCGACGTGCCCGCTGGCGACATCGGCGTAGGGGGGCGTGAAATAGGTTACCTTTTTGGCCGCTACAAGAAACTCCGCAATGCCTTTGAGGGGGTTCTTACTGGCAAGGGGCTCAAATGGGGCGGCAGCCTTATCCGTCCTGAGGCCACTGGCTACGGTGCGGTATATTTCGCCTCTTCCATGCTGGGTACCCGAAAGGATTCCATCGAAGGCAAGAAGGTGCTCATTTCCGGTTCTGGCAATGTTGCCCAGTTTGCCGCCGAAAAGGTACTGGACATGGGCGGCATACCCATCTCCTTCTCGGATTCTTCGGGCACAATCATCGACATTGAAGGCATTACCCGCGAAAAAGTGGCCTGGGTGAAAGAGCTCAAAAACCAGCAGCGCGGACGGATTAAGGAATATGCCGATGAATTCAAGGTGCTCTACCATGAAGGGAAACGCCCCTGGGGACTCACGGCGGCCGAAATTGCCCTGCCCTGCGCCACCCAGAATGAAGTTGGAATGGCCGATGCCAAAGCCCTGATAAAGGAAGGCTGTCTATGTGTTTCGGAAGGTGCCAACATGCCCACCGAACCCGATGCCATTACTATCTTCCAGGAGGCAAAAATTCTCTATGGGCCTGGCAAGGCCGCCAACGCCGGAGGAGTCGCTGTATCCGGCCTTGAAATGTCCCAGAACAGCATGCGCCTCTCATGGACACGCGAAGAAGTCGATGCCCGTTTGCATACGATTATGGCAAACATTCATGAATCATGCCTCACCGCCGCAAAAGACATGGGCGTACCGGGCGATTATGTAACCGGTGCCAACATCGCAGGCTTTCGCAAAACGGCCGATGCGATAATCGATCAGGGTGTGGTTTAAGGGCTGGAACAATCCCGGTAGGCTTACGGGCACCTCTAAAAAACCCCATTGAGTTCTTGACTCGAACTTTTCCGCCGCTACTGCGTTGTCAAAATGCTCACGTAGCTTAAGCTAGCTCCGCTTTTGCCGCCCGACAAAAAATTTCTTCGTCAATGTCCTAAAGCTGGTTTTTAGAGGTACCCTTACTTGTTTTGCCTGCCGGCGAGGTGCAGAAATTCGCTGCGGCATGTTGCATCGCGCTGAAAACAGCCGAGAACGGAACTGGTGGTCATTGAGGAGAGCTGTTTTTCAACGCCCCGCATGGCCATGCACATGTGCTTCGCTTCGATTATAACCCCGACTCCGATGGCATCGACACTGTCTTTAACGGCTCTGGCAATCTGGGCGGTAAGCCGCTCCTGGAGCTGGAGCCGCCGGGAAAAATAGTCTACGATGCGGGCAAGTTTGCTCACCCCTATAACATGGTGCCGGGCAATGTAGCCAATGGTGCAGGTACCGAAAAACGGAAGCAGATGATGCTCGCACAGGCTATACACCTCTATGTCCCGGCAAAGTATCATGTTATTGGCTTCTGATTCAAAAATTGCGCCGTTTACAATCTCTTTCACGTCCTGCCTGTATCCGGAAGAAAGAAATTTCCACATATCCATTACCCGTTCTGGCGTGCGGAGCAAACCTTCCCTGTCGGGATCTTCTCCAATCTCAATCAGCAGTTCCCGGATAAGCCGGGTTATTTTTTCTTCATCCATACCAGGAACATAACCGGAACAGGGTACAAGAGTCCAGCAACTTGCACACCCTGTTAGATATTAGCAGGCAGAGTAGCAAGTAGGGCAGCAAGTAGATCAGCAGGCAGGGCAGCAAGTAGGCCAGCAGGCAGGGCTTGCAAACTTTTCCATACATGGCAATAATTCCCCTATATGGAAGACAGCACCGTCCGATCGACAGTTTTTATCGCGGCATTTACCGCGCTTATCATAGTGGGGGCCATATTCAGCTTTCCGGCACCCTGGAACCCGCTTGTTCCACTCACTTTGGCCACACTTTTTGTTATTCTCGCCGGCATGATGCTCGGGGCCAGGCGGGGGCTGGCTTCCGTGGGTCTGTATTTGCTGCTGGGACTTGTTGGTCTGCCGGTATTCGCTGGCGGAAGCGGTGGGGTGCAGGTTCTCGCAGGGCCAACCGGGGGCTTCTTAATCGGCTACGCGCTGGCGGCATTCCTGTCCGGCTGCATTGTTCGCGTCAGCCGGACGCTGCCGTTCCTTATCGTTGCGGCTCTGGCTGGAACGCTGGCCATTTACCTGCCGGGACTGCCCTGGCTTCACTGGCGCCTGGTTGGGAAAGTGAATGACTGGTCCTGGGCATCCACCTGGGGACGTTACACCGCGCCTTTCCTTATTGGTGATGGCATCAAGGCCATTGCCGCCGTGCTTATTTGCCGCGGACTTCAAGATCGGATAAACACTCAGGGGAGATAGGTGAACCCACCCCTTCTCCAGCTACGGCAGCTAAGCCACCGCTTCCCTAATGGAACACTGGGGCTGGACAGCGTATCCTTATCCATAGAGAAGGGAGAATTCATCGTTCTGGCTGGCCCGAACGGTAGCGGCAAAACTATTCTTATGCGCCACCTGAACGGACTGGCCCGCCCTTCTTCGGGAGAAATCCTTCTGAACGGCCTTTCTGTTTTGGACAATCTTGCCCGCGCCCGCAGGATTATTGGCCTGGTTTTTCAGGAAGCGGATGCCCAGATAGTGGGACAAACCGTGAGCAGGGATGCCGCTTTTGGGCCGGAAAACCTGAAACTGCCTCGGGAGGAAATTTCCCGGAGGGTGGAAGCATCTCTTCAGGCCGCCGGGCTGAGCGGATTTGAAAACCGGCGCCCCCATACCCTCTCCGGCGGCGAAAAGCGCCGTCTTGCGGCTGCCGGAGTGCTGGCCATGCGCCCCGAACTCCTGGTTTTTGATGAACCCTTTACCGGGCTGGACTGGCCCGGCAGTGCTGATCTGATTGAAGTTATTACCGCCCTGCATGCCTCCGGCACCGCCATTCTGCTCATTACCCACGATTTGGAAAAAATTCTGGCCCATGCCCAGCGGCTGATTCTAATGAACAAGGGACGCATTCATGCCGATGGCCCTCCTTCGGACTTATTGGAACAGGTGGAAGAACTGGGCATCCGCCGCCCCCGCTGCCCTTTGCACGAAATGACATGGAAACGCTAATAAGGAAATGCCGATGAGAGAGGTTGATTTTCTCCACTACCGCCCCGGTAGCAGTATTATCCATCGCCACGATCCCCGCTTCAAGCTGCTGGAGCTGATTATCTTCTCTGCCGTGGCACTGGCTGGTTCACCGCTTAGCCTGGCATTAAGCGGCGCACTGCTGGCGGCTTTTCATTGCTTGGCGGGAACTTCGCTTCGCGGTTTGAGAAAACCACTGCTGTTCTGGCTGGCCATGGCGCTGCTTATTGCCGGCGCAGCCGCCCTGGCCGAGCCGGAACCGCCTGTTGTGCTTTTCGGATGGATGAGTCCTTTTGGAATAACAGGGCTGGAAGCGGGCGGCCTGCGCGCCCTGAGGCTTCTGGCGGTGCTTCTGGCCGGGCAGCTTCTGGCCTCCACCACCGATCCGGTGGAACTGGCCGAGGCCCTGAAGCGTCTGCTGTTCTTTCTGCCTCCGGCCTGGCGGGGGCTGCTGGCCGCTTCCATCGGCCTTACCGTAACCTTTATTCCTCAGGTGCTGGACGAAGCCGCCGCCGTAAGCGATGCGGCATTGAGCCGGGGCCTCGCTGAACGCCGTTCCATTTTCCGCAGGGTGCTTATATTGGCCCGGCCTCTGGCAGAGAACACTCTCCGCCGTGCGGAACTCATCGCGGATGCCATGCTATCCCGAAGTTTCACTCCTCAGCCAACGCCCTTACAGCTCCCAATGCATGGCCGGGACTGGCTGCTGTTCGCGGTGAGTCTTATGCCTCTGGCAGCGGAGCTGGGTCAGAAATATTTTTGAACAGATAGGGTACAATAACCGAAGCTGTATAACTGGAGGAGCCTTGGAGATCTCTTTTACAAGATCAGTCTTTAATGCGATTCCAGCTCACTCTCGCTTCGCAAGAATTCCCGCCAGGCCGCGCCATCCAGAGCCGCTGCGGTAATAAAAATATCCTTGTCGCCCCTGCCGGACATGTTTACCGCAATGGTTTTTCCCCGGCCCAGTTCCTGCGCCAGCTTTATGGCGGCGGCACCTGCATGGGCGGACTCCATGGCAAAGATTAAACCCTCCGTGCGGGCAAAAAATTTCAAAGCCGCCAGGGCTTCATCGTCGCGCACGGAAACAAAGCGGATACGGCCGGTTTCACCGAGATGGGCGAGCTGAGGGCCGATTCCCGCATAGTCCAAACCGGCAGAGATGGAATGGGTGGGCAGGAGCTGGCCGTCCTCGTCGGTAAGGAAGAGACTTTTGTAGCCTTGAACCACGCTCACGCTGCCCTCGCCCCCCATGCGGGCGGCATTATTGCCCCTTCCTGCGCCCCTGCCCCCGGCCTCCGCCCCTACCAGCAGCGGGCGGTTGGCAGCAATCCAGGGTTCAAAAAAGCCGATGGCGTTGGAACCGCCGCCAACACAGGCAATCAGAGCATCGGGAAGCACACCCAAGTCCGCAAACCGGGATTGGGTTTCCCGGCCTATAACGGCCTGAAACTCGCGCACCATATCGGGAAAGGGGGCAGGGCCAAGGGCGGAACCCAGCAGGTAGTGCGTATCGGACCAGCTCGCTGCCCAGTCGCGCAGGGCGGCGTTCACGGCATCTTTAAGGGTGCGGCTGCCGGTGCGCACCGGCCTTACTTCGGCACCGAACAGCTCCATCCAGTAGATGTTTGGCTGCTGACGGCGGATATCCTCCTCTCCCATGTACACCACGCAGTCCAGCCCAAGGCGCGCGCAGGCGGCGGCCGTCGCCATGCCGTGCTGCCCCGCCCCGGTTTCGGCAATAATGCGGGATTTGCCCATTCTCCTGGCCAGTAAAGCCTGACCCGCCGCATTGTTAATCTTGTGGGCACCGGTGTTGGCCAGCCCCTCCAGCTTAATGTAAATATCCGCGCCGCCGAGTTCCGCCGAGGCATTGCGTGCCGGCAACAGCGGCGTTGGGCGGCCAATGTAATCGCAGTGGAAAGCAGCAAGATCGGCCTGAAAGCCCTCGTCGGCAATAGCGCAGCGGAATTCCTCTTCAAGAGTTTCCAGGGGACGGCGCAGAACTTCGGCTGTATAGCGGCCTCCAAAGGATCCAAAAAAACCATTTTCACTCATAGCGTGCCTCACGGATAAAGCGGCGGATTTTCTGGCTGTCCTTGCGGCGGCCTGTACCGTCATTAGAGTTAAGGCCGGTAGAAACATCCACCAGGGCGGGGCGGTATTCCCGGCAGATGGCTCCGATATTGTTGGGGTTAAGCCCTCCGGCCAGCCACAGACGCCTTCGAGCCGCCGCGGCCTTGATGATTTCCGGCTCCAAACACCTGCCGCTGCCGCCGCGGACTGTAGCCGAAAAGGCATCCACCAGTACGGCAGGGCTTCCGGCCCCGTCAATTTTTTCCGCGTCCGCCGGGGTTTTCAGGTTCAGGGCCTTGTAGGACGGCCAGGCACGCAGCAGTTCGGGCGGCTCATCACCATGAAACTGAACAAAGTCCAAAGTGCCCTCCTCAAGCAAATATGCAATTTCATCAGGAAGCCTCCCGTTTTTGGGGACAAGCACTACCGCCGTTTTGAGTGCCTCCAGGGCGGCGCAGTCCCGAATCAGGCCGCTCTCCACCCGGCGCGGGGACTCGGCGAGAACGAAGCCCAACATATCCGCCCCTTCGTTCGAGGCTGTGCGGGCATCCTCATAATCGGTAAGGCCGCAAATTTTCACAAAGGGCTTATGTGTTTTGAAGCGGCAGTAGAGCCGCTCCCACACCCCATAGCACCGCCGGGCCTCCTCCTCCCGTCCCCAGGCACTCAGCAAATCGGCGGCCAAACCGGGATTGCGGGCGGCGGCTTCTCCTACAAGAAAGCCGCCAAAGCTGCTGCCACGGACAAACAGGGCATCTTCGATCCGCTGTATGCCCGATTCGTACACCACCCGGCAGGGCCAGTCGATGAAGGTGCGGGTTTCCAGCGGCAGTAAGGGATCGATGCGGAAAGTTTTCAAGTCGCGGCTGTTAATGCCCACCAGTGGCGGCTTCAGGGGGCGCACCTTGTCGGCATCGGCCGGAGTGTGAATTTCCACCAGGCAGGCAAGCCCCAGTTTTTCAGCCCGGCCATACATGGCTCTTAGGGTGGTTTCATTCAGGAGGGCGGCAATAAGGAGCACCGCATCGGCTCCAGCACGCCAGCTCAGTTCCACATCTTCTTCGCTCAGCAAAAAATCCTTGCGTAGCACCGCCAGATGGGGATGGGCCTTCTTTACCGCAATGAGATCGGCCAGGGAGCCGCCGAAATGCTCCTCTTCGGTGAGCACGCTCACACGCCGAAAACCGGCCTGCGCATAGCGGGCCGCCAGCTTCTCCGGTTCGGGAATGGCGGCAATGGCACCTTTGGAGGGGCTGCGCCGCTTCACTTCGGCAATAAGAATTTCGGGGCACTCTGGGCTAGGCTCAAGGAAATTGATGAGCGGCAGGGTGCGGGTGTCCGGCAGGGCAAGGCCCTGAGCCGCTCCGTCCCGCCTTATCCGGGCAGCGCGGGCGCGGGCGATTTGGGTTAAAATGTCCGGTGCGGTGCTCATGCAGGGAGGCGGCGCAGGGCCTCAACCTTGCGGGCGGCGCTGCCGTCGTCCAGGGCGGCTTTGGCCTGATTGTAGCCGTCGGCTATGTCTTTGGCACGGGCTGCGGCGAAGAGGGCGGCGCCTGCGTTGAGGCATACGGCCTCCCGGACGGCATTTGGGCCCCCACCCTGAAGAATGGCCATGGCGGTGCGGGCGTTTTCTGCTCCGTCTCCGCCGGTTAAATCTTCGGTTCTAAAGCCATGGATGCCAATATCGGCGGGGTTGAATTCGTAAGGGCTTTCCAGACCCTTTTCATCTATAAGAAAAAGTTTAGAGGGGGCCGCGGGGGAGAGTTCGTCGAGGCCGTCTTCAGAGTGCACACAGAGAACCCGCTTCACCCCCAGCATCCTTGCCGCCCGCGCCATCACCGGCAGGAGGTCATCTTCAAAAACCCCGATAAGCTGATAATCCACACGGGCAGGATTGGCCAGCGGGCCGAGGCAGTTCATAATGGTTTTAATGCCCAGGGCACTGCGCACCGGACCGGCATGGCGCATGGCACTGTGATAGAGGGGGGCGGCCATGTAGGCAAAGCCATGGTTTTTTATGCTGACCTTCACGCCGTCGGGATCGAGGTTGACGGGTATGCCGAGGGCCTGGTAGAAATCGGTGCTGCCGGAGCGGGAGCTCACGGCCCGGTTGCCGTGCTTGGCCACCGGAACACCGCAGGCGGCGACAATAACGGCGGCAAGCGAGGAGATGTTGAAGGTGTGCTTGCCGTCGCCACCGGTGCCGCAGGTGTCCAGCACTCCAGAGCTGTCCAGTTCCACCGGACGGCACTTGGCGCACAGCACGGAGGCGAAGCCGGCCACTTCCTCGGGGGTGTAGCCCTTGGCGGCGAGGGCGGCGAGCATGGCGGCGATAACGATGTCGGAGAGGATGCCGTCTGTAAGGTCGTCCATGAAGGCTGCGGCTTCTTCACGGACCAAATCTTGCCTGGCGATAACCTTTGTAAGCAGACCGCGCGCATCCAGGGGTTCGCGCCGCCAGTTGAGAAAGTTGGCGAAGAGCCGTTCCCCGTAATCGGAACCGATGGACTCAGGGTGAAACTGTACCCCTTCCAGAGGCAGTTCCCGGTGCCGGAGCCCCATGATTTCGCCGTCAGCGGCCCTGGCGCTTATTTCCAGTTCCGCCGGTACGGAGGCCGGATCTACGGCCAGGGAATGGTAGCGGGTAAAGCGGCAGGGATTGGGCAGGCCGCGAAATACGCCCTTGCCGTCTATGTTTATCTCTTCAACCTTGCCGTGAACAATGCTGTGCGCCTGAACGATGCGCCCTCCAAAGGCCTCCGCCAATGCCTGATGCCCCAAACAGACCCCCAGCACAGGCACCTTGTCGGCAAAGGCACGGATGGCCTCCACTGAGATACCGGCGTTTATGGGTATGCCCGGCCCCGGTGAGATAATCAGCCGGTCGATGTTCATGGGTTTGAGTTCCTCAACGCTAATTTCATCGCTGCGGTACACACAGACTTCCATATCCGGCTCATTTTGAACCAGTCTGCTTACCATCTGATAGATGTTATAGGTAAAGGAATCGTAGTTGTCGATTATAACGATGCGTTTCATCATACTGCGGCTATAGATCCTCTTTTATTGGTATATTCTATCAGGATCTATTTGCTGATGCAATACCGCGAATTGCCTCATAATAAATCAACTTGAAAAAAAGTGGTTGCCTCATAACTAAAACCTACTTGAACGACCAATAAAATGGAGGTTCAGGTAAATATGAGGATGTCTATGAAATCAAGGAAAGA
>MUIB01000159.1 GCA_002084135.1 Spirochaeta sp. LUC14_002_19_P3 | reverse complement strand
CAGACAGCAAAGAACCTCAGGGATACAGGGATAAGCATGGACATTATCAGTGCATCCACTGGTCTTACGGCGGAAGAAATACGAAAGCTGTAAGATTATTAGTGGGTAGTGGCTAGTGATTAGTCTCGCCCGCACTGATAGTATTGATTACTTTCGGAAGCGGTTTGGAACCACCTGCCTGTGCCGAGGCTTCGGTAGGCAGGCGGAAAACACCTGTCTACCGTACAGGCAGGCGAAATGCTTCAAGAGACAATCTTTTTTAAGAAGACCACATCCAATTCCCAATTCATCCCTCATCCCTCATTATTCCCAATTCCCCACGGTTACCGGCGGCCGGACTTGAACCGGCACGACACGAGTGTCAGCAGATTTTAAGTCTGCTGTGTCTACCTATTCCACCACGCCGGCATGATTATTCATGCTCACGGAGCTGCCTTTAGGGATTGAAGGGCGCAGAATCCGCGTTTTTGGTGTAGTTTGGAAACTTCTGACGCAATACCGCGGTTCCATGTTCGGCGCTTCCAGAGTAGTTGCCAACTTTCGCTATTTATCCTAAATTGACTTGGCTAGTTGGGTCAACAGCTATTCTGTGCTAGAATGGCATTGAATACAAAAAATACGCATAAGGAGTATATTTATGGGTGAAAAAGTTCTCGATCATATCAAACCAGGTGTTGTTTACGGCGATAGTCTTAAAAAATTGTTTGAGATTTGCAAAAGCGAGGGGTTTGCGCTACCGGCTGTGAACTGTGTGAATACCGAATCAGTTAATGGGGTGCTGGAGGCGGCCGCGAAGGTAAAGTCGCCGGTTATTATTCAGTTCTCCAATGGCGGCGCGACATTTTTTGCAGGCAAGGGCCTGCAACCTGCCCAGGGGCGGACGGATGTTATTGGAGCGGTGTCCGGGGCCATGCATGTTCACCACGTTGCAGAGGCTTACGGGGTTCCGGTGGTGTTGCACACGGATCACTGTGCCAGGAAGCTGCTGCCGTGGCTGGATGGAATGCTGGATGCGGGGGAAAAGTATTACAAGGCGAATGGCCGTCCTCTGTACAGTTCGCACATGATAGACCTTTCCGAGGAGCCTCTGGAAGAGAATATCCGCACAACAAGCGGTTATTTGAAACGCACCAGTGCTATGAAGATGTATCTCGAAATGGAGCTCGGTATTACTGGCGGGGAAGAGGATGGTGTGGATAACACGGACAGGGATTCGGCGGATCTTTACTCAAAGCCTGAAGAGATTGATTACAGCTATACTGAATTGAACAAAATCAGTCCGGCTTTTACTCTCGCCGCCGCGTTCGGCAATGTTCATGGGGTGTACAAGCCCGGTAATGTTAAGCTTACTCCATCGATTCTCGATAAGGGACAGAAGTACATTGTGGAGAAGCATGGCTTAAAGGAAAGCAAGCCGGTTACTTATGTGTTTCACGGTGGTTCCGGTTCGTCTCAGGCGGAAATTCGGGAGGCTATTGGCTACGGTGTGGTAAAGATGAATATTGATACCGACACGCAATGGGCGTTCTGGAAAGGTGTTCTGGACAACTACAAGGAGAATGAAGCCTATCTCCAGGGCCAGTTAGGCAATCCCAAGGGAGCGGATATGCCCAATAAGAAGTATTACGATCCCCGTGTTTGGCTCAGAAAGGGGCAGGAGTCTCTGATAAAGCGGGTTATTGAAGCCTTTGAGAGCCTCAATGCGGTTGGCCGGAACTAGTTTGCCGGATCAGAAAACAGGGGAAGATGCTGCTCTGGAAATACATCTTCCCCATCCTGTATTTGATTCCCACTTTCACGGCCTTCATATCGAAGAGCGCGGCATGGATGCAGACAGGCTCCTTGCCGCTTTGTTTTCCAGCGGCCTAACCGGCGCGGTTGATGTTGCTGTAGACGAAAACAATTTTGAACGGCGGCTTCAATGGGCCGCTATCCATTCCCGGCTCAGGCTTTCTGCGGGGATACACCCCTCGTCAAGTGCTGAAAATTCTGCCCTCTCCTGGGATGAGCGCCTGGAAATTATATCAAACCAGGCAAAGCATCCCAAAGTTGCGGCCATTGGGGAAAGCGGTCTCGATTTTTACAGGGAACACGCTCCCCGCGAAATTCAGATGCGAGCGTTCCGGGATCAGCTTGATTTGGCAGCAGCCCTCAATAAACCTGTTATTATCCATAACCGGGATGCCGATGAGCAGCTTCTCTCCCTGATAAGGGATTCTTCCTGCCGCATGGGTGTGCTTCACTGCTTTTCTTCAGACTGGGAAACGGCCAGGCAGGCACTGGATTTGGGTTATTATATTTCCTTCGCCGGAAACATTACTTATAAAAAAACGGAAAACCTTCAGGATGCCGCCAAGCGTATTCCCGAAGACAGGATACTTATCGAAACCGACTCGCCTTACCTTCTTCCCCAGCCGGTGCGGAGCAGAAAGAGCAATCATCCCGGCTATATCGGCTTTACGCTGGAGGCCCTGGCGGCAATACGCGGGAAAGAGCCGGAGCATCTCGCACGACAAACGAATGAGAATGCTATGCGCTTATTTTCCTAACCCACAGGGAGGAAAAAAGATGCACCTCTAAAAACCCCATTGAGTTCTTGACTCGATCTTT
>MUIB01000029.1 GCA_002084135.1 Spirochaeta sp. LUC14_002_19_P3 | reverse complement strand
TTTCAAGATTCCGCAGCGACTCCTCCACACCCTCATCATCACCTATCCGGGCCTGAAGTTTGGCAAGATAGAGCCATGTCGAAGGAACTATGAAGTTATTTTCAATCAAATCCTGTATCTCGGCTATCCCCTGCCGGATATCCGAATGAGCCATAGCCGCCAGCAAACCTGATTCCGCAATAAGCACCCTGTTCCGTGCTGTCTTCTTGAGTTCCAGAGCTTCCATGCGGATATTTTCGCCGATAGAGTGCTTTAACTGAAGATATTGAAGGCGCCAGCTTTCATTCTGTACTTCGCTGTGCTGCAAGGCCAGCTCATAATGCTGAACGGCGAACCCCAGAAGCCCAAGACTTGTCTCCAGGCCAGCCATGCGCACAAAAATTTCTCCGCGCTTATCGCCAGGAAGCAAATGAACATATTTACTCAAAAAAGACACTGTTTCCAGAGGATCCTCAAACAATGACGAAGCGTGAATCAGCACCGCCACTGCATCAGGATGATGCCCATTATCAGCAAGCCAGCGGCCGAATACCACAATAGCCTCCGACTTTCGTCCTGCGTTTTCAAGATTTCGCGCTTCTTCAATGGTACTGCCAAAAAGCAGCCTGCTCAGCAGAACAAGAGAAACCAATATAGACTTTCGGGCTGTCATACCTGTACTTTATCATAAAAGGATAACTCTGAAAAATCCATCCGTATCAAAAATACGAATTTTTGGATTACAGATGTATCACAAAAAATCGCTATCACATATTTTGCGCAGATTGAATGCTACCATAATCAGTATGGGGGGCTGGATTTGGTACTTTGGTGCACAGCCGGGAAAGCCTGTTCCAGGAGCAGGATTTCGTGGGAGCTGGCAGTGGAAGTAGAGGGCCCTTTCAAAATGCGCCCTCCACAGGCTTTTAGAGCCGTTTAAGCACTAACCTTTTTTCCTGATTTTTTGGCGGCGGATGAATCGCTGCCGGAATCGGTGCCCGAAGCGGCTACCGGAGCAGGAGTGTCCTTCGGTTTGGAATCCGATCCGGATTTACGGGTATCGTTCACATAAAAGCCGGAGCCTTTAAAGATAATTCCCGTGCCGCCGCTAATAAGTCGGCGAAGCTGGCTCTCCCGGCATTCAGGACAGTCGGTAAGCGCATCCTCGGAAATGCTTTGAAATGCCTCAAAGCTGTGGCCGCAGGCGCGGCATTCATAGTCATACGTTGGCATAACAGATCCTCCAAACAGGATGAATATAGCAAAATTCAGGAAACTCTGCAAGCATGGTAATTTCAACCAGGAGCCTGCTATCCATGTTTTGTCCACTTCCATTATTACATTTTACTCATAATCGAAATTTAGTAAAAAATGCCATAATTGAGTATTGACACACTTCTTTACAAGATACATATAGCAGTTATGAAATACTTAATGGCAGGTCCAGGCAATTCTGGACAAGGCAAAGGCGGTCCGAAGAAAAGCGGTCCGGCGAAATCGGGTCCTAAAAGTGGACTAGGCAGTGCTAAAGGCGGCAAGAAGTAAATCAGGCTGATAAAAATTGCCTGCGGGCCGCGGCCCGAATTTTTGCTGTTTGTTAGCTGTCGATTCTTGACAGTTTGCGATGGGGCGTTTGTCCCATCGCTTTATTTCCGCCCATTAGCAAATATGTCCGAAACTGCAAGAAAGGAAAAAATCACCGTAAAAATCAAAATCTGACTACTTCCCTTAGTAATTGGCATAAATATTGCCCCGATGTGCCGCTTTTACAATAACAACAATCAGCCTTACATCCTGAATCTCATAAACCACCCGATACACACCTACCCGAATACGATACAAATCCAATCCGGTAAGTTTTACCGCACCTGCCGGTCTGGGATTGTCCCGCAGGCCTTCAATGGCTTTGAGAATCCGGGCAATGTTCTGAGCTGGAATGCCGCGTAAATCTTTGGCAACGGATTTTTTGATTTTAAGGCTATATTTTTCCATGTGCGGCCAAATCCGCCAGCAGCTCCTCATAGCTCATAACTGCTTCCCGCGATCTTGCCCGGAAAGTGTTTAAGTCCTCATAATCGTCCTGCAGAGCTGCCCGGACAGCATCGTTAACGGACTCGGATATAGAAGTATTGGTTGTTGCGGACTTAATTTTCAGAGCCTTATAAATATCCGGATCGAAGTAAACCGTCGATCTTCTGGGTACACTCTCCATAATTTCATGCCTCCTTATAGCACTATAACATTATAGCGCTATAGCGTCAAGGAAAAAAAGAAAATATTTTAACTTGTTATGTTTACAGTAGTTCCCGGGAGGGTTTCGGAGAGCTGATTGTACATCATATCGGCGATGCCGAGTTTGGCGGTTTGGCTGATTTTTTTGGCGTATTCTTCGTAAAGCTGATCCTCGAAGAGTTTTTCCCCGGAATTTTTGGGAATCAGGGTGTCGTCGCTGAGGGTGCTGCGCATGGAGTCCAGCATCATTTTAACGAAAAGGGTTTCAAAGTCGCCGCAGACAGCTTTGAGCTCGTCTTGGCTGCTGGTTTTGGATCGGCGGGTAAGGGTGCTTAGCTGGGCTTCTTGACTATGGTTTTGATGGACATCCATGGATGCGGCAATGTTCATTGACTAGCCTCTTTTCAGGTTGTTGGCAATGCCAAGCATGGTGTCGGAGGTTTGAATGGCTTTGGAGTTCAGTTCATACGCTCTCTGGGCTACTATCATCCCTACCATTTCCTTTACAACAGACACGTTGGAGTTTTCCAGAAATTTATGGAGCACTTTGCCCATGTCGTCTGTTCCGGGGCGGCCACGGGCGGCTTCGCCTGAGGCTGCCGTTTCAACAAAGAGATTTTCCCCTGCCGCATGAAGGCCGGCCGGGTTCACGAAGCGGTAAAGATCGATCTGACCAACGGCAATAGGATCGTCCTGATCGGGAATTTTTACGGTTACACGACCCTGCTGGCTTACCGAAAGGGTTTCGGGAATGAAGTTCACCGGCAGGACGAGTTCGGGCATGAGCCGGTAGCCATTGGAGGATACGAACTGACCGTTGGAGTCTATTTTGAATGATCCGTCGCGGGTGTAGGCGTAGGTGCCATCCATGTTCAGGACGCGGAAGAAGCCTTCCCCCATAACAGCAATATCGCCGAGGGCATCGGTTTGCCTGAGACTGCCCTGGGTGAATATGCGCTGGGATGCTCCGATTTTAACACCGTGGCCTACCTGAACGCCGGTTGGAGTTACGGTTCGTTCGGTTGCGGGAGTGCCGGCGATGCGGGAATTGAGATAAATGAGGTCTTCAAAGTCTGCCCGTACCTGCTTGTAACCAGTGGTGTTTACGTTGGAAAGATTGTTGGATATTGTGTTGATATTAAATTGCTGGCCATTCATGCCAGTTGCGGCGGTCCAGAGTGAACGCATCATTATTATTGTACCTCCTAGTACTTGGCGGCTTGATTGATGAGCCGATTGAGCATGCTGTCCTGTGTGCTTATAACTTTTTGATTGGCTTCATACGCACGGTTTACTTCTATCATATTTACCATTTCTGTTACGGGGTTTACATTGGAGCCTTCCAGAAAACCTTGAAGGATGCCGGGGCGTTTTTCGCCTTCGAGGTCTTCGGCGGGGCCGGAGAGTTCATTGGCACTCCAGAAGCTGCTGCCTTCCTTTTCCAGGAAGCGATTGCGCTCAAAGCCCACAACTTTGATGGTATCGATGAGAACGGGGTCGATGGCAGCAGCGGCTTTCTGCCATACCCGGCCAAGTTTGTCTATGCTTACGGTGTCTTCGGTAATGCGGATTATGCCATTTTCGCCCATAACGGGGTAACCGTCTTTGGTTTCGAGAATTTGCTCCTTGCCGAGCCAGAACGATCCGTTGCGGGTGTAGCGCATGCCCCATGGTGTTTCTATGGTAAAGAATCCTTCATCGTCGAGGGCTAAATCGAAGGTGTTTTCGGTGGCCTTAAGGGAACCCTGTTCAAATATGGTGAACGATTCATTGTATTCGACTCCCATGCCGAGCTTCCCCACGACCGGGGCGGTATCGACACTTCCAAGAGGGAAGCGGTACATGCCGTCGTCTTCAAAGCGGCGTATGAGCAGTTCGGGAAATGCCTTGTGAACAGACACATCTCTTTTGTAGCCGTTTAAGTCGACGTTGGCGAGATTGTTTGCCAAGGCATCGAGCCGATGCTCCTGAGCACGCATTCCGCTGCCGCCGGTGTATAATCCTCGAATCATTAAACCCTCCATGAAAACCATCATTCCGGCATTGGCCGATTAAATGCCGGAATCTTTTTAGATAATCTTCTACCTATTTCATCGGTATACTTGAGCGCGACTTGAGTACCTTTAGGGTATAGACTGACTCTTGACACCGTTTGCATCTCATTTTATCATTTTACCATGCTTCCTGGAAAAGGGTGCTTCCAAAAATCCATAATGGGATTTTTCAATGTTACAAAATGACACGGCGGAGCTTTCATGGAAACTGACGAAAATGAGATATTGGATGACAGTGCCGAATCCCATAACTCAGGGCATGATGATGCTGACGGGATGGGCACATTCTCAGATGAGTTGGACGAAGAAGATGATAACTGGGATACCGTACGGGATGTATCCAATCCGGAATCAAGGTATGACGAGATGGATAATCCTCCGCCAGATGAAGAATTGGATGAAGAAGACGATAACTGGGATACCGTGCGGGACGATGCCGGTACCAACCCAAATCTGGAATTTTTTGAAGAAGAAATGAACGACTACGATGAGATAGACGACTGAAGGGTACCTCTAAAAAACAGCTTTAGGAAATTGACGAAGAAAGTTTTGTCGGGCGGCAAAGGTGAAAAGTGAAAAATGAAAAGTGAAAAGTGATAAGCTACGTGAGAATTTTGACAACTTAAGAGCGGCGGAAAAGTTCGAGTCAAGAACTAAATGGGGTTTTTTAGAGGTGCCCTGTATATAGTAACCCGATGGAATCAACGCCACCAGCAATTATTTTTAGCGGTGCCCTTTAGCAAGATTCTTTGCGGTACAATTCAGGCAAACAGAATAATGAAGCAGGGAAGAGCCATAACCCTTCCCTGCCCTGAGTGCCAGTAAGACAAAACCCTAGTCTTCTGCGGCAAGTTTAGAAGACCATAATCTATTACCGAAGTGTGTAAAGTGTACTTTTGGTCGTCCATCTAATTGATTTATTGGTAAAATACCAATCCAGTTGATAACAGATATACTGCTCATGCTTATATTAGGATTACCCCCATTGATAAACTGTGATGGTGCAATTATTGCTACTGCAGAATTATAGATCCAGGAAGCTGCAACAAAAGATTGACTGTCAAAATTAAAACTGATGAAGACTATAACAGTCCCAGTATCAGCAGACTCCGCACCAAATGTATACCCCTCAAAAG
>MUIB01000008.1 GCA_002084135.1 Spirochaeta sp. LUC14_002_19_P3 | reverse complement strand
GCATGCGTTCTATGTACACATCCAGATGAAGCTCCCCCATGCCCTGAATAATGGTATCGTTGGTTTCCGGATCGACATAGGTACGAAAGGTGGGGTCCTCCTTGGTGAAGCGTCCCAGGGCCTTGGCCATTTTGTCGGCGGCGGATTTGTCCACGGGTTTTACCGACAGGGAGATGACCGGGTTGGGGACGTGCATGGATGTCATGGAGAGGTTGAGATCGCTGCTGCAGAAGGTGTCGCCGGATGCGCAGTCTATTCCGAAGAGGGCCACTATGTCGCCGGCGCTGGCTTCGCTGATGTCTTCCATGGAGTTGGCATGCATCCGCACCAATCGGCCGACTTTGAATTTCCGCTTGTTGCGGCTGTTTATCAGATCGGATCCTTTCTTAACCATACCCTGGTATATGCGAATGTAGGTGAGCTGTCCGTACTGCCCGTCTTCCAGCTTGAAAGCTAAGGCCACGGTTGGGGCTTCCGTATCAGATTGTAATTCAACTTCAGCGTCATCATTGTCCAAATCCAGGGCCTTGTTGCTAATGTCCTGAGGATTGGGCATGTAGCGGGTTACCGCATCGAGCAGGGGCTGTACGCCTTTGTTTTTATAGGCACTTCCCACGAAAACCGGCACTAATTGATTGGCCAGAGTGCCGGTGCGGATTGCGCTGTGAATAAGTTCTTCAGGGGGATTTTCCCCTTCCATAACCAGTTCCATCAGTTCGTCATTGAACATGGAAACCGCTTCGAGCATAATTTCCCGCTTCTCTTCCGCCGCAGTTTGCAATTCGGAAGGAATATCGGCCTCCCGGACACCATGGTTTTCGCCATCGAAATACAGTGCCTTCATGGCAACAAGATCGACAACCCCTTCGTGCTTGTCTTCCAGCCCTATGGGTATCTGCATAAGCACCGCGTTGAGTCCCAGCTTCTCTTCAAGCTGGCTCCGTACCTTTTCGGGATTGGCACCGGTACGGTCGCATTTGTTCACAAAAGCGATGCGGGGAACACCGTAGCGCTTGAGCTGGCGATCGACGGTTATGGACTGACTTTGAACCCCGCCTACGGAGCAGAGCACAAGAACCGCACCGTCGAGTACCCGCAGGGCCCTCTCTACCTCTATAGTAAAATCTACGTGTCCCGGTGTGTCGATAATGTTAATCTGGGAGCTTTTCCAGGTAACATGGGTTGCCGCCGAAGCAATGGTGATGCCCCGTTCCTTTTCGAGTTCCATCGAGTCCATGGTAGCCCCGACGCCGTCTTTGCCGCGCACTTCGTGGATAGCATGAATTTTCTGACAGAAAAACAGTACGCGCTCGGTAAGCGTGGTTTTTCCGGAGTCGATATGGGCGCTGATACCGATGTTGCGCATTTTAGTAATGTCGTAACTCACGAATTAATACCTCATTGTCTATTTTGTATATTCATTAAGGGTACCTCTAAAAAACAGCTTTAGGAAATTGACGAAGAAATTTTTTGTCGATACAAGGCGGCAAAAGCGGAGCGTAGCTGGGCTACGTGAGCATTTTGACAACTTAAGAGCGGCAGAAAAATTCTAGTCAAGAACTAAATGGGTTTTTTAGAGGTACCCCTTAAGCCGCAGAGTATAATAATGATAAGATTTTTGGTCTATAGCTTTTTTGTGAATATTTTATATTTTTGCAAATGCCGAGTTGTAGCATAATGGGAGCTTTGCAGATATATTGTCTACTTTGGAGGATGATGGCTGTGATTGTTGACGATAAACTGATAGTGCTGGATATTGGGGGCTCCATTGTGGCACCACATACTCCCGATACGGTCTATCTTCGCCGCCTGCTCTCTTTTCTTACGCAGTGGCTGGAGGAAAAATCCTCGCGGCGGGTAATTCTGGTTGTTGGCGGCGGCGGGGCCGCCAGGGCATGGCAGAAGGCGGCCAGGGAACTGACACCACTGATTCAGCCCGATTCCCTCGATTGGATTGGAATAATGGCGACCAGGCTGAATGCCGAGCTGTTAAAGGTGCTTCTTGGCTCCCTGTGTCCCGATGAGGTTGTATGTAATCCAGGTGCCGCGCATTCCTTTGCCGGACGGGTATTGCTGGCCGCGGGCTGGAAGCCGGGTTTCTCAACCGATTATGATGCCGTGCTCCTCGCTGAGCGCTATGAGGTGGGATGCCTGATAATGCTTTCCAACATTGCTCAAGTATACGATGCCGACCCCCGCACCCATCCCCAGGCAAAACCCATCGAAAAATTAACGTGGCGGGAGTATCATGCTTTGAGCGGAGAAAAATGGAGTCCCGGTGCCAATGTGCCCTTCGATCCGGTAGCCGCAAAAAAAGCCGCGCTGATTGGTCTTACGGTTGTCGCTGCTGACGGCCATGATTTGGACAATCTCCAGGCCATTCTCCGCGGCGGGGAATTTGTAGGCACTGTCATTACTCCCGATCCGCCAAAAGGATGAAGGGTGAAAGGATGAATGGGGAAAATTGAAAATTGAAAATTGAAAAGTGTAAGAGCTTAAGCTACGTGAGCATTTTGACAACTTAAGAGAGGCGGAAAAGTTCGAGTCAAGAACTAAATGGGGTTTTTAGAGGTGCCCTTTATATTATCGGGGAAGCCCAGCTATTGGGCTTCCTGCTGTACCTCCTACTGGAC
>MUIB01000095.1 GCA_002084135.1 Spirochaeta sp. LUC14_002_19_P3 | reverse complement strand
TTATTCTACTACTCCAAATATTGATATAAGTTCCGGTACCGTAATGTCGATTAGCACCTCCCATGCAGCTACCCTATCGCAGGCCATAAGCGGCCTGAGTGCCGGAACCCAGTATTACTTCAAGGTAACGGCATTTAACGGCATCGGCGAGGGTGCCGCCAGCGCGGAGGCCAGCACCTATACAAATGCAACACCCGAGGCTCCAACGAGCCTCAGCATAAGTGGGTACTCGGAAAACGAGCTTACTGTAAATTGGGTTATTGCAGCAGGAACAGGGTATAAAGATGGTTCTTCGGTGGATCTTACCGGTTTTACGGTGTATTATTCCAAAACACAGGGCTTTGGCTTAACCGATGTCGATACCTTAAGCCAAGCGGTTTCGGGTGGAACGGCTACATCGCAGGCCATAACTGGTCTGCTTGCCGGAACCCAATACTACTTCAAGGTAACAGCCTCTAACGCCACCAGCGAGAGTGCGGCAAGTACAGAGGCCAACACCTATACAAATGAAAAACCCACAGCCCCGCAGAACGTCAGCATAAGTGGGCACCCTGGAACAGAGGTTACCGTAAGCTGGGAGGCTCCTGCGGGTAAAGGGTATTATGCTGGTTCTATAGCGGCTCTTACCAGTTTCAAGGTGTATTATTCCAAAACATCGGGCTTTGATTTAAACAGTGCCGAAGGAAGCCAGGAGGTTTCGGATGAAACGGCCACATCGCTGGACATAAGCGGTCTGGATGCCGGAACTCAATACTACTTCAAGGTAACGGCATCTAGCGGTAGCGGCGAGAGCGAGGCCAGCGCGGAGGCCAACACCTATACAAATGCAACACCTGGAGCCCCAACGGGCCTTAGCATAAATGGGTACTCTGAAACAGGATTTACCGTGAGCTGGGCTGCTCCCACGGAAACAGGGTATACAGACGGTTCCACGGCGGCACTTACCGGTTTTAAGGTGTATTATTCCGAAACACAGAACTTTGATTTAACTTCCGTAACGCCAATAACCATTTCCAATGCAGCAACCCTATCGCAGGTCATAAGTAGCCTTACTGCCGGAACACAGTACTACATCAAGGTAACGGCATCCAATGCCGTTGGCGAGAGTGCGGCCAGTACGGAAGCGAATACCTACACGAATGGAGCATCGGACAGCCCTGAAAATTTCAAGGCACTCCTAACAATAACACATGGAGTAGCCACGCTGACATGGAGAGCTCCAACGAACAAGGGCTACATTGATGGTTCCGCCGCCACAGCCATAAGCTACAAGGTGTATTCCAGCAACAGCGATATAACCGATACAGCCGGGCTAACACCTGCGTATACTGGCACGGACTTGAGCTATACCTTTACTGGCAATATAGGAACATCCTATTACTTTGCGGTAACGGCGAATAACAGCATTAAAGACAGCCCTCTGGCTAAAACAGGCCCGTTCACACTAGCCTCTACACTTTTGAATCTGGATCCCAATGGGGGCTTAGGTGCGGTGGAAACAACAGGGGTAGACACAAGCGGTACCACCATAACCATTCCTGTTCCCACGGGGATAACAAAGACAGACAGCATTATTGCCGCCTGGAATACCGCTGCCGATGGTTCCGGCACCTACTATGACGTAACTGAAACGATAACTCTCACCACCGACTTAACCCTCTACGCAATGTGGAGTACCGATGGTTTAGCCTACACCCTTATCAACAGTGATATGGAATACAGTGTAAAAGGCGGAACCGTTCCCACGACAGCCACTGATGTAGAAGTACCGCAATACTGGAAGGGAAAGAAGGTTACCGAGGTGGGGGATAAAGCATTTTATAACTATAATGCTTTGACGGATATAAAGTTGCCTTCAACGATTACCGTTATTCAAAACGAGGCATTTAGGAATTGCTATAACCTGACCTTAACCAGTCTGCCCGATGGGATTACATCTATTGGCACTTCGGCATTACGTAGCTGCTTTAAGCTGGCCTTAACCAGCCTGCCGAGTGGATTGAAACGTCTGGAAAACCTTGTATTTAAGGACAGCACTGAAGTAAATTTCGCCAGCTTACCGGATGGTCTTGAATATATTGGAGAGTCTTCACTAGTTGAAACAAAATCGTCCTTTACAACCTTACCAAACACTGTTAAAACTCTTGCCAATTATGCATTTGCAGGCACTGAGATGACATCCATGACTATCCCAGCCTCGGTTACCAGTCTCGGAGCTAGCCTCTTTTTCTATAACGATAGTATAACCGAAGTAACATTGGAAGGAGACTATTCCACATTAACAAAGACATTTGAGCCTTTCCCTGGCATTTTTGATGGAGGATTGCATGCAACGGTGAAGATAACAAACGATACAACTCCAGCCACTCTGGTCGGCACAGTTTTCCCCACAACAGTAACGTCCATTCAGGTTCCGGCCAGCGCGGTTGCCGCCTATCAGGCTGCATGGACTAATTATGCGGGCATTATTAGTGCTCTTCCGTAGCAAGAATATTTCAGTCAGTGTGTTTATATTGAACCACAGGTAAGCAATGGAACTTCCCCCTGCCTTTGGCGGGGGGAAGTTTTTTGGGCTGCCGCTCCACATTCTTTCGTTGCTTCTATGTATTTTTATCCACCTGCCTGCGCCGAGGCTTCGGCAGGCAGGCGAAAGACACGAACGGGGTTAAGGCTTTAGGCTGGAGGTTTCAGATTCGGGGAATGGTTTTTCCTTTTTGCGGCTTGGGACCACGAATACACCTGTCTGCCGAACAGGCAGGCGGATGGGAAGGGCTAACCGCGAAAGACGCGAAAAGCACGAAATGCTTCAAGAAACAATCTTTTTTAAGAAGACCACATCCAATTCTCAATTCTAAATTCCCAATTCTAAATTCCCAATTCATCCCTCATCATTCATCCCTCACCATTCATCCCTCATCATTCTCAAATCTCAAATTCCCCCCACTTCCCCTAAAAAATATTTCCTGCTAAGATTGCGATATGATCAAATTAAACAGCCATTATCAGAAACTTCAATCCGGTTATCTTTTTGTGGAAATAGCCCGGCGAGTTGCTGCCCATATTGAGCGCGGTGCCGGGCGGGAACTCATTAAACTTGGCATAGGGGATGTTACCCGCCCCCTCTCCCCCGCGATAATTCAGGCATTTCACGATGGCGTGAATGAGCAGGCCGAGGCGAAAACTTTCCATGGCTATGGGCCGGAACAGGGCTATGCCTTCCTCCGGGAAGCCATTGCCGAGTACGACTTTAAACGCCGGGGATGCCCCATTAGTGCCGATGAAATATTTATTTCCGATGGAGCGAAATGCGACACCGGCAACATACAGGAGCTGTTTGCCGCCGATGTGCGCGTTGCCGTTCCCGATCCAGTATATCCTGTTTATGTGGATACCAATGTTATGGCGGGACGCAGCGGAGCATGGAAGGATGGCCGCTACAGCGCTTTGATTTACTTGGAAGGAAGGCCGGAAAACAGCTTTGCACCGGGACCTGAAACATTGGGTGCCGAAAGCGCGGATCTGGTGTATCTCTGTTTTCCAAACAATCCCACCGGTGCCATAGCCAGCCGTGAGCTACTCAGCCGCTGGGTGGAATGGGCACTTAAGAATAAGGCACTGCTGCTCTTTGATGCCGCCTACGAGGCCTTTATCAGTAGCGAGGAGATTCCAAGATCAATCTATGAAATACCCGGCGCGGATACCTGTGCCGTGGAGTTTCGCAGCTTCTCCAAAACAGCAGGCTTTACCGGCACCCGCTGCGCCTTTACCGTTGTTCCCAAAGCCATCAGCATAGGCGGGGCAAGCCTGCACAGCCTGTGGAACCGGCGCCATGCCACGAAAACCAATGGTGTCTGCTACCCGGTGCAGAAGGCCGCAGCGGCAGTATACTCCCCGCAGGGGCAGCGGGAAACCAAAGAATCCATCTCGTATTACATGGCCAATGCCCGGCTCATCCGTAAGGCAATGCAGGAGGCCGGATTTCAGGTATGGGGCGGGAAACATTCGCCCTATGTATGGATAAAAACCGGCGAGGATTCCTGGAGCACCTTCGACACCCTGCTCCAAAAGGCCGATGTGGTCGTAACTCCCGGCAGCGGCTTTGGGCGCATGGGAGAAGGATTTATCCGCATCAGTGCCTTCAACAACAGGGACAAGGTGGAAGAGGCATTGGAACGAATACAGAAAATTTTTAGCGCATAAACGGCATGAACGCGCGGATAACATCGCTTGCTTATGCGGCGTTCATGTTTCTGCTACGGGTTAAATTCTTAGCCGTTCATGGTTTCCGCCGTAGAGTTTATCGCGCTGGGCTGCAACTTTTTCATCGTCCAGATATTCTTCAAAACTCATGCGGCGGTCTATTATGCCGTTGGGGGTGAATTCAACGATGCGGTTGGCAATGGTGTTAATGAACTGGTAATCGTGGCTGGCAAAGATGATAACTCCACCGAACTCCATAAGGCCATTGTTCAGGCTGGTAATGGCTTCCATATCCAGGTGCCCGGTTGGGTCGTCGAGGATGAGTACGTTGGCACCGCTGAGCATCATTTTGGAGAGCAAGCAGCGCACTTTTTCCCCTCCTGAGAGAACCTTCACTTTCTTAAGGGATTCATCCTGCGTAAAGAGCATACGGCCTAAAAAGCCGCGGATAAAGGTTTCATCCTGCTCAACGGAAAACTGGCGCAGCCAATCGACCATGTTCAGGTTGTTGTCGAAGTATTTCTGGCTGGATTTTGGAAAGTAATCGATCTTGGTGGTAATACCCCATTTGCAGGTGCCGCTGTCTGCCTCCATTTCTTCGGCGATAATGTCCATAAAGGCCGTTTTGGCAATGTTGTTAGGGCCTACAAAGCCGATTTTGTCTCCGCTCTGAACTTCCATGTCCAGGTTGTTAAACAGCACTTCATCGTTTAAGGTTTTGGAAAGGCCCTGAACGTCCAGCACCACTTTGCCCAGCTCCCGCTCCGGGGCAAAGCCGCAGTAGGGAAAGCGGCGCGAACTCTGGGGCAGGCTGCTCAGATCGAGCTTTTCCAGCTCTTTCATGCGGCTGGTGGCCTGGCGGCTCTTGGCCGCATTAGCGGCGAAGCGTTGTATGAACGCCTTGAGTTCCGCGGCCCGTGTTTCGGCTTTTTTACGCTGATCTTTCTGCTGGCGGGCAATGAGCTGGCTGGCCTGCTGCCAGAATGAATAGTTGCCCATGTAGAGGGTAATTTTCCCAAAGTCTATATCGGCAACATGGGTGCAAACTTTGTTAAGAAAATGACGATCGTGGCTTACAACTATAACGGTGTTGTTAAATTTCAGCAGAAATTCCTCCAGCCAGCGGATCGATTCAATATCGAGGTGGTTAGTAGGCTCATCAAGGAGCAAAATGTCCGGGTTGCCGAAAAGGGCCTGGGCGATAAGCACCCGCACTTTGGTATTTTCTTCCACGTCTTTCATAAGTGTTTCGTGCAGGGCATCGTCTATGCCGAGTCCCGCCAGAAGAACTGCCGCTTCGCTTTCGGCTTCATAGCCGCCCATCTCGGCGAACTCCCCTTCCAGCTCCGCCACCTTCATGCCCTCTTCATCGGTCATATCGGGTTTGGCATAAATTCTTTCCCGATCAATCATTACCTCATAGAGTTTCCTGTGCCCGTGAATTACGGTATGCAGCACCGGAAACTGATCGAAGGCATCGCGCTTCTGAGCCAGAACCGCCATCCGTAGCCCCGAAGGAATATTCACCTCGCCGGAATCGAATTCCTGCTCACCCGAAAGAATGCGCAAAAAGGTAGACTTTCCCGAACCATTGGCCCCTATCAGCCCGTAGCAGTTCCCGGGGGTAAACTTCAGGTTAACATCCTTAAACAAAATCCGCTTGCCAAACGACAAGGTTATATCTATCACATTGATCATCGTAAATCCTCTTATTCCAGTGCCGCCAGAAATCCCTGCATTTCATCTTCCGATTCCCGTACAAAGCGCCGTTCCAATTCCTGTTGGGAAAAGCTGATGAATTCCCCGAAAGTACAGGATTTATCCGAGTCTATATCCCGGCTGTGCCGCGAGTAGGTAGACTGATAAAAGGCTAATTTCTTTTCCGGAGGAATATCAAAGTTCAGTATGGCTCTAGCACCGTCCTGAAGGAGCTTCAACTTTACTCGAAGATCCTCATCGGAGTCAATAGACCAGACTCCCAGATAGATGGGATTGGAGACAATTTTGACATCTCCAACAAATTCTCCCCGCAGCACCACTTCCCGATTGCCGCCTAAATAACTCACAAAGTCCAGATGCTCCGCCAACTTACGGTCGGTTGCCAGAAATTTTTCATCGGCGGGATTGAGTGTAAAGATAATAACCTTCTCCATCGATTGGGCATAGCTATTGAACAGGGGGCCTTTGTAGTCATCAAAATTGATGGTTTGCTCCAGCACTTCCCGGCGCTTCTTTATTCGGCGGACTGTTATTGACAGCCAAGTGTTAAGGGAGGGATCCTCACCCTCCCATCCGCTCACCCGGGATTCCATTTCATCAGCACCGATGTTATTCTGCCAATACGAAAGAATTATCCGAAACAAATCGCGGATATTGTGGTGGCGGCTGAACCGTTCCAATAACTCAAAGAGAAATATTTCCTTCTGACGCAGTCTCCAAATTGCCCGTATTACATCCGTGCGGGACGATTCTTCAGTAATTTTTAAGTCTTCGCTCAGCCCGTGGAGTTCATGGAATCGGCGTTGGAGGGAAGCGAAGCGTTTGGTCAAGCTAGGGACTGAGCGCTCAAATTTTATTGTCCACTCAATGCCCCCGCCAGGCACACTCTCCACATTCAAGCGTTCCGAACCGAAGGTGCCCCACACCTGCACCGTGCCAAAGCCTTCCCCCTTGCCAGCGGCCTTAGTGGTTTTTCCAACAAAGGACGGCATGCCGTCCCTATCCCGGACAAGCATTTCTTTCGGCATACCGCTGCCGTTATCCGTTAGCTTCAGCAGCACCTGATTATCCTCCCCCTCGCTGAGGGATATGGACAGCCGCCGCATTCCCGTATTTTCCGCCATGGCATCTATCGCATTAGAGGCCAGGTTCACCAGGGAACGGCCTATATTTATCCAGTGTCCCAGCACCAGAGGCCGCTGAACCGAGAAGGTAAGCACCAGTTCGATATTTTTTCCGCTGGCCTCAACATAGGGTACCAGCCGTTCCAGAATTAAATCCTGAAGATTCACCTCCTGGGATATGGTTATAGAATCGCGGTACTGGTTAAGCATGTTCACCAGGGTAGTGGTTTCGCGGTTTATGTCTTCAATAATCCGCCCAGCAGTTTCCGGTGCTAAGGCATTTACCATGGCCATCAGCAAGCTTACGGCTTTGCGGGCATCATGGCGGGTGCGGCCTATTTCATCCGCCACCGGAGCTTTGTGCTCATCGGCGGCCAGGCGGCTAAGAACCGTTTCACGCTGCACCGTGAGCCGATGGTAAACCCGGTTGCGGTACACAATGCTGTCTTCAGAATCGAAGCCCTTATTTTTAAAGTATTCCAGCGTATCGTACTGCTTTTCCCAAACATACAAATAGATGCGCGATTTGTCCGAAATGGTGTCCGCTAAATGCTCAAGGAATGCCGCACCAATTCCCTTGCCCCTCCCGTGGGGGCTGGTAACCAGCTTGTAGATAAGATATTCCGAGTTGTCCGCAGAGGAATAGGTAAGCAGATAGCCGAGAATTTCCCCCTGCTCCTGCCAGACAAAACTATGCTTCATATCCTTTTTCGCCGATGAGTCCTTGATAAAAGGTGAAGGGATAATAAACGTATGAATATTGAGCAGGGGATTGGCATGTATCCTCTCCTCCATTTCCGCGGTAAGATTGGCAATGCTTTCGTATTTGGACATAGGCTTATTGTATAACAATACCCCCTCCTGTTATAGGGGGGTATCATGTTCTTCAGTATTCACACTGTACAAGGTTCATTCTTGGCCTTATCCATATTATACTAGGGCTATGAGTATAAAAACAAATTCTAACACCACCCCGAGCAGCAAACTCATAGCCGCCATCAGGGAAAATTCCACCCCCATCCACCCCATTCCCACCGGTATGAAGGAAAAACTTCATCCGCAGAAGGGCATACACGCCGTTTTGTTCGATATATACGGCACCCTGCTAGTTTGCGGCATCGGGGACATTGGTGTCTCTTCGCCGGGCACCCGAAGTGAAAATTTACAGCTCTTGCTGAATAACAGCGGGTATCCCTGCACACTCCCGGAAAAGGACATACCGGGGCTTCTTGCCAAAGTCATACGGGAACACCATAAGCGCTTACGGGAGGCGGGAACGGATTATCCCGAAGTAGACATCCGGGAAATCTGGGCGGAAGTGCTTAGCTTCCTTTGGGAACAGGGTCATCTTGCCAAAAAACCAGACGAGGCGGGCATAGAGCTCTTGGCGCTCCGCTATGAAATGCAGGTAAATCCGGTGTGGACCATGCCGCACTTTCCCGAACTTATTCCCGTTCTGCTCCGTTCCGGCATGAAACTGGGCATCGTATCCAATGCCCAATTTTACACCCCCCTCATCCTTGAAGCCCTGAGCGACTCCCCCTTAGGCGAATTGGGATTTTCCCCGCACCTGTGCGCCTGGTCCTACCAGCAGCGCCGTGCCAAACCCTCCGTTAATTTATTTTCCGCGCCACTGCAAGCCCTTGCATCCATGGGCATCAGTCCGCGGGAAACACTCTATGTTGGAAACGACATGAACAACGACATCGCCGCCGCTTCCGTGGCTGGCTGCCGAACCTGCTTGTTCGCCGGCGATAAAAGATCGCTCAAACTGGAAATAAAAGATTTTACAAAAGCCGCTGAACCTGATATAATAATAAGCTGTCTATCACAGCTCAACAGCTTGATAGATAAGGAGGAAAAATATGAAAAATGAGAAAGAAATTGAAAAATCAGCATCTCTCCGGAAGAAGAAACGCCGGAAAGCAGGCTCATTCCTGTCATTTTTAATTTTGCTGACTGCCGCTGGCGCGGCGTTCTATTTCGGATGGATACAGTTTCGGCTGGAGCAGGGGGAATATGGTGTTATCTACACAAAAACCCGCGGCTGGGAGAACAAGGCCGTTTCCAGCGGGCAGTTTACCTGGCGTCTGGAAGCCCTGCTACCGACAAACCTTACCCTGCACAAATTCAAACTCACCCCGCAAAGTCTGGAAATTCACAAAACCGGCATGCTGCCCTCAGGCCGCATGTACGGAAGCCTTGTCGGCGAAGAGGGCAATTTCGGCTGGGAAATAAACCTTGAAATAGATTATCGTATTCTGCCGGATGCCCTCCCCAAGCTGCTGGCCAACGGCACCGGGATAGAAGGGCTGGATGAGCTTAAAACCACATTCAAAGCCCGTGCGGAGAGTGCTGCGGCCAGCCTTCTCAATGAAGGGGTAAATTATGTCAATGTTGCGCAGGCGGAAGACGCCCTGAAAAGCCGATTGCGCGGCATTGATGCGAACATTGAGATAATCAGCATATCTGTAACAAACTGGCGCTACCCGGACATCGATCTGTATAACCAGGCCAAAACACTCGCTCAGGAAAACATCCGCCTGCGCCAAACCGTTATGGCCGATCTGGAAGCCGCCCGGATGCGCCGCAAAGACACCGAAGACAGCAATCTTGAGCTGTTAACCCGTTACGGAAAACTCTTTTCCGCCTATCCCATACTTTTGGACTTTTTCGCGCTGGAAGGGAATCCGGGAGGGGCATTGCTGTTGAACAACCCCTAACCCCCATATCCCCGCGGCGTAATCATCCGCCCTCCAGAGGAAAATGTTTCGCTGTTTCCTATCAGCACCGTGGTTTTCATGTCTACCCAGTTTTGGGAGGCAAGTTCTTCCAGAGTGCCAAGCATAACCCGCTGGCCGTCGCGGTATGCCTCGCGCACCAGGCCAACGGGAGTGGAGGGGCTGCGGTGAGCAAGAAATATTTCCGCGGCGCGGGAAAAGAGACGGCGTCGCTTAATGCTTTGTGGGTTGTAGAGGACGGTAACAAAATCGCCCTCTGCGGCCATTTTCAGGCGTTTTTCGATAAGATGCTCCGAAGTGAGGAGATCGCTTAAAGAAATAACCGCGAAATCGTGGGTAAGCGGCGCACCGAGAAGGGCCGCACAGGCGGTTGCCGATGTAACGCCGGGCAGTACCCTAAGGGCGGCCTGCTCTTCAGGGCTCATAAGTTCGAGAACCAGCCCAGCCAGGCCGTACACCCCGGCATCCCCGCCTGAAACCAGGCAGGTGCGCCTGCCGCCGCGGTACTGTTCCAGAGCCTTCCGGCACCGTTCCAGCTCGCCGTGCATGCCGCTTTCGATTATCAGTTTGCCGCCGAGAAGCGCATCGATCTGTTGCAGATAGGCACCGTAACCGGCAATAACTTCCGCAGCCTCCAGAGCCTCCCGCGCACGGGGAGTAAGATTCCCCGCATCGCCGGGGCCGATGCTTACCACGGCCATGGTTCCGCGCTTCATAGAGCATCCTCCCGGGCCAGGGCCACCGTTACACCGTCGAGGGCTTCGCGGGGCTGAATCAACTTGGCCCGCCGTCCCAATAGCAGGGCACAGGGCTCGCTTACCCCCGGCAAATCGAGCCGCCGCCGGGCCGCTTCGGATTCCGAGTTCCCGCCGCTAAAGGTTTTAAGCCGATGGGAATCCAGAAAGACGAGGGGAATATCCATAAGCTCAAAGGCCGCTATCAGCCCCGCCTCGTCCTGCTTCATATCGACACTGGCGGCCAAACGGACATCGGCGGGGGCAAGGCCCTGCGTGCCTAAAACCTGGCGCACCGCCTTCTCCACCGCCGCCGCCTCTATCCCCCGCCGACAGCCTACTCCCAGCGTAACGCGCTTGTTGGTATCCGAGGCCGTGCTAATAACCGGCTCGCAGCCCAGCACCGCCGCCGTTTTCCAGGCCAGCTTGTTCGCCCCCCCCTCATGCCCACTCAGTGCCGCAATCGCATAGCGGCGGGCATCATCCACAACCACTACGGCTGGATCTTCATATTTATTTGTAATATAAGGTGCTATCATCCGATACACAATGCCCATGGACATAATGAAAACATGCCCGCTGTAAGCATGAAACTTTTCCCCCACCCAGTTTTGCAGATGACCTTTTCCGCACAGATTAACCGTTTCGCTGCCCTTCAGTCCCGCGCTGAGCAGCCGGGCACTTTCCCCGCCGTTCGCTGTAATAAAACTTATCGCCGTCATCGGGGGAGCCCGCGGACGAGCATACAGCTCAAGCTGGCGGATTTTCTGCGGCAACAACTCTTCACTTTGCGATACTTTCTTTTCATCGTAATCCTCTTGAACAACTTCAGCCTTTTGAATAATATGCTTTTAACACTATCACACCTTTTATTAAAGTTCATAGGTACCATACACAATGATAAAAACAATTTCTGCTCTGATTCTTATGCTTGGCATCTGCTTCTCTTGCAGCAAGGCTCCATCGAAACTGCTTATTCTAAGCGATAAATCCGAGCTGGCTGGAGCGGCTGAAATTTACACCGCCCTTCATCCTGATATTCAGATTACGCTGCGCCATGTTCCTTATATAAGTGCCAGTGTTCTTTCTGAGCACGCAGCGGATATTGTCATTGGCGACGATATCAATTCGGAAGCGATACTGACAATGTTGGCTCCGGCGGATATCAGTACCCCGGTCTATCCCGTGCTGGCCAGCGCAGGCAAACACGGAAAACAAGAGGCATTGATTCCCCTGGCCTTCAATCTCCCGCTCATCGTTGGCCGCCGTGAAGTAATGAAAGAGCTCCCCGATCCGGTTATAATCCGCCAGGCCGACATCCGTACTCTCGAAGAGAAATTCGTTCGCCGCGACAGATATGGCCGCCTAAGCAATCTGGGGTTCTCGCCAAGCTGGAACCCCGCCTCTTACCTGGACTTACTCATACTGGAATACCGCATTTCCGAACTGATATTTGAAGACATGCACGGCTTTGATGAGCTCTTTGTTCGGGTAAGAGATGAACTCTCCGACTGGATAAGCAGTTCCGCAGGAAGCCCTGATGCCGATTTTGAATTTACCAGGCGCTATTATTACTTGCCGGGCGATGTTTTGATTGCCAATAAGAGAACGCTGTTCACCCGTATGAGTTTCGCCGACTGGATTGCCATACCCGGTACTGCGGCGGAAAATCTTGCAATACGGTACTTTGCCGGAGACAGGGTAATTCCGGTGCAGTCTGTAACATGGGGTGGAATAGGCAAAAACAGCCCCGCGAAGCGGCAGGCCGCCGAATTTCTTCAGTGGCTGCTTACGCCGGATGTGCAAACGCAGCTCATGGACCGCTGGGAAAAAGACGGCCTTACGGTATTTGGTTTTCTTAACGGTCTCTCCTCAATTCCGCAAGTGAATCAAACTGCCGTAGTGGAAAGATTTCCGGCGATACGGGGAATGCTACCGGAAAATCATTTCCTGTTTGCAATGCCCATTCTTCCGGATCGGTGGAGCAGAATCCGCAACGAAGTTATTGTCCCCTGGTTTAACTCCGCTCTCTATACGGAGAATGCCGCCAAGTTATCGGAATATTATGATAAATGGGACCTACACTCCCTCGAAGAAAGGTATTAAGGGACCGCAATTTGGAGGCATTAAGGTTGATTGATGGTGGATTTATGGAGAAAATATGAGTTATTTTCCGTAACTTTGCAAAAAGTACTTGCCGTTTCATCAATCTATAATTATCTTCTCTACCAAGAAGTGATTGGAGATATGCAATGGAAGAGGAATTAAGGAGATTCCGCAATATTCAGGTATATAGATATTTATCATCAAGGCCGCAGCAGTGTTTCTCCGGCCAGTGTGAATACGATGCTGTTATGCGCATGATTTATGATGCCTGGATAGAACTGTATTTTTCCGATAAGCTGGAAAAGTTAAGTCGTCAGGGATTAGATACCCTGTATTTCAATACGGTTATTGTTTTTCCGGATTTTGTCGCTGATACACCCCAAAACAGCATACCGGTTGATTTTATTACTGGTAAAAAAATGGCTACTGTGTCCTAAAATGACAGCGTAAAACAGCCTCAATGGGTCAATATGACACATTTCATGCTCTGATTTCCAATAGTGGGTTAAAATGACCCACTCCCTGCTGTTTCTCAGAGCAATTTTAAGTGCCTGGCTTTGTGTTAGAAAAATAATTTTATATAGTTCATACAATTAACTCAATAATAATAATACTTGGCATGGGTTTTGCTTGTTATTATGTGAAGCCTAATCCATTTGAGGATTTTTAAGGCACATTAAATGAGGTGCTTAGTATGAAAACAAAAAGCGATGATTCATTGTCCATGTATCTTTCAGAGATTAGCAATATTCCGCTGCTTACAAATGAGCAGGAGGATATTATTGCCCGAAAGGCCGTGAATGGAGACAAAGATGCACAGGCTGTACTTGTGCAATCCAATTTAAAATTTGTTGTAACCATAGCCAAAAAATTTCAAAACCAGGGACTGCCGCTGGAAGATTTGCTTAGCGAAGGCAATATTGGGCTGCTGAACGCGATAGATCGGTACAATCCTGAAAAAGGATACCGCTTCATATCCTATGCTGTGTGGTGGATTCGGCAGGCCATACTCAAGGCCATATATGAAAAATCCCGGATGATACGACTGCCTGTAAATCGTGCTAATGAACTTGTACAAATCGAAAAACTTAAAAAGGCCATGCTTGTCGAATTTGGCGAAGAGCCGACTGATGACGAAATTGCCGGGCAAACCGGTATTGATATTGATGATGTACGCATTATTCAGGCAATCGGCAGGGACATTGTCTCTTTGGAAAGCCCTGTCTACGACTCGGGAAAGCAATCCACACTTGGCAATTTTATTTTGGATTTATCAAGGCTAACTCCCGACGAAGAGGCTATCAACAATTCCTTAAAAGAAGAAATTGAGGCGGTGCTGAAAACCTTAACCAAAAAGGAAGAAGAAGTACTGCGCTATCGCTATGGTTTGGGACATTCTCGTGCATTATCTTTAAGGGAACTTGGAAAAAAGTTTCAGCTTACCAAGGAAAGAATCAGGCAAATCGAAAAAAAGGCACTGAAGAGACTCCGCCACCCATCCCGTGCCCAGCTTCTCAAGATCTATGCGGCGGCATAGACAGGAAGCTCTAAAGAATTCCAAAGGATTTCAAAAGTGCTGATTATTCCCTGAAACGGGAAAGAATAACACAAGCATTCATTCCCCCAAATCCAAACGCATTGGAAAGAATATGATTAACATGAGAGCCATTGCTGTTCTGGGTAACAATGTTCAGGTTAATATCGGGATCGGGGGTTTGCAGATTGATAGTGGGATGAATGATATTTTCGCTAAACACCATCAGCGCGGCAATGGCCTCAACGGCACTAGCCGCACCGAGAAGATGGCCAATGATGGATTTCGTGCTGTGTACGGGAATAGAAGAAGCCAGCTCTTGAAATACTTTATGGATACCCAAACATTCCACCTTGTCGCCTATCGGCGTAGAGGTTCCATGCGCATTGATTAAGCCAATATCAGAAGGCTTCAAACCTGCCATATCCAAAGCCATGGTTATGGCTCTTACAGCACCTTCAGCCTCCGGATGAGGTGCCACTAAATCATAGGCATCGCTGGTAAAGCCGAAGCCGGTTAATTCACCATAAATTTTAGCGCCTCTGGCCTTGGCGTGCTCCAGCTCTTCCAGGCACAGCACCCCCGCGCCTTCCCCCATAACAAAACCATCCCTGTCTGCATCAAAAGGACGGCTTGCCAGTTGAGGTTCGTCGTTTCGTGTTGAGAGTGCCCCAATATTTCCGAAGGAAGATATGCCTGGAGCATTAACAGCATGTTCGGTTCCCCCGGCAAATATAACATCTGCCATGCCTGCCTTAATCATCATGGAAGCAAAGCCAAGTGCATGATTGCCAGAAGAACATGCGGAGTTTACGGAAATTATTGGGCCTTTAATGCCTGATTCTTTTACAAAATAGGTTGTCGCGGTGCTGGGAATGGCGCTGATAAGATAAAACGGAGAAACATCCTGCATTCTGCCGTCGTGGATATGCTCAATATTGATTTGATGCGCACGAATACCGCCCGATCCGGTACCGATAACAACACCGCATCGGTAGGCTATGTCTTCAATACACAAACCAATATACACCTATCCCTTTTAACAAACCCTATAGGCAAAACCATTTAGAATTATTAACCCATTGTTGTTGGGAAACCCTATATGGGGTACATAGGCAAACAGTGCAGACCCAGATCAGACGCCACACAATGTGGCATCTGAT
>MUIB01000169.1 GCA_002084135.1 Spirochaeta sp. LUC14_002_19_P3 | reverse complement strand
ATCCATAGAGGGATTTCCTGGTATATCAAGTAGGATGAAAAGATAAAATGGCAAAGAAAAAAAAGGAAAAGAAATCTGTAATAGAGGGTAATGCTTATATTCAGGCAACTTTTAACAATACCATCGTTACCATCACCGATTTAAAGGGCAATACGCTCTCTTGGTGCAGTTCAGGTTCGCTGGGATTTCGAGGAGGAAAAAAATCTACTCCTTATGCCGCTCAAACAACCGCGGAGACGGCTATAAGTCGGGCTTTGGATTATGGTTTGCAGTTGGTTAATGTTTATGTTAAAGGGCCTGGTATGGGCAGGGATTCAGCTATCCGCTCATTTGGTGGAGGCGGATTGCAGGTGAAGTCCATTAAGGATATTACACCTATTCCGCATAATGGATGCCGTCCCCGTAAAAGCCGGAGAGTTTAGGTTGATCATCCCTGGAAATTAAGGATGTCTCTAAAAGAACTTTTAGAGTTACTATCAAGATTTTTTATTTGTTGGACAGGAAATTTGTATCCGCAGTAATTCAGTGAGGCCATGCTGATACAGGAAAGCTCTTCAGGATGCAGATGACACCGAAAACAAATTTGATAAGGAGAGTATGAATGGCTAGAAAGAATCTTCTGAAAGGATTCACAAAACCCAAAGGAATTTCTTTTGAACACAGAACAGCAGAAGGAAATTATGGGAAATTCAGTGTCTATCCCTTTGAACGGGGCTACGGTACAACTATAGGCAACACCCTGAGACGTATTTTACTCTCTTCGATACAAGGATATGCGGTATCTGCCGTGAGGATTACTACCTACAATTCGGAAGGAACCGCACACGCTGCTTCCAGTGAATTTGAGCCCATTCCCAATATTATCGAAGATACACCTGTTATTATAAGTAATCTTAAATCTCTCAATTTACAGCTTCAGGATGATCTGGATGAACAGATTGTTCATATAGAATGGAAGGGTGGGGGAGTTATCACGGGTGCTGATTTGGAGAAAAATTCTGTTATTGTTGCCAATAAGGAGCAACCGATCTGCACTGTAATGGAAGATGGAAATCTGGATTTTGAAATACAAATTAATTTGGGACGCGGCTATGTTCCTGCGGAACTCCATGAGAAATATATTGAAGTTATAGGAACAATTCCGGTCGATTCCATTTTCAGTCCTATTACCAAGGTAAAATATTCAGTGGAAAATACACGGGTGGGTCAGAGGTCTGATTACGATAAGCTCATACTGGAAATTTGGACTGATGGTACAATAGCTCCTGAAAACGCCCTGGCTGAAGCAGCAAAAATAGCCAAAGAGCATTTTACAATCTTTATCAATTTTGATGAGGATGACGTGAACGGCGAAGAGGAGATTGATGAAGATGAAGAACGGGTTCGACTGTTGCTGGAAACTCCGGTTGAAGAGCTTGAACTTTCAGTACGTTCCAGCAATTGTCTAAAGAATGCCAGCATTAAGACTATTGGAGATTTAACTCGGCGCAGTGAAGAGGATATTGGCAAAACCAGAAATTTTGGCAAAAAATCCTTACAGGAAATTAAAGCCAGACTTAAGGAATGGGATTTGAGCATGGGAATGACAGATTATACTATTCTTAAAAGCTCCAAAAAGTTTGGGAGAAAAATCACTGATGGGGCTACAGATTCGGCAGCCGTGGCTGATAATGAAGCCGCCGGTGAGGAGTGAATAAATGCACAATAGGATTGGATTTAATCGGCTTGATAGAAGGGCCGCTCATCGCAGGGCTCTTCATCGGAATATGGTTACGTCTCTTATTAAATATGAGCGGATAACGACAACAAAAGCCAAGGCGAAAGAAATACGCCGTACAGCGGAAAAGCTGGTAACGCGGGCAAAAATTGATTCGGTGCATAACCGCCGTATTGCAGCAAAATTTCTTTTTGAGAAAACTGTTCTTCACAAGCTGTTTACTGAGGTTGGCCCCCGGTTTGTGGAAAGGCCGGGCGGGTATACTCGTATCCTTAAACTTGGCCAGCGAAGCGGGGATGCGGCCGAAATGGTTATTCTGGAGTTCCTAAAGGAAGATGAACAGCTTGAACCCAAGAAAAAAACTGCTAAAAAGGCCAAGAGTTCTGCCGGTGACAAGAAAAAGGCGCAGCAAAGCGGTGCTGTAGTGAGTAAAGAGTCTGCCGATAAAGCGACCATTGATGATTCTCGGGAATCCGCACCTGCTGTGTTGGAGGAACAGGAGACCGTTCAGCCGGAAGGCGCAGCAGATGATAGCGTAAAGGATTCCAGGGTGTCAGCTGAATCAAATGCCCAGGAAGAGGAAGATAAACCAGAAGCGGCTGATACATCAGAGGCAGCGGATACGGAGAAGGAAGCGGGCACTGAACCTGCGGCTAAGCTTGAAGAAGCGGAAACAGCAGCAGAAGAGGGTAAGGCTGTGCCTGATGAGTCTTCTGGCGAAAAGAAGTAATATCGTTTATTCAGGATGTTGAGGTTCAAAAATTAGGGGAAAAGAATAGATATTTAAAGAGTCGAGGGCTTTGGCCATGAAATAAGCAGCTTCACTTCTTTGAAAGTATATGGGAGTTGCTGGAAGTGGTGGAAGAAATTGCTGTTTTGGATGAGTCGTTTCGGATTTTGCCATTCATTGAAGGCTGATAACAGCATGGTGGAGGCCAAAAACGAGATTCTCTTTTATTTCTGTGGGCTGGATTTGATACCCGTTCAAGATGATTCCCTGAAGAACCAAAATATCTGGAATAAAATCCTGTACAAAAACCATTCTTCTCCCAAAACCCCCTGTTTAGCCTACAACGCACAGGCAAGCCTCGCTTGCTTCCCTTCCTTCCCATAAGCTATTTTCCCCAAGGAGGCATCCAATTCGGAGGCGGATATTAAGGGGCTGAATTAAATCGGCTTCGATTCGGATTGACTTCTTCCCTACTAAAAATCATTTTTCTCCCCCCGGCGAAGCCGATGGAGATGGAACAGCATCCCAAACCAGCCAAGGCCAAGAAGAACAATACGCAGGTATCCCGGCAGGGGGTCAGCTAGAGAAATGAAATTGTAACAGCCGTGAATTGCTGTTGCAAGAAGCAGGGCTGGCACGGTGCTTCCCCGTGATGCCATTTTTACACGGGCCCAGGCGAGTCCCGTTATCGCTCCGGTAAGGAGGTGGAGAGGCATGGCGGTGAAGCCGCGCAGGAGGGCAAGCCGTAAGGCTGAATCCGCGCCGATAAGGTAAATAATGTTCTCGGAGAGGGCAAAGCCCATTGCGGTGCACATTCCGTATACCGCGCCAATGCTAGCCGAACCGTGGAGTGGAAGGCGCTGCGCGGCAAGCATCATGGCGGTGAGTTTTATCAATTCCTCTATCAGGGCAATGCCAATGAAGGCTTTCGCCGGAACAACAAGGGCGGCAGGGAACAGTCCGCAGATTGGTATGCTAAGGAGTTCGGCGGCAGCGGCGGCGGCGGGGGCGGTAAGCCCGATGGCAAAGAGCTGAAATAAAGGCCGTGGACTGCCTTTTTCTGGCGACTGCAGCCAGTATATCAGCATCAGGAAGGGGAGGGCGGCGGCCAGGGTAAGCAGGAACTCAAACATGGTGTTTCAGTTCATCGAGGATTGCCAGGAGGCGCTCATTGTGCTCGCGGCGGCCAATGGTGTAGCGTACCATGTCCGGCAGGCCGAAGGAATTCAAATCGCGGATGGATATGCCGCGCCGGGCAATGAATTCCCAAAGTTCACTGGCGGGTTTGCCTGCGTTGAAGCAGATGAAGTTGGCTTGGGTGGGATAAAAGAAATATCCGCGGCGGGTGAATTCCCGGTAGAGAAAATCTTTTTCGCGGCGGACGAGTTCCAGTGTGGCCTGTCGATGTTCCGCATCGTCCAGGGCGGCGCAGGCGGCGGCCTGCGCGGGTACGTTTACATTGAAGGGCATGGAGGCGCGTTCGGCTCCCTGGCAGATTTCGGCGGAGCCTATACCATAGCCCACTCTTAAGCCGGCTATGCCGTAGAGCTTGGAAAATGTGCGGGTTATCACAATGTTGTCATACTGCCGCAGGAGTTGTTTTGAATTGGGGAAGTCCGGGGCATCGGCAAAATCGGCGTAGGCCTCGTCGATAACGATAATAATGTCTTTGGGCAGAAGATCGATAAAGGCGGCTAACTCATTGGCGTTCAGGTAGGTGCCGGTGGGGTTGTTGGGGTTGCAGATGAAGACGATGCGGGTTTGACTGTCTGTAAGGGCGGCCATCTTTTCCGGATTGTATTTCCCTTCTTTGAGATTGGCTTCCCGCATGGTGCCGCCGAAGAGGGTAACGGCGTAGCGGTACTGGCTGAAGGTTTGCTTTGCGCTTACGGCGTTTTCGCCGGATGCAAGCCAGGCGGCAGCGATGAGGCTGAACACTTCGTCGCTGCCGCTGCCGATGATAAGGTTTTCCGGGACGGTGTTCCATAGCGCGGCCAGGCGGCGGCGTAGCTCGGTTGAGGCGCCGTCGGGGTAGCGGTGAATTTGCCCCAGAACGGCTTCAATGGCCTGACGGGCCTTGGGCGAAGGGCCAAGGGGGTTCTCGTTCGATGAGAGTTTTTCAGCGCCGTAGGCGGTTTTTCCCGGAGAATAAGCCTCCAGGGACGCGATATTGGCTTTGAGTTTCATTTTCAGCCTCCGAGGTGAATATTTGATAGGAGAAATAGAGCCCTGCCAGGGTGTTCGCCGCATCGGCACTGCTTTCGGGAAAGCCTTTCAGGGCACCCAGGAGAGGTTCCAGCAGTGCATGGGTTTGAATATTCCTTAGAGCATTTTGGCAGAGCTGCCATATTTTCTGAAATTCCTCCATCATCCATAGTTCTATCAATTCGCCGCTCTTGTCCAGAACAAATTTGGTGTCTCGGGATTCCTCCAGTAGCAGTTCCAGACCCATGCCATAGCGTGCCGACTCTTCTCTGTACAGAAGTCCCAGAGCGGGAACCATGCCGAATTGATTGGTCAACAGGGTAAAATAGGTGCGCTCTGCACGTTCACCCTCCCGGACGGTTTTTTCCGAAAACAGATCGTAAATATAGCGGTGTTCAGGATCGGCATGGAACAAGGCTATCATATAATCCAGTTTTTGGTGCAGGGAGCTACTTTCCTGCCAGCGGCTGTGGATAAGTTCAAGGTTTTTTGTTGATCCTATACGCCCCAGACTTTTGGCGGCAATGGCCTGTATGCGCTTATCGGGATCGTGCAGCAGTATTTCCAGAACCTCTTCGGTGCGCTCGCCGGGATAGGCTCCAAGGGCAAAGATTGCCCGGTCGCGGTGAAAGGTGAGCGGTTCCAGTGCCTCGGTACAGAGGAAGTATAAAAGTTCGGGGCGCGGGGTAAAGAAGAGGCTGTCGATGAGTTCACCCTTTTCGTGGGAAAGCGGCTCGGAGAGTATTTTGCCAATCTCATGGGAGGCTATGGGAGCGCGGCTGTGGCCCATGGCCTGAACCAGGGTGCGCCTCTTTACCGGATCTGCTGTGGCCTCCAGGTTGGACAGGGTTTGCCAGGTTTTCAGGTTGTCTATGTTTATAATGATCCGCAGAGACTCTCTCAGGCTCAGGCTTCCGGCTTCGGGAACTCTGCATATCAGAACCGCCTGAAGTAGCGCCCCTATTGCCCCCGGCAGAAACACCAGCCCGAAGTTGTTGATGGCAATAAGTTCGGCGGCACTGTTCGAAATATCGGCTAGAAACCCGGCACTGAAGCCCAGTAAAATTGCTATGATTGAAGTGGCAAAGGTTTCCATGGAATTAAACACCACCGATCCCTCATCGGGTGTAATGCTTATTACCAGGCGGGAGGCGGCTAGCCCCAGAGAATGAAGGAAAAACATGGTAACAAAGCCCATAATGGAGAACAGGGCGGGTGTGTAATTGGCGGGAATGAATGTCCATAGTAAAAACATGAGTGCTGTTGGCAGTGCGCTAAAGAACAGAAGTGGACGGCTCCCGGTCCGCTGCACGATGAGGCGCAGCATAATGCTGGCCAGAAAGGCGGCCAGGGACAGGGATATGGTGAACAGAAATACGGCCGCCGTGGAAAATCCGGCTGAACGCCGCAAAAAGGGCACTGTCATGGCAAAAAGGATGAGCTGTCCCAGAGCTATCCAGTGGATAATGAGAATCCTGCGCTGCGGGGTGTATTTGAGGTTGCGTTTGAGCAGAACAAAAATGTTTTCGCCCTTTTTGTATTCCACTTTTGTCCGGTTGGGGATTTTTTTGAAATTGAGGGCGGCGAGAATATTGGTAAAAAAACCCAGGCCCTGAAGTGTCAATAGTCCGAAGAGATCGGTTAAATGTTTTAGGGATAGTATTATGAAGCTGATTATCCGCGAGAGAATCTGAGTGCCCTGAAATGAGGCGGAGATACGGAATAGCACCTCCCCTTGGGTACGGCTTACCATGAGTCGTTTCTGAACGGTGTTTATCATGGCCATTCCCACCGTTCGCAGAATGCAAAAAAGACCGTAGAGGGTCAGTATTAAAAAAACAGCTTTGCGGCCATTTATAAAAAACAGGGCAAGGTAGGCAAGGCTTATTGACCCGCGCAGCAGCCATATCCAGAAGCCAAGGGTTACAACATTGCCGCCCCGCAGCAGGCGGGGCACGATGGGCAGGATAATGCCGGACATGTAGAGCATGGCGGAGATGATGCCAAGTTCAAGATTCCCGGCACCAAAATTCATGGCCAACAGTGTTACTGTGGATTCGCCCAGAAATGTTACCCCCAGTCCGTTCCAGGAGGTAAATTTCATGTAGTAATCGCTGCCGATTCTCCGTTCCAGGCGGGAGAGGTAGATGGTGCGATTCATGGATTTATTTTCATTCACAATTTTAATTTCCGATTCTTTTCAAAATTCTGTAACCTTTCCTGCCTGCCGTGGTTTTATAGGTGTTGAAAATAACAGGGGTTCAGGTTTTTCCTCCTTTTCCTGGATGCCTTATTCATTGCACCTTACGCCGTTTTCGGTTACTTTTTGCCGGAAACGGCGTTTTTTCTGAAATTATATTCCAGTTCTTATCTGTATTTCAATAAGCGGGGAGGTGCTTTGCGCTTCTGTACTGCTTTCCTTATAAGCTTTCCACAAACGATAGCCTCCAATTGCGGTATTGAAATTTTTAATCTCCACCTTTAAGATTTAAACTTCTATATAGCCTTCATATCCGGGTCGTCCGCGGGGTTGGCTGTTTTCATGAAGTCGTGTTCCTTGCGAATGTGCGCGAGATATTTCCCTACTGTCCAGGTAAGGCCGGTTTTTGTAACCATGGCAAAGGCCGGATCGGCGCCTTGGGGAAGAACGCTTTTGAAGCAGCGGGTTAAAATAATCGCTTCGCGCTTATCGGCTCCGGCTATCAGGGCACCCGGACGGCCTTCCGGGCACGGAGTACCGCCCGGCCATTTTCCTTCGGCAACGGCATCTATTGCTTTGGCCGTATTCAGCTTTTCCATAATATCCGTAATCGGTGCGGCTGTAATCCGCGATGAATCTTCTCCTACACCCGCATAAGCATCCAGAGCGGCCTGAGCTTCAGTAGGGGTGAACTTGTGCAATAAAATAATAATTTTCTGTTCGTTCGCCATGAAGCTATTATAGCAGAATACTGGCTTTTGAAAACCACAATATACCCCGAAGCCGACTCGAACGGCTGACCTACTGCTTAGGAGGCAGTTGCTCTATCCTGCTGAGCTACCGGAGCAAGTATAAATTGGGCACCTCTAAAAGTTTTTAGAGATACCCTTATGATACCGGTAATTTCTAACTGCCGTCAAGGGGGCCTGGGAATGGATATGAGTTGGACTACACGGTTGATTCATTCGGATTTTTGAGCTGTTGAAGACGTTGCTGCCGCTCTTTTTCTGTCTTGTTTTTATCGTCGTTTTCCATTTTTTCTCTCCAAATATCAATTTTACGCTTAAGTTCAGCGGCTTCGTCTATGCGTCCAAGGGTACTGGCAAGCCTTCTTTGGGCAGAAAGATAGTTTATCGCGGTTTTGAAATCATCCATGCGTCCAGTGCTTAATTCGTATTTTTTGCGGTAGCTGACGGCAGCGTTTTCCAGCATTCTTATGGTAAGGTTTAAGAATTCAATTCGGATTCGATAGCCTTCCACACGGGGATCCATACCTTCAATAATGGTTCGAAGATTTATATTGTTTCTGGCCAGTATCGCCAATCGGCTGTCCAGCTCCACCAATGAGTATTTCCAGCGGCTGTTCTCACCCAAGGCATCTCTGACTTGATCGATGGAAAAGCCAATTTTCCGGATAAGTTCATAACGCTTGAATTCGGGAATTTTTGCCGCAGATTGTAATGCTTCACTGTATTCGCTGAAAGGTACGTCAATATAGTTGGTAAAAACATGTTCTAAATGGATTATGGCTTTATAACAGGTTTTTCGTGCATCGTTCAGCGCGGATTCATTTTTTATTCCCAGTATGACCAGGGATAAGGAATTGATTATATTATAAATGGATATAACGGTAAGATTATCCTCAGATAATTCAATAAGCTTATATGGCCTATCGGGATCGCTGTCCTTGAGGGTTTTCTCTACTTGCGTTTCTTTATCAGTGAGTCTTTCGATGGTTTTTTTATAGGAGGTAATGCGCTGAAAATATTTTCTTTTGGCTTCATTGCTAATCTTGGCCATTAATTCCTACCATCCATGAGCCTTCAACAAGCGGGATGCATGATCCCTTGATGCGGCATTCTCTTTATCTCCAGCCAGCATTCTTGCCACTTCCTGAACTCGGGATTCCCCTCTTACTGTTTTAACGCGTGTTACCATGCGGTTTGCGATGGATTCCTTGGCAACTTGCAAATGATTATCCGCGAAAACGGCGATAGAGGCAAGGTGGGTAATGCAGAATACCTGTTTTTTTGACGAAAGATTATGCAAATGTTCGCCGACGGAGACGGCTATTTCCCCGCCGATACCGGAATCCACCTCATCGAATACCATTGTCTGGACGGGATCTGATTCGGACAGCACTGTTTTCAGCGCCAGCATAACCCGTGAAAGTTCCCCGCCAGAAGCCACTGAACGCAAAGGTTTAGGGGCTTCGCCGCGGTTGGCCGAGAGAAGAAATTCAATCTCATCCATACCGTATGGCCCAACAGAGGTTTTGCCTTCTCCGCTTCGTTTTCCCGTCAGCGAGATAATAAAGCGGGCATCGTTCATACCCAAAGACCTTAAATGCTTTTCAATTTTCTCCTGAAGGGACGATGCGGCCTCATTCCGCTTTTGGCTCAGAACTTTGGCTTCGGCTATAATTTGTTCCTGAAGGCGGGTTTTTTCTTCACCAAGTTCCTTCATGCGGCTGTCTCTGCTCTCAAAGTCTTCAATTTTTACCCGTGCCTGCTCCGCGAAAGCCAGAATTTCCGCCGATGAGAAAACGGAGTATTTCTTTTCAAGAAACTTGATTTGAGCCAGGCGGGTGTCAATTCGGTTCAATTCATCGGGATCGAAACTGACTTTTTGCTCATATTGCCTAAGTTCGTCTATAATATCTTCCAATTCATAAAATACGCCGTCAAACCTTTTTACCGATTCGGCAAGAGCAGGATCGATGGCTGCCGCGCCATTCAATTCCTGTCTGGTTTTGCGCAAGAGGGACAGGGCTCCATCGCGGGATTCAGAGCTCGCTTCCAGCGCAGTTTGCAGATGGCGGACAAATTCCTCGTGCCGGGCGAGTATCTTTTGCTGCTGCTCCAGTTCTTCCTCTTCGCCATCGCGCAGGCCAGCGGATTCAATCTCACTTAGTGCGCGGCGCAGGAATTCTGTTTCTCTAACGAGTATGCTTTCATCGCGGCGCAGTTCTTCAATGCGTTTGCCCAGTTCGGTAAGTTCTGAAAATTTGGCGGTAAAGCCGCTCACCTGTTCTTCCAGACCGGCATATCTGTCCAGCAGTCTGCGGTGAACGGCAATTTGAAAAAGAGACTGATGCTCATGCTGGCCGTGGATATCTACCTGAAATCCGGCCAGTTCTTCCAGGACATTTCGGGTAACCGGCACGGCCTGAATACTGGCGATGCCCCGCCCATTGGTACGCAGGGTGCGCCGTACCACAAGGCTGTCATCTTCGGGGCTTATATTGTACCTGGCACACCATTCTTCCAGTTCAGGGGTTCTGCTGATGCGCAGTACGGCGCTTACTTCAGCTTCTTCGCATCCTTGGCGCACGCTGTCAACCTTACCCTTTCCGCCAAGAACAAGGGACAGGGCATCAATAAGAATGGACTTTCCCGCTCCGGTTTCCCCGGTAAGGACATTGAAGCCGGGCTTGAAGCTTACGCTTAAATTGTCGATAAGCGCATAATTTTTTACCCGGAGTTCCTCAAGCATAAGGGCCTCCCGACCAGCCTAATTTGGATCGGACAACTTCATAAAAGCCGCGCTTATTGGATTTGATAATCTTAACCCCTCCCTGGCGTCCGGTAATGATTACCCTGTCGTGTTTTTCAAGCGGATGGGATTCCTGTCCATCGACAGCTATTTGAATATCCACTTTCTGCCCTGGATCGGGTTTTATCACAATCTGATCTGTATCGGGAATTACCATGGGGCGCCAGGACAGCGAGAATGGGCAGATAGGCGTAAGAATCATGGCGGCCATGTTAGGCACCATAATGGGGCCGCCAGCAGCCAGGGAATAGGCGGTTGAGCCGGTGGGCGTTGCCAGCAGCAGGCCATCGCCCAGAAAGTGTCCGGCATCAAAGCCGCCCAGGCTTAAAGCAAGGCGAATGAGCTTGCATGAGCCGACAGTGCTTACCACGCAGTCGTTTACACCGGTGAATTGGGCGGCAATGTGCTCTCCCCGCCACACCTTTACATCGATAACCAGACGTTCTTCAATCCGCAAACCGCCGTCCAACCAGAGTTTTAGCATTTCACTCCATTCATTTTGGGTAACTTCGGTAATAAAGCCAAAGGTGCCCAGGTGTATGGGCAGTATTGGTATGGGCCGGTGGGAAACAGCACGTGCACAGGAGAGGAATGTCCCGTCTCCACCGATGGAAACCGCGAATTCCGCTTCGGGATCGGCTTCACCGGTGCGGCAGGAATGGGAATCGCAGCCGCTTGCCGCAATTCCCCTGTTTTCCAGCCATTCCCGCATTGTCTCATACAGGGATACGGCAAGCTCATTGGCCTTATTGTATACAATGACACTTTTTCGCATAGTCTTAATACACCTTTTTCAGGGCAGCGTTGAAAGAACCTTCATAATGAGCTGAATATTTTTGCTACCCAGAGTTGGATACAGCGGGAATAAAATCGTGCTCAGCATAAGGGATTGGGCACGCGGACACTGTTCTGCGGCTTCGGGCAGCATCTCTATTATCCGCCTGGAAAAGGCTGGAAGGGTTTCCACACCGTTTTTTCCGGCATAGCGTCTTACTTCATTCATGCCGCCGCCAAGAACCGCCGGAAACGAATACGGCGCGGATTGAACCAATTCCGGCTTTGGGTTCATCAGAGTTCGGTGCTGTCCTTTTTTAAGGGACTGTTCAAAGGTGCTGCGGATTGTGTTTCGGGATTCCAGAGATGAGGCCAGTTCCTGCCACTGAATAATGCCCAGCGAAGCATTAAGATCGGGAAGCCGGGTATCGGGAGTAAGGGCCGCCGTTATGGACTGCAGGGCTTTCAGGTGTTTTTGGGTATGAGCGAGAACGAGAGTTCCGCCTCCGGTGGTTGCAATGCTGTCTGTCTCCATCGGCAGAATGATAAGGTCGGCCTTATGGCCTAAAAGGCTGTCCGATTCCCGGGCACCCAGGGCCTCGCCTATGTCAATAATCACCGGAATGCCGAGTTCATAAAAAGGCTTCATATCCGGAACCTGTCCGGCAGGGGCATGGATGAAAATCGCCTTGATATCTTCCCTGGCTTTTTCCATGGCCAATTCAGTATCCAGGCAGGCATCGCTCTCCCGCACATCGGCAAGCACCGGAATAATTCCCCGTGAGAGCAAAACTTTTCCGTAAGCCGCCGGAGCCAGAGGGGATAGCATTACCTTGTCTTTTTCCCGAAGCTCCAAAGTATCGACTGCAACCTCAATGGCCCGTAAATACTCACGAAAAGCCGATCCTCCGGCAAAGTGATACTCATTGGCGATTGCCGCCGTGAGATCGTTAGAAATTGCTGCCGGACCTATAAGATCCGACACCAAACATGAGAGGACTGAATGCATGTCGCGCCGTTTAATAGACGGCTTAAAAACAGGAATAGACACCGCTAAACATCCAATGGGAATATATGCGCAGAAATGTATAAAGCAGGCATAGCAACTCCCTACTTCGGATTAGTATACGGGAATAAGAGCTAGGGATCAACTCTATGCTCGGCTTAAAATCCCCGCTCTTTGCTATCCACGTAGATATATTTGGAATAGCCGCTTCCAATATCCCGAAAAACCCGTGTTTTTACCCAAGGGTGTTCAAGCGTATAGGAGAGCCGGTGTACGCCAAGTATCCAGGGGGTTTCTTCCGCGGCCAGCTGGGCGGCTTCGGCGTAGATGGCATCGCGCTTAGGGCTCTGCTGCATGAAAGCTCCCTGTTCATACAGTTTATTGAAACGCGGATTGTTAAAATTTGCGCTATTGGCACCAGGGGAACGGTTTGGACCGTAGTTGAGCTGCAGGAAGTTTTGGGCATCCGGATAATCGGCACCCCAGGCCAGGCCGCCAATTTCCACCTCGCCGCTATCAATGCGGTTCAGGAAGGTAGGCCAGTCGCCGGGCACGGCTTCAATTTTTATGCCGATTTTTTTCATATTGTCGATAAAAAATTCCACCATCTGCCGGTGAGAGGCACTGCTGGCGGAATACATCTGATATTTGAATACCGGCAGCCCTTCGCCGTTCGGATAACCGGCTTCGGCCAGGTAGCGTTTGGCTTTATCTGGATCGTAGGTTTTATAGGGATTCTTGTAAGTGGGATCGTATCCTCCAACCCCCGGCGGAAGCAGGGTTTGGGCCGGAATGGCCCGATCATTGTAAAATATTTCCAGAGCCTTTTCATGGTTGTAGGCCATGGACATGGCCTGGCGCAGTTTCTTGTTGGTGCCGAAGTAGGGATTGTCCATGTTTAAAAAGGTGTAGGTAACATCCAGCGTGGGTTTTATGTCCAGTATAATGCCGTCTGAAATAAATTCTTCAGTAAGGGCGTTGTCGATAACGGTGCTTGCGTAGTTGTCTTTTGGAATGCCGGAAAAATCGAGTTCGCCGCCGCGGAATTTCAGCCACTGCACCGAACTCTCTTCCATAACATACCAAATTATGGTATCGCAGAATGGCAGTTTCTTCCCTTCAAACTTTGCCAGCGTATCCTCCCCCAGCTTTTTTGCACTCTGGGGACCAGCGCTGTCGGCATCAGGGAAGCGTCCGCCGCGCCAGGCGGGATTCTTGCGCAAAACATAGCGGCTATCGGGAATGGAGCTCAAATGATCAAAATAATACGCTCCCGTGCCTATCGGAAAGTTGACAAACTCCTCGCCGTAAGTATCCAGCAGCTCATAAGGTAAAGGGCTGGTGTACGGCATGGTGAGAGTGTAGAGTATCTGCGGATAGGGCTTGGTTAATGTAAGCTGGAGAGTGAAATCGTCCAGGGCTTTCAAGCCTTCCACGTCGGCGGCATAATTGGCCCCGGCATCGGCCCACTCGTTCAGTCCCAGAATATAGCCGTTAAAGAGCCACCAGCCATCGGCCTGAACAGCCGGATCGGCCAGTCGTTTGAAAGACAGAATAAAATCATGAACATTAGCCGCTCGGCCCTTTCCTTCGGGAAACACCTCCTTGAGGGAATCGTAATAAAAGGCATCTTCCCTTAGCTTAATGGTATACACCAGCCCATCGCCGGACACCTCCGGCATGCTTGCCGCAATTTCCGGCTGAAGAAAATAATTGTCTGCCAGATACCTGAAGCTGAACAGATGCTCATTGATATCGCCGTAAACCTGATTCGTCCTCCGATCGGATATCTTTGCCGGATCGAATGGCTTAAGCTTCGTTGCAACATAGCGGTTAAGTACCACCCCATAATCCCCGCTTCCGCAGCTGCTTACAAGAAGCACTGCGCCAATAATCAGAATAAACACTGTATTTTTCATAATTCCTCTTTTCCTGGCTAAGGATAAAATTTAATAGATAAAGTGTAAAGGTCTTTAACCATTATCAATGAGTGCTGCCCGGTACTTGTGGGCTATCAAATCCGGGCGGTAGGAAATTTTTGTTTTCCTTAAGCCTTCGTTTCCCATGTCCTGCTCCTGATTCATATAAAGATATTCGGGGCAGTAATGTCTGGCCGCATGGCTGAAAAGAAACTGATAAACCCCTTTGAAGGAAATATCCGCCTTGGCAAAATGGATGGTAAAGGTTTCGCTGTTCAGGGGTTCTCCGATAAGAAAACCGGCGGGTCTGGAGCCGATAAAAACGATGAAGCCGGTGAGTTTAAGTTCGTGGTATAAATCAAGTGCTTCGTGGCACTGATGATAGTCGCTGGTAGACATTTCCTGGGGACTTGTTTCCTGCCATATCGCCAGCACTTCTCTGGCTTCGCCGATAACATCGCCGCTTATGGGAACAGTGCGGATATTGTCGTATCGGAGAAACTGGTTGAGCAGATTCTTTTTCTTGTGCATAGCCTTGCCCGGATAGGTTTGCAGTTTTTCGGTAAGGTAGAGATAGTCGGAGTCGTCCTGATTGTAGCTACAGTGGTATTTTTCGGTATTAAAACAATCCACCCATTCCTCCGGCACAGGGAATATAAAGTCCCAGTCGCCGGATGCGAGGAGGGACGTAAGCACTTCAATACAGCACTTTTTCCCTGCCGCCGGTTTGGTTAATGGCATGATAAAACGCTTCTTGTCGTAGGTAAGCCCGGAGATAAAGGTATTGCCGTCGTCGATGCTTATCACTTCGTATTGATGGGTATCCCTGAACAGATAAAGGTTCGGGAAGGAAAATTCCGATAAATGCATGCCCATTACATCCAGTTGAGCATTGATTTTTTTGCCATGCTCCAGAGTCAGTGGTGTTCTTTCCATGCCATATATAATACAAAAATGATTCAGAAAAGGCAAATCCAGGAAATTTTATCCATTTTCTTCACTATCATAATGCCGCAGCAATAGCCTTGAGTGGGTAATATTATGGACATAAGTGCATATCTTGGCTATTTTAAGGAAGTACACCCGCTTTGACAAGGAAAAAGCAGTGGGTGAATTGTAACATTAACTGTCCGCGATAAAGAGGGCAAAAGAAGTCCCATGAAACTCATTATACTACTAATTAAAAAGACAGGAGTTAACATGGGACAAGAGCATAATAGCACAAGCT
>MUIB01000086.1 GCA_002084135.1 Spirochaeta sp. LUC14_002_19_P3 | reverse complement strand
TTCGGTATATTTTTATGTCTTTGGGAAGCTCCTTTTTGGCTGCCCAGCGGTACAACAGCCTGAAATTGGCCGATGAGCGAAAAATATACTGGAACAAGTAATCCTTGAATGTCCTTAGCATGGGCTAAGTGTACCATATTGCTTTGAAAAGGTGAATACGATTTGGTGCCGGGCGCACTGCTGCCTATTGCTCCCCGCCTTCTCCCGTGTCATAATACCCCCGGAGGTACTATGACCAAAACAGAACGTATTGACGCTGTCTTGAAGCACCAGCAGCCAGACAGGGCACCCATTTCATGCTGGTATCACTTCGGGGTGCAGTTCATGCCGGGAGAGAAGTTTGCCGAAATTGTACTCGCCTTTTTCCGGCATTTTGATTTTGACTGGCTGAAGGTAATGAACGACTACTACTACCCCATGCCCGACGGTATGCTGGAACTGAAAAGCCCCGCTGATTTGCGCAAACTCAAGCCCTTTCGCATAGACGATTCACCCTGGGGGGAACAGCTCAAAGCCCTCTCCATCATCGCGGAGGCACTGGAGGGCAAAGCATACTTCTGCGACACCATTTTCGATCCCTGGCAGGTGCTACAACGCAGTCCTGTGGGCGAGCATCTGCCGCATTTAATAGCCGATTATCCTGATGATCTCCTCGCCGCCCTCGATGTGGTTACCGATATGGTGAGCGAATATGCCCGCCGGGTTATGGCCTCCGGCACTCACGGCATATTCATGTCCTCTCTGGCGGGCCGCTCCGAGATGAGCCGTGAACACTTTCTTGCATTCGTTAAACCCTTTGCGATGCGGGTGTTTGAAGCGGTAAAAGACAGCGGCCCAATGAACACCGCCCACCTCCACGGCAAAGACATAGATATTGAAAACTGCCTGGACTTTCCCGTGTCCATTTTAAGCTGGGAAGACCGGCTCCCCGGCAACCCCTCCCTGCGGGAAGTCAAGAAAAAATGGCCCGGCTGCGTCATGGGCGGAATCGATCACACCATTCTTACCCGCCATACTCCGCGGTACATTGTTGAGCATACCCGGCAGGGCATGGCTCTGGGCGGCCAAGAGCGCTTCTTTCTGGCCAACGGTTGCAGCACACCGGGCCACATGGACTTGGATGCACTGAAGGCCGTGGTGCAAACCGCACAGGGAGTTCGACTATGATTTACAACTTTGACGAACACAGCCCAAGTTTTGTCGGCACGAAAATCTTTGTCGCGCCTGGTGCCGATATTATTGGAAGAGTCTCTTTGGCCGAAGACTCCAGTGTGTGGTTTAATGCCACTCTAAGGGGGGATTTGGAACCCATAAGCGTAGGCCGGGGATCGAATATTCAGGATGGCAGCTCCGTACACACCGATATGGGGTATCCTGTGATAATAGGAGAGAATGTTACCGTGGGCCATAACTGCGTTATTCACGGCTGTGTTATCGGCGATGGCAGTTTAATAGGAATGGGGGCGGTTATTCTTACCGGGGCAAGAATTGGCAGAAACTGCCTTATCGGTGCCGGAGCTCTGCTTACAGGCACCATGGATGTGCCCGATGGTATGATGGTGCTGGGAGCACCGGCGAAAACAATCAAGTCTCTCACGGAAGAGGCTATTTCCAAATGCCATCAGAACTCAGCGCACTATGTGGAACAAAAAGATGCTTATTTAAGGCAGGGAATTGGGCTGGTTAAGGGCTGATTGTGTGCATAAGCTGCGCTGGCCTTACGGCTGAAGATATGAAGTTGGGCACCTCAAAAAAACCCATTTAGTTCTTGACTCGAACTTTTCCGCTGCCCCCGCTTGCAGATTTTTCGCTCATACCCTAGCATAGGGAACATGTTATTAGATCCCCATAATCTGCCGGTTTATGCCCAGAAGCAGCGCATACTGGATGCCCTGAAGGAACATCAGGTTATTGTCGTTGAGAGCACTACCGGTTCAGGAAAAACCACCCAGATTCCCATTATTTTGCACGAAGCCGGTTATGCCGAAAATGGCGTTATCGGCATAACCCAGCCGCGGCGCATTGCCGCCGTAGGGGTAAGTCGCTACATCGCTCGACAGCTGGAATGTCCGGTAGGTGCTTATGTTGGCTATAAAATGCGCTTTGAAGACATTACCGGCCCGGAAACCCGTCTGAAAATACTCACAGATGGCACCCTTCTCCAGGAGATGAAAGGCGACCGGCTGCTTACCCGCTACAATGTCTTAATGATAGACGAGGCCCATGAGCGCACCCTGAACATAGACTTTATTCTCGGGCTGCTCAAAGAACTTCTCCCCCTCCGCCCGGATCTGAAAGTTATCATCTCATCGGCCACCCTTAATCCAAAAGTTTTCAGCGATTATTTTGGAAACTGTCCCATCGTGAGCATCGACACCCCGGTTTTTCCGGTAGAAGTGGTGTACAAGCCTCTGTCCATAGAAGGCGACGAAGAAATTTTGCTGAATACCATAACATCCATTGTGGAAAAAACTGTCCATAGCATGGACTATGGTTCTCTGGAAGATGGCGGCATTCTCATCTTTTGTCCCGGTGAAAAAATTATAAAAGAAACAGCCGCCCGGCTCTCGGGCTGCAAAGTGCGCCGAAAGATACACATTATGCCTCTCTACGGGCGGCTGGGTAGCGAAGAACAGGAAAAAGTCTTCGATCCGGCACCCAAAGGTTTGAAGAAAGTGGTAGTAGCTACCAACGTGGCCGAAACCAGCGTTACCATAGATGGCATCAAGGCGGTTATGGATACCGGTCTGGCCAAGCTGAATTTCTACAACCCCCGCACCTTCACCAGCGCCTTAATAGAAACCCCTATCTCCCGCGCCTCGGCCGAACAGCGCAAAGGCCGTGCAGGCCGTACCGGCCCGGGAATCTGCTTCCGCCTTTATGCAGAAAAAAACTACCAGGAGCGGCCGGAATTCACCCGCGAAGAAATCTATCGTACCGACCTGGCCGAAGTTGTCCTGCGCATGGCCGAAATTGGTATCCGCGACTTTGAATCCTTCCCCTTCATCGATCCGCCCTCGGCCAAAGACATTCATGGGGCGGTAGATACCCTGCGGCTGCTGGATGCCATTGACGAAGAAAACGCGCTTACCGACATTGGCCGGATGATGGTGCCCTATCCCCTTATGCCCCGCCACGCACGCATGATTGTCGAAGCCGTGCTCCGCTACCCCTCTGTTATCCGCGAAACCATCATCGCCGCGGCCTTTCTATCGGTGAACTCCCCCTTTCTGCTTCCTCAAGGCGAGGAAATGGAAGCCCGCAAAGCCCATCACAGCTTCCGTTCCGAACGCTACGGCGACTTTGCCAGCTACATCAACCTGTACTGGGATTATACGGAGAGCAAAAACCGTGCCGCCTTTGCCGACCGCTACTATCTGGACGCGAAAATCCTTGATGAAATTCTGGCCATAACGCAGCAGCTTGAAGACATAACCGGGGAACTTGGCGTGCCCATCGGGGAAGGCGGCGCAACAGAAGACTTTCTCAAAGCCTGCGCCCGCGGACTCATTCCCTTCGTCTGTGTAAAAGATGGCCGTTTCGACTACAGAAGCGTCGGCGCGGATCGCATTATAATCCATCCCGGTTCGGTCCTGTTCAAGGACAATCCAGAGTTCATCGCCGCCGGGGAAATTGTTCAAACCAGCCGCATATACGCCCGGTCAGTTTCCCCGCTACAGAAATCCTGGCTGGCGGAAATTCATCCCCTGCTGCCCAAAATGCTGCTTTCCGGCGGCAGAAGACAGCGGCGCGGCGGCGGACATGAACAGGAATCGGCACGGGATACCACGAATCAGCTATGGATTGCCGGGGAAGCCTTCCCTGTTAGCCGCGGCAGGAAAGGGAAAAAGCGGGCTGTGTTTGAATGGCAGCGGCTTCACGCCGCCCTGAGCGGAAGTAGCGAAACTGTACCCGATTTCGGCTCCATGCGCGGGTCTTTGATGATGGGAAAAGATGAAATACTGCCGGATTCGAAGATCAGCACCATTATAAAAGCCGCCCGCTTTCTTAACCCCCGCGAAGACGTGCGGGAAAACTGCCCGCGGGGGAACTTCCATATCCACAAAGTACAGCACCGAAACAAGCTCCTCGCCGAACTGGACAACCTCCTCAAGGTTACCGGAAGCACTAAAAGCACCAAAAAGAAACCCATGGGATTCATTGCCCTGTATACGGACAGGAAAGGCCACTACTGGTTCAAAACCGTGCGCAGCTTTCACGGCGCGGTTTCGGCCAGCCTGGCCAGCCTTGATACCCTGGCCGATTTCATCGGTGAGGATAAAAATACAGAACGAAAAGTGAGCCACATATACCGGCGGGCGGAAGAATTGCTGTAAATTACCCTGGAGGCGGTAGAAATTGAAGATACCTCCGGCAAAATATACTTCTGCCTACACTGCACAAACAACCTTATTAAAGCAAATTATCCGCAGCTCTTTTAGGATATGCACGAAAATTTCTTATATTGAATGAAAAATTCCATGTAAGCGGTTACCACACTCTGCTGTTCCGTGTATAATACACTAGCAGCTTAAGGATACCTAAAAAAATAAGGAATGTACATGAAACCAACCGATACGAGTAATCCGGATTATTATCATAAAGTTGTTGACTGCCAATGGGCATGTCCCGCGCACACTCCGGTTCCGGCTTATATACGGCTTATCGCTCAGGGACGCTACACGGATGCCTACATGATGAACCGGGTATCGAATGTTTTTCCGGGCATTTTGGGGCGGGTTTGTGATCGGCCTTGCGAACCGGCCTGCCGAAGGCGGCGCATAGAGGAAAAGCCCGTGGCAATCTGCCGCCTCAAGCGGGTAACCGCAGACTTCAAAGAAGACATCAGTGCCCGGCTGCCGAAAGTCCCCAAAGAAAAAAATGGCAAGCGCATCGCCCTTATCGGGGCCGGACCGGCTTCACTAACAGTCGCAAACGATCTCCTCCCTCTCGGATACGAAGTTGTTATCTATGAAAAACTGAATACTACCGGCGGTTTAATGCGCTCCAGCATACCGGCCTTTCGCCTGCCCGCCAAGGTAATTGATGAAGAGATTAACACTATTATCGATATGGGCGCGGAACTTCGGCTAAACACCCCGGTTACCAGCATGAAGGAACTGCTGGAAAAGGGCGATGAAAAAGGTCATTTCGATGCGGTGTTTGTAGGTTGCGGAGCGCCTATGGGCAAGGAGCTGGAAATACCTGGCCGCCATGATTCGGAGAATATTTATGTTGGCATTGCCTGGCTGGAGGCCGTGGCCTTTGGCCATGTCCATTCCATTGCCCCCCGGGTTCTGGTTATCGGCGGCGGCAACACCGCCATGGACTGCTGCCGCACCGCCAAGCGCATCGGCGGCGAGAACGTGAAAGTGGTAGCCCGCAAGCCGCACAGCATGCTCAAAGCCTCGGAATGGGAACTTGAAGACGCCGAAGAAGAAGCCATTGACATTATTACCAATCATTCACCCAGTCGCTTCATCGTTGAAGACGGAGTGCTTACCGGGGTTCATTTTGAGAGTGTTGAATGGCATAAGGATGAAACCGGACGGCTGAAATCGAAGAAGCTGGACGATGTTATTCTTCCCTGCGATGCGGTAATTCTCGCCGTGGGACAGGAGAATGCCTTTCCTTTTATAGAGAAGGACATCGGCATCGAATTCGACAAATGGGACCTGCCGATTGTGGACAAGACAACCTATCAGTCCACACGCGCCGGGGTGTTCTTTGGGGGAGATGCCGCATTCGGCCCCCTGAACATTATCTGGGCGGTAGCGCACGGCCATGAAGCCGCCATTTCCATTCATAACTATTGCCGGGGCATACCGGTGGAGCAGCGGCTGCCACGGGGCATCAATCTGGTAAGTCAGCGGATGGGTTTGCAAGAGTGGAGCTACAGCAACGACTGGGATGCCGCCAAACGCCGTATCGTGCCGCACCTATCCCTTAAAGAACGCTTTGTCGATCTGAAGCTGGAAGTGGAAAAGGGTTTCGATATAGATGAAGCCGCGGTGGAGGCTGAGCGCTGCCTGAACTGCGATATGCAGACCGATTTCACGCACTCGCTGTGCATAGAATGCGATGCCTGTATTGATGCCTGCCCCGTGGATTGTTTAACCATTGTCCCTAACGGCTCGGAAGAAGAGCTGCGCTCCCGTCTTACCGCACCAGCACTCAACCAGGAGCAGCCCCTGTTCGTTTCGGAAAACCTAACCCAAACCGGGCGGGTAATGGTGAAGGATGAGGATGTGTGCATTCATTGCGGCATGTGTGCAGAACGCTGCCCCACTGGAGCCTGGGACATGAAGAAATCCATTGTCCATATACCCCACGCCGAGGATTACAATGAAAACTGAAAGAATTAACGATTTTGTCCTGAAAATTGCCAATGTAAACGGTTCGGGTTCAGCCAGTGCCAACAGCCTGCTGTACAAGTCCATTCACCATTCCGGCATTCCGGTTTCCGCAAAGAACATATTCCCCTCCAACATACAGGGGCTCCCCACCTGGTACGAAATACGGGCCAGTGCCGAGGGGCATGTTTCCCGCTCTCCGAGGGTGGATTTTTTCATAGCCATGAATCCGCGCACCATAGCCGAAGACATAGCTTCGGTAAGCCCCGGCGGCTATTTTCTCTACGATTCCACCCGTCCTTTAAATAAAGAACTGATGCGCAACGATGTGACTTTTCTCCCCATCCCCCTGGCGGAACTCAGCGTAGAGGCATTCCCCGATGTTAAAGTGCGCATGCTAATGAAAAACATTACCTATGTGGGAGCTGCGGCCGCCTTTCTGAACATTGAGCTTTCCATCCTCCAAACCCTGCTCAATGAAACCTATGCCCGCAAGCCCTCCCTGGCGGAAGCCAATATGAAGGCCATTACCATGAGCCATAAATATGCCTCCGAAAATTTCACCTGCCCCCTGCCCGTGCGGGTGGAACGGAATGAAACAGTCTCCAACAGCATTATTATAACCGGAAACGGAGCCTGTGCGCTGGGCTGCATCTATGCGGGTGCCACCGTAACAGGCTGGTACCCCATTACCCCGGCCACGTCCATAATCAATGTTTTCGGACAGCTCTGCCAACGCTTTCGCCGCGATGCCGACACAGGCAAGCTGAACGCCGCCATTATTCAGGCTGAAGATGAACTCGCAGCCGTAGGCATAGGCATCGGTGCTGGCTGGTGCGGTGCCAGAGCCTTTACTCCCACCAGCGGCCCCGGCCTTTCCCTTATGAATGAACTCATCGGCTTTGCCTACTTTACCGAAATACCAGTTGTTATCTTCGATGTTCAGCGGGTAGGTCCCTCAACCGGTATGCCGACCCGCACCCAGCAGTGTGATATTCTCCCTGCCGCTTACGCCTCCCACGGCGATACCAAACACATACTGCTCCTGCCTGCCAACCCGGAAGAATGCTTCTATTTCACAGTACAGGCCTTCGACATGGCCGAACATTTCCAAACCCCCGTACTCGTCCTTACCGACCTGGACATTGGCATGAACGAGTGGATAACCCCACGGCTTAGCTGGGACGATAATTACAAGCCGGATCGAGGCAAAGTCCTCAGCGCGGAGGAACTGGAAAAAATCGAAAAATTTTACCGCTATCTCGACGACGACGGCGATGAAATTGCCGCCCGTACCCTCCCTGGAGTCCATCCCAAAGGCTCCTACTTTCTTCGCGGCTCAGGGCACAACAAGTATGGTCAATACACGGAAAAATCCGCAGAATATATTGAAGTGGTAGATCGCCTGCGCCGCAAGGTTCAATCCTCCGCGAAAACCCTGCCGCCGCCCATTATTGAAACAGCAGAAAATAAATACGGCGTTATCACCGTCGGCGGCTGCCATTTGGCCGTAAAGGAAGCACTCGCCGAACTGGCAAAAGACGGCATAAAGCTGGACTACATGCGCATACGCGGCTTCCCCTTCAGCCCCCAGGCAGAAGAGTACATTGATGCCCATGAGCGCTGCTTCGTTATAGAGCAGAACCGCGATGCCCAGTTGCGCAGCCTGCTCATACTGGAAACCCGTGCAAAAAAATCCCAGCTGGTTCCCATACTCGAATACGGCGGCATGCCCCTCGACGCACAGGCCGTAACAGCCAAACTGCGCGGGGCCATTCAAAAGGAGATTTCCCAATGAGTTTTAATCAAAAACCCAAAGTTGCCCATCCATCGGTAACAAAAAACAAAGAAGGCCTTACCCGACGGGACTATGAAGGTGCCCTTTCTACCCTTTGCGCCGGATGCGGCCACGACTCGGTAACCGCGGCTATCATCCATGCCATCTGGGAGCTTTCCCTGCCCCCCCACCGCATTGCCAAGCTCAGCGGCATAGGCTGCTCCTCAAAAACCCCCACCTACTTCGCATCCGATGCTCACGGCATAAACTCCGTCCATGGCAGAATGGCCGCCGTAGCCACTGGTGCCTCCGCCGCCAACCGCGATCTTATCCTCATCGGCATATCTGGAGACGGCGACTCCCTGTCCATCGGACTCGGCCAGTTCGCGCACACGGCCCGGCGCAACGTGAACATGCTCTACATACTCGAAAACAATGGTGTCTATGGTCTTACCAAAGGCCAATTCTCTGCCTCTGCCGATGTTGGCTCCCAGCTCAAAAAAGGTGAAAAAAATCCCTTCGGCCCCATCGACCCCGCCCAAATTGCCATCAACATGGGAGCATCCTTTGTCGCGCGCTCCTTCTCCGGTGATAAGGCCCAGCTTGTCCCTCTCATCAAAGCCGGTCTGAGCCACTACGGCTTCGCCTTCATCGACGTTATATCCCCCTGCGTCTCCTTCAACGACCACGAAAGCTCCACCAAAAGCTACATGCACACCCGGGAAAACATTCATGAAGCCGCCCATATCGACCTCATACGAGATGCCCAAACCATTACCGCCGACTATCAGGAAGGCACAACAAAAGCCCTTACCCTCCACGACGGCTCCCGCCTCATACTCGACAAAATTGATACCGACTTCGATCCCACCGACTCCATCCGCTCCCTCACCTACATCCGCGACTGCGCCCGCAAGGGACAGGTAGCCACTGGCCTGCTCTACATCGATCGCGATTCCATCGACATGCACGACCACGGTCGAATTTGCGACACCCCTCTGGTAGAACTGCCCATGGAAACACTCATCCCCGGAAACGCCGCCCTGCAAAAGTTTCAGGACATACTGCACTGATGGATTTACCAGCTTGCGCGGATTGTAATGCCGCCCCAATTCCGCGGGATATCTTTGCGGTATGCCGAAGGCCTTCAATGGCGTGGTTTGATAAACCAGGATAAATCCAGTGGCTATAGGTATATTTCACAAAACAGTCTACCGCACAAAAAGCTCTTCCAGTATTTAGCCCTTGACACTTTAAAATATTTTTCCTAATATCCTCACATCTCTATAAAAAGGAAGGAAAAAATGACTAAATCAGTATTCTCAGGCATTATTGCTCTTCTTGTAATTTTTATCGCAGGATGCCAAACACAAGGGAGCCCGCAAAAGGACGATACCGTACTCAGAAAGGAAGTAAACACTCCAAGCCCGTATTTTGTGGACATAGGGGCAAAGAGCTATACGGTAGAAACAAAGGCATCGCCAAACGATCCGGAAGATACCACCACATTTGAAATCTTATACACGGTTATTCCGGCCAAAAACCAGGAAAACAAGAAAGAACCGATTTTTCTGTTGCAGGGAGGGCCGGCAATTAGCGGACAGCATTACTTTGGCAGCCCCATGATTCATGGCATTCTTTTGGATGAAACTGCTTATTTTAACAAAATCAATGCAAACCGGGATGTTTTGCTAATGGACTACCGGGGAACCGGCTACAGTGAACCCTTTATTGAAAGTTTTTTTTATGTAAACACCATGACTGATGCAGAGTATGGAAAATTACTAACGGAGAAGCATGAAGAAGTAAAGGAAAAGGGCATTAAATTAAGCGATTATGGTGCCAAAAATATTGCTTATGACCTAAATATGATTCTAAAGGCCGAAAACATTGATAAAATTGATGTTTACGGCTTTTCATTTGGAACTCTGGTGGCCTCCTACTTTATTCAGGATTATCCCAAAAAGATTAACAAGGTAATTCTGGACGGTGTCGTTACCAAGGATGACATGGCTTTTCTGGCGGGAGATGGGGTTTTGAATAAATTAAAGATTCTGGCAGAAAAATATGATGCCAAATATGGGGATGGTTTTAAACAACGGATTGAAAAGGTATTTGAAAGCTCCCTGCCACAGGAGGCGATAGAGCATGTCATGTTGATCCAGCTCCCATTTTTAGCCTATAAAAATGGCGCCGAGGATGAGGCAAAGGCCATTTTGGATTCCATTGATTCCAATACATATAAAATGGCCGAGAAAAAAGAAGAAAATGTTGAAAAATCCAGCGAGATGGAGAAACTCAAGGAAAAATATGGGAAATACTGGTTTGATGAAAATAGAATCATATCATTTATAACCCTTTTTGGAGTAGAAGCTGAAAGTTATTTAAGAACCGATTATTCCATTTTGGATACGTACGATTTTGGTCCAAAAACAACCCAATTGGCAAAAGAATACCAGGGTTCATTTAATTTTGTGGGGGAATCACTGGATAGCACCTTTGGAGTACTGGATTTGGAACAATACCGGGATGATATGTATTTTGATAATACGCCGCTTAAAAGTTCGGTGCCCATTTTAATTTTTTCCGGCGGCGAAGACTTTGCAACCCCGCCGGGCATGATTACAAAAAATCTGGATCTGTTGAAAAATCACCGGCATTTACTGTTTCCCAATGAAGGGCATACCTTCAGCCGGGAAAATAAACTGGCGGCAGAAATTGTTATGGCCTTTCTGGATAACAAGGGGTTTACCGGGGTAGATACAATTCAGGATGAGGTTTTTGTTCTATATGAACCTTGATAAACGGCGGCATTGAAAGCTGGTTCAGCTTTCCTGCGATCAAATTCCTGGTTGGATGATTTTTGTATACAGAGCCTAACACGCAGGCATTTTGACGGTTTGCGCTTCCTGGGCACTGCCTCCAGATTGGATTAAACATACCGGGATATCGGAACAGTGCACCTTGCTGGTAAATAACTTTTTCTACTGTTCCCTGCTCCAGGGCCAAAAAATACATTCCGTATGGGGGCCGAAGAGAGATATATCAGCACTGCCGGAAATAACCAGAGTGGTAACCGAGGCCCCTGCCAGCTCTTCGCGGGCGCGTTTTAGGGTAGCACCGGAATTGCTTACATCGTCGGCAAGAAGGATGCGGCGGCCTTTTACAGGGCATTCAAGGCCCCGGATTAGCACAGGCACAGAAGTGCAGGGACGATTATTGTCGTCCCGGAAGCTGATAGACAGCAGGAAAAGGGGTATGTTTAGCCAGCGGGCAGCCAGACAACCAGGCAACACCCCGCCGCGTTCAATGGCTATCACCAAGTCGTAATCGGCACTTACCTTTTCCCTAATCCCTGCCATTATGGCATCGAGTGTTATTACCTGCATTTCTACCCGGTGTGCGGCTTTTTAAAATTTGATTTTAAACATGACTTCAGTGCCTATTTCCGTGAAATCCTGCTTTACTTTGAAATCAATAAAAAGTTCAAAAACCGCAATATCCAACCCTATCCCGAAAGTAATATACTCCATATACCAGTTGGCTCCCAGATTAAGAAAGCCCCAAAATTCCATATTGGCTCCGATACGCATATAGCGGAAAGGAGTAGATGCCGCAGTTTGATAAAATTCTTCAAGACCGGAATAGTTAGCTCCGCCATCAGCCATAGCGCGAAACATTCCCAGAATATTGTAAAAATCCAGTCCGAATTTCGGCTTTACAATTCCACCTTCCGGTGCCCAGGTTATTCCCATGCTTAAATCCAGGGAGAAGGTATAATCGAACTCAGGCAGCGGTATGGAAGTGTTGATGAGCTCCCCTAAAGTACCGGGTAACATATTGTCGAGTTTGGTTTTGGATCCTATAATATCGTTGAGAACCAAGCCAATCCTCAAGCTGTCAAGCGGCTCCCAAATCACACCTGCATCTATTCCCCAGGCATATCCATAGAGAATTGCCCCGGAATTGGGATCTCTCATATTGAATGGTTTATTCGGATCGTCTACGGCCAGCGTTGCAAATTTTCCGCTAAATCCCAGGCTGAAATTGCCAACATCGAAACCATAGCCACCGATTATTCCAGTTTCATAAAGTAAATCCTGAATACCCAAGGCGCCCAGGGAAAAAAGCAGATAGGTATTAGCATACAGTCCCAGTCCTATTCCCCGTATCAGAGTGCCTATCCGGGCTTCCGCTTCCAGATTAAATCCGATAGATTCCAACTGCTTCATGAGATCCACCCGCAAGGCTTCATCCTGCAGATTTTTTCCAATTTCCTCTCTATCTGATTGGCTTGTACCACTCCAGGTAGAAGGCTGTTTTGCGTCTTCAATTGTTATGTTGTACAAAGAGGTGTTTTTGGTAATTTTGTCCAGTGTCTCCTGACTCGCCGCAGAAGCTATCATTGGTGCTATTTTTTTTAAGTTGTCCTCGGTAACATTTCCATCGGTAATGGCTATCATCGCATCGACATTATCATCCAGAAGCTGATAATTTTCCGCTTTTCCCCAAGTTCCACCTTCGGCTCTGAGTGAAAATATTTTTGTTTGGTTGGCCATGCCCGCCGGATTTACAAACAGGGAATCAAATCCATCTTTATCAGCCACAAAGGGATCATAGCTTTTAAAGCTTTCATCGGTCATGGTACCAGCCATAACAGCAATAGGCAGTAATACGTATAGGGATATTACATATTTTAACATAAAAAATTCCTTATACAGCAGTGCGTACTTTAGCGGATAATTCCCATCGGATCCGGCTTCATCAGGAGTTTGACATACTGCGCCCGCTTGTAAGCCCAGGGATCTTTGGAGTTTTTCTTGCTCATTTTCCCTCTGAAATCTTCAAGGGAACTATAGCCCTTGCCGTCCATCCATTTTTCCAAATCTTTTACAATGCGGCCTATCTGAGTAATTTTGTTCCGGTAAAGAGTGCTTACAACTTGTATAACATCCGCTCCGGCCAATATCATTTTTGCCACATCCAGGCCGTCCATAATGCCGCTGGAGGCACAGATACTCGCTTTGGTTTCTCCGTGTAGCAGTCCGGCATAACGCAGCGGGAGCCTGTTGTCCGTAGCGATGCTTAAATTCAGAGGCAAGGTGCTACTCTCTTTTTCGACGTTAATATCCGGCTGAAAGAATTTATTGAACAGTACCAGTCCTTTGGCTCCAGCATCGGCAAATGCCTTGGCAGCGGCTATTGGAGCCGTATAAAACAGACTCATTTTGATTGAGACCGGAATTTTAACGGCTTTCACAACAGCTTTCACGGCTTCAATCTGATCTTTTTCAATAGATGCCGCATCGCCAGCCTGCTGATCCGGATTTGCGAAAAAGTTCAATTCCAAACCATTCACTCCTGTGTCCTGGAGTTTTATCGCCCACTCCGACCAAGTGGCTTTATTTACCGCATTCAAACTGGCAATGACCGGAATGGAAACGGATTCCTTCGCTTTTCTTACCCACAACAAATGACTCTCGGGACCGGAATGTTGTGCCTCGGGATAGAGACTGTGCATCTCCGCCGACAAATCGTTATACATACCCTGTTCTTCTTCAAAACGTGCCCTCTCAAGCTGAATTTGTTCCTCAAAAAGACTCTTGATAACCAGAGCACCTGCTCCAGAATCTTCAATTTTCCTTATCGAGTCCGCATGTGAAGTAAGCTCTGAGGCTCCGGCTATAACCGGATTAGCCAGGGGAATCCCCATATAGCTGGTTTTTAAATCTGCCATTTATATCTCCTTAAAAATGTGTAGAGCTGCCGGATAAACAGAATCTTAACATGTTTTACGGCAGTTTCCGCTTAGCATAATCAATTTTCAATATTTAGCCTACCCCCCTATGCCGCTATTGACAGTATGTCCATAAAATGGGGATAATCCCGTGAGGCTATTCAAAAATCCTCTTTGGGGGACTCCCGCCGTTCTTCCAATCCTTCTGATTGTAGGGAGGTGTCCGTGAGTGTCCCCGCAATCAGCCGGATGGTTTTTGAAAAGACTCCAAATTAACTCAATGGGTTTTTTAGAGCTGCCCTTAATAGGAGAAAACATGGCTGTCGGCATTCTGTCTGTGGGTTCTTATATACCAGAACGGCGAATGAGTAATGATGAATTACCCAAGTCTCTTGATACATCGGATGAGTGGATACGCTCTCATACCGGCATTGGAAATAGGCACATTGCCTCGGATACGGAAACAACATCCTACATGGCAAGCGAAGCCTCCAAAGATGCGCTGTCCCGTGCCGGGCTGGATAGTGACGATATCGACAGCATTATTGTTGCAACGATTACTCCTGATTATAAAGATATCCCCGCTTCGGCGAATCTGGTTCAGCGCGATTTGGCCATTACCAATGCCGGTTCATTTGATATCAAGGCTGCCTGCACGGGTTTTGTCTACGGACTGGAGTTGGGCCGGGGCTTAATCCTCGGTGGAACCGCCGCCAGGGTGCTGGTAATCGGATCGGAAAAACTTTCGGCCATAATGAACTGGAACGACCGGAGAACGGCCGTGCTGTTCGGCGACGGTGCTGGTGCGGCTGTTCTTGGCCAAACAGATGAAGGGCGGGGCATACAGGATAGCATCCTGCGTACCGATGGCAGCGGTGCCGAATTTTTGTACATGCCCTCTGGCGGAACGGCCACCCCGGTAGACTACACGAAAAACCATGAGGAACAGGGCTGCTTAACAATGGATGGCCAGAAGGTTTATAATTTCGCGGTAAGGGTAAATACCGAAATTGTCAGCGAACTGATGGTGCGCAATGATTTGAGTCAGGAGGATGTGGATTTCATTGTTCCCCATCAGGCCAATTACCGCATTATTGCTGCGGCGGCCAAGCGGGCCAATATTCCTATGGAAAAGTATTATCTGAATATGGAAGAGTTTGCCAACACCTCTTCGGCATCCATACCTCTCGCCCTGGCCGAAATGGACAAGAAAGGAATGCTCAAACGGGGTATGAAAATTCTAACCGTGGGGTTTGGCGGCGGTTTAACCTACGGGGGAAATTACATAATTTGGTGATTTCCCTATAAAATGTTGCCGAGAATGCGTGGAAATGTATTTCATTCATTCTGATTATATAATAAGCTAATAAAAAGGAGATGTTATGTTGTTAAGAGGAAAAGTTGTTCTGGTAACTGGCGGAGCCCGGGGTATCGGCAAAGAGATTATTATGAAAGTCCTCTCCGAAGGGGCTTCGGTGCATTATTGCGACTTTGAGGAAGGCCCATTCAAAAAGGACATGGATGCAGCCGCAAAAAACGGCGCATCGGTAACCTTTCATTCCGCGAACATTACCGATGAGGATCAGGTAAAAAAGCTCATCGGCGATATTACCGCCTCCGGTTCTCTGGATGTTGTGGTGAACAATGCCGGAATTACCCGGGACGGAATGGTGTTCCGAATGCCGCTGGATCAGTGGGAATCGGTAATTAAGGTAAACCTTACCGGGGCATTTTTGGTTTCCCGCGAGGCATCGGCCTTCATGGCCTTGAAACAGAAGTCAGGGAGCATCGTAAACATGGCCTCGGTGGTGGGGCAGATGGGCAATGCTGGTCAAACCAACTATTCGGCATCCAAGGCGGGGCTTATAGGCTTTACCAAAAGTTTGGCCAAGGAAACAGCCAAGCGCAATGTTCGGGTAAACGCCGTAGCGCCGGGCTTCATTGAAACCGCGATGACGGATAAACTTCCCGAAGAAGTAAAGGCTAGCTATGTGAATGCCATTCCGCTGGGAAGAATGGGACAGGCTGAGGATATTGCCAACACAGTTTTGTTTCTGGCCTGCGATCTATCCTCCTATATTACCGGCCAGGTGATACGGGTGGATGGCGGACTGGTAATGTAGGGAGCATGAGCATGGAACGCCGCAGAGTCGTTGTCTCTGGAATTGGAACTGTGAACCCCTTGGGACACAATATCGCCGACACTTGGGAGGCCGTTAAAGCCGGGAAGAGCGGTATCGCTCCAATTACCTTGTTTGATACGGAAGAGTTCGCCTGTAAAATTGCCGGTGAAGTGAAAAATTTCAACCCTGAGAACTGGATGGACAAGAAGGATGCCCGCAAAATGGCACGGTTCTCCCAATTTGCCGTAGCGGGTGCCGCCGAAGCCCTGGCCGATGCGGGTTTGGATAAAGGCGGAGCCGATCCGGAGCGGGTTGGAATAATTCTCGGCAACGGCATCGGCGGCTATGAATGCACCGAGGAAAGTCTTATTCACTTTGTCTCCAAGGGCCCCCGCGGCGTCCCCCCCATGACCATCCCCAAAATGATAATCAACGAGGGCATGGCCAATATCGCTATCCGATACGGCTTTCTGGGCCCCTGTTATGCGGTGGTAACGGCCTGTACATCCGGTACGGATGCACTTGGCAACGCCCTGCTTGCCCTGCGCTCCGGTATGATTGATGTCGCCGTTAGCGGCGGCGTGGAAGCCGCCATTACCGGGTTCTCAATGGCGGGATTTCTCAAGCTCACCGCTCTGTCTACACGCAACAATGACAATCCCGCCATTGCCAGCCGTCCATTCGACAAGGACAGAGACGGCTTTGTTATGGGGGAAGGCGCAGGTATATTGATTTTGGAAGAGCTGAACCACGCCCTAAAGCGCGGAGCGAAAATTTATGCCGAAGTGGCTGGCTATGGCATAAGCTGCGATGCTTACCATCTTACCAGCCCGGATGCCGAAGGCAATGGCCCGGCTCGTGCGTTCAAGTGGGCGCTACGGGACGCGGGAATGCAGCCGGAAGACATTGATTATTTGAATGCTCACGGCACCTCCACCCCAACCAACGATCCGCTGGAAACCATCGCCATCAAAAAGGCCTTCGGGGATTATGCCTACAAGCTCCCCATCTCTTCCACCAAGTCCATGACCGCCCACCTGATAGGCGGTGCCGGCGGCCTGGAATCCATTATCTGCCTTCTGGCCATGCGGAACAGCTTTATCCCGCCCACCATAAATTTGGACAACCCGGATGAGGCCTGCGATCTGGACTACGTGCCCAAAGTTGGCCGCAAAGCCGAACTGCGGGCAGTAATGTCGGATAACCTGGGATTTGGCGGACACAATGGAACGATAATATACAAGAAATACGAGTAACCCTGAAAACGTTCAGAGTTACCCGCGGGTGCATGGACGCACTCGCGTTTTCAGGGTAGGATGCTCTGGAATACGACTGAAACCCTCTAAAAACTCCACAGATGGAGCTTTCGGAGATAGCCTAAAATACAATAATTTGGAGGTAAATTATGGCTTATAAGGATATTAAAGACCTGCTTCCCCATCGGGAACCTTTTCTGTACGTGGATAAACTCACTGAGGTAAGCGATGCACGCATTGTCGGCACCCGGAAATACACCAAAGACGACTACTTCTTTCAGGGGCATTTTCCCGGCTACCCGGTTGTGCCCGGAGTCATTCTGGTAGAGTCCATGGCCCAGTGCGGCGGGGCCGGTGCGGCCCAGTCCGGCATACTCGGCGACAAACTGTTTTTTCTGGCCACCGTGGACAAGGCCAAATTCCGCCGTCAGGTGGTACCGGGCGACGAAGTGCGCTTTGAAATAGAAAACGTTCAGGTAACCTCGCGGGGCATACGCCAAAGCGGCAAGGCCTACGTGGGAGATCAGCTAGCGGCCGAGGCTTCCTGGCTATGCCTAATGGGCGATAAGGAGGGTTAAATGATTTTAGAACCAAAAATTATCGGTGGAGTTTGCCTCACCGCCCATCCAGGAGGGCTAAAAAAAGCCCTTGAAGAGCAGATTGCCTATGTGAAGAAACAGCCGCCGATTACCATGCCCAAACGGGTTCTTGTTATAGGCGGTTCAACCGGCTACGGACTGGCCACCCGCATTGCGGCGGCCTTTGGCGGCGGAGCTGGCACCCTCAATGTCTCCTTTGAGCGGGAGCCCTCCGAACGCAAACCTGCCAGCCCCGGCTGGTACAATAACAAGTACTTCGATGAAGCGGCAAAAGCCGCTGGCATAAGGGCTGAAAGCATGAATGCGGATGCCTTCTCCCATCAAACCCGCGCGGCTGTTGTTCAGCGGATAAAGGAGCTTTTTGGCGAGATTGACCTCGTGGTATACTCCATTGCTTCGCCGGTTCGCACGGATCCTGATAGCGGCACCGCCTACAAGTCGGTACTCAAGCCGCTGGGGAAAACCTACACCGCCAAATCGGTGGATTTTCTTAAAGGCACGGTGGGGGAAGCCTCCATTGAACCGGCCAGCGACGATGAAAAGAACCAAACCATCAAAGTTATGGGCGGCGATGACTGGACCCTGTGGGTGGATGCACTCCTCAAGGGCGGCGTTCTGGCCAAAGGCGCGAAAACCATGGCCTATTCCTACATTGGCCCTGAAGTAACTTATGCCGTGTATCGGGCTGGAACCATTGGGGCCGCCAAGGAGCATCTGGAAAAAACATCCAAAACCCTGAACGATACATTGTCTGCTCACGGCGGCGAGGCATTTGTATCAGTAAACAAGGCTCTGGTAACCCGGGCCAGTTCCGTAATACCGGTGGTGCCGCTCTACATTTCCCTGCTGTTTAAAATAATGAAAGCCAAGGGCATCCATGAAGGTTGCATCGAGCAGATGTACCGGCTTCTGGCAAGCAAGGTTTACGGCAAACAAGGCACCATCCGCGACAGCGAAGGCCTTGTGCGAATGGACGACTGGGAAATGCGTGAGGATGTTCAGAAGGAAATTCAGTCCAACTGGGATTCCGTTACAACGGACAATCTGGAACAGCTTACCGACATTGCCGGTTTCCGGAATGATTTTATGAAGCTGCACGGCTTCGGCTGGCAGGGCATTGATTACAAAGCCGATGTAAGCACTTTTGGCTAATGGAACCTTAGAGGTGCCCCGTAAAGGATAACTGTATGCGTGTTTATCTGGCCCTGCTGCTTCTGTTTATTGGGTTTGCGGTGGCGGCCCGGCCCGCGGGAGAGTATCAAAGACGCGGTATGGAGCAAGCCCTTCTGCCCAGCGGCGAGGAAGCGGCGGATATTGGTATCTACCATGAGAGAACCATGGCGATGCTGGGCGAGGAGCGCCATGCTGAGGCACTGGATCGCTTTGAATGGTTTTTCTCCCATGCTCTGGACTACGATTCTTCCCTGTCGGGGGTGCGATCCTCATATTTTCTTTCGGATTGGATGGAATTTGGCGCGATTTATCCGCCTGCTCTGGAACGCTTACGCGCAATACGAAATGAATTAGCCAGCCAGGTGATACACTCACGGGGTAATATTGACCAGTTTGGAGATGTTGTCGATATAAATTGGCGGCTTGGGGAGGAGGAAAAAACCATTGCGCTGTTTGAACGGCTCATGGATGAGCAGCCCCTGTTGGCACCGGAGTATTGGCTGGCCTGCGAGGAGCTCTTTTTCCGTTACAAGCGTTATGATGTGGTGAAAATCTTCGTTCCCAATCCCCTCGAAGAATTTAAAAATCAGCTCAATGTGAACGCAGAAATTATCGCGTTAATCCGTACATCGCTGGCCGGAGATAATGCGGAGAGGGAAGGCAATGAAGGATTCCTTGTGTACCTTACCATGGACGTAATGAATTACATAAAGAGAATGATGGATTATGCCATGGAAACCGGTAATACCGCAGCCGCCTACGCGATGACTGACGCATTGTACAATGTTATGAAGTAAGGGAAGATATATACTGATTCACCAAAAGTGGGACAATGACATTATAAATGGGATCGCCGATATTTTAGAGATGGAGGGCTGTAATGTATGAGCGAAAGGATAACAGAAAATATAGTAAGAGACAAATTCAGGCCGTTTCACAATAATGGGTTTATTATTGAGGAACAGAAATCCAGCAATCCTAAAATCAGTAAACTGCTGCAATCAGCATCTAAGGCCGGGGATGGCAAGGGGTATCCTGAATTTATAATTCAGTCTGAAGAAGATGCTGATTTCCTTATGACGGTGGAATGCAAGGCACAAACACAATTTCATCAAAGCCCAGGTTTAGATAAGTACAAAGATTATGCTGTAGATGGTGCACTGCTATATTCAAGCTATTTGTCGAAAGAGTTTGATGTTATTTCCTTAGGCGTCAGCGGCCAGTCTGAGGAGGAATTACTTGCTACAAGTTTTCTCCAGCTCAAAACTTCAAAAGCACCGAGTCCATTTGCAGATAAACTGCTAACACTGCCTGAATTCAAAGAAAAGTATGTTCACAGGGAGGATACAAGGCATCAAAGGTATGAAAGACTGCTTGATTACAACAAAAACCTTAACCAGACACTGCATTCCTATAAAATACCAGAAGCAAATAGAAGCCTTCTATTAAGCGGTATACTTATAGCACTAAGTCATAATGTTTTTAAGGATGGATATACCAAGTATCAAACCGCGAAGCAACTAGCAGCCAGCCTGGTCAATGCAGTTGTCGATCAATTAAGTCAAGCAGAAATCCCCAATGTAAACGTTGAAACATTAAAACACGCATATAGCTTTATAAAGACAAATGCTACATTATCAAATGATAAACAGAAGTTTATCAATTTAATATCAGAAGTAGACGATAGGGTAAATTCTTTTGTGAAAACCTATCGATTCTATGATATATTTGGAGACTTCTACATAGAATTTTTAAGGTATGCTAATTCTGATAAAGGGCTGGGAATTGTTCTCACTCCAAAGCATATTACCGAGTTGTTTTGTGATATAGCGGGACTAACCAAGGATAGCGTAGTCTTTGATAATTGCTGCGGAACAGGCGGTTTCTTAATCAGTTCAATGCGTGAGATGATGAAGCTTGCCGACCATGATAAAACAAAAGAGTCTGAAATAAAAAAGAACCAAGTTATTGGCATTGAATATCAAGACAGCATTTTCCCGCTTGCCTGCTCTAATATGATAGTAAATGGAGATGGAAAAACAAACCTGTTTCATGATGATTGCTTTAATACAAAATTCAATACAGGTTTAAAAATAAGAGCTGAAAGAAACGGAAAAGTTACAGATGTTGACGAAGAAGTAAGGATAACAGAACATATAAAAAGAACTTTCGCCCCTTCTATAGGGCTTTTGAACCCCCCATATAAAACTGACAAGGAAGATAAAGAGGAGTTAGAATTTGTCCTTAACAATCTGGAGGGCTTGGCTCAAAATGCTTTATGCGTTGCTATTATTCCCATGTCGTGTGTTCTTGCACAAAAGGGTAAAGGGCTAGAGCTTAAAAGAAGAATATTAAAGCACCATACACTAGAGGCAGTTGTAAGCCTTCCTAATGAATTATTCCATAATTCCAAAGTATCAGTGGTTACATGCGGTGTTGTAATAAAAGCTCATATCCCACACCCGGAAGGGTATAAAACATTTTTTGGCTATTGGAAAGATGATGGATTTGTTAAAAGAAAGCAAAAAGGCCGGATTGATGGTGGGCTGTGGTCTGATATTAAAGAAAAATGGCTTAGGTCTTACCGGAATAAAGATTCATTACCCGGATTAAGCGTTGTTCAGTTCGTATCCGCCAAAGATGAATGGTGTGCAGAAGCCTATATGGAAACGGATTACTCAACTCTTACAGAAGAAGACTTTATCAAGACAATCAAGAGCTTTGTAGCATTTCAATTTTTGAATGAAGATAGATTATATGAAAAAAGTTAGTGATTTGTTTAACATTCAATATGGTGTTAATCTTGAATACTACAAAATGGAAGAATCAGATACAGGAATTCCTTTTATCGCTCGCGGTTCAACAAATAACGGCTGTGTTGGATTTGTAAAAGAAATAGAAGATATAGAACCTAATCCGGCTAATACAATATCTGTTTCTGTTGGAGGTTCTGTTTTAGAATCGTTTTTGCAAAAAAATGAATATTACAGCGGGCGGGATTTACTATATCTATCACCTAAATTGAAAATGACCGATAGACAAATGCTCTACTACTGCATGATTTTACGAGCTAACAAATATCGGTATAGCTATGGGCGACAAGCCAACAAGACTCTAGCGGATATACACATTCCTGACATCTCAGAAATTCCTAATTGGGTGGAGAAAATACAAATTCCACAAAAACCTATAATTAAACCTTTTTTTGAGAACGATTTGAAGTTAAGTGATAGAAAATGGGAATGGTTTAAGTATGGGGATATTTTTTATATAAAAAATGGGTATTATAACAAAAAACCAGATATAGACCCATTGGGAAATATTCCTTTTATTGGAGCATCTGAATTTAATAACGGGATAAGATCGTGGCACTCTATAGAAGAGATAGAAGACACATCCAAAGATGGAAGCGAAAAAAATCACGATTTAGATAGTAAATGCTTCTTTAACTGCTTGACAATTTCAAATGACGGGTCAGTTGGAAACGCATTTTATCATCCTTATGAGATTACTTGCTCACATAGTGTCAATCCTGTCTACATCAAGGATAAAGGACTTTCTCCATATATCGCTATGTTCTTATGCACTCTTATCGAACTAGAAAAGTTAAAGTGGGCGTATGGAAGGAAATGGAGACCTATGAGAATGCCTAATTCCGATATTAAACTTCCCGTGGATGCTAAAGGCAATCCCGACTGGCAATTCATGGAAGATTACATAAAATCGTTGCCTTACAGTAAAAATCTTGAAAAAACATATAAAGGGCACCTACAAGGGTAGCTCTAAAAAGCAGCTTTAGGAAATTGACGAAGAAATTTTTACCTCGGGCGGCAAAAGCTTAAGCCAGCTTAAGCTACGTGAACATTTTGACAATGCAGTAGCGGCGGAAAAGTTCGAGTCAAGAACTCAATGGTTTTCTTAGAGGTGCCCTGGAGTTACTCCCGATGCGCGGATTATGTCCGTGGTTTGTTCATGGAGTTCGCTGCGTCCGTGCCGGAGGCAGCCGGGAAGAAAAATTTTAGCTTTGCGGATTATTTCCCGCCGAACGGCCTCAAGGTGCGGGGGAGAGAGCTTCCGGGTTTGGAGAATGCCGCACAATGCCCTTATCCGCCAGTAGTCCATTACAGGCGATGAGGCGGAAAGCTGATCGGCATGGCCGCCATATTTCACAGTCAGTTCTTCATCCACTAAGCCCACCGGATAAAGACTGCAAATTCTCAGCCAAAGATCGTAATCCTCGCAAACAGGATAGGCTGGATCGAATCCTCCCATTTCCCTGAACAAACTAAGCTGCATCAGCACCGATGAAGGCGCAATCAGACAGACCGGCAGACAGTGGAGAAAAACATCGCCGCCGTATTTTCGGTATGCCTTCGGCGGGTTTACCCGCACACCTCGGCGTATCCAGCGCTCGCTGGTATAGACTATGCGAATATCGGGATGAGCGCGGATATGGCGCATTTGTTTCTCCAGCTTGCATTCCGCCCAGGTGTCGTCCGAATCGAGAAAGGCTATCCAGGGCCCGGCGGCGGCCTCCACACCAGTATTCCGTGCGGCGGCGACACCCCGGTTAGCGGTGCGGATAATCCGAACCGCCGACTGTTCTATCCATGCTTTCATCCGTGTGCCATCGGTGCTGCCGTCAGTGCTGCCATCGTCGACAATAATTATTTCCAGGTTCCGCCAGGTTTGAGCCATTACCGATTCCAGCGCACGGATAATGCTACGGTTATAGGTGGGAATAATAACGCTTACGGTATCCACCCGTTTAATAGCGGTACAGCAGCCTTACATAAAAACTGTCATTTGCCGTGTTGCGCCGTAAGTCGTTATCCGGCGGTTCGAGGAGGGTAATGTCCGCGCCCAGCTCGAATTGCCAGTAATCGCTTATGTTATAGGTAATTTGCGGGCCAAAATAAATTTTTGGCGAAAAGAAGAAGCCTATATTCAGGGATGTTTTCAGCTTTTCCCGCAGAAATGTTTTCTCGAAATGGGTAATAATGTAGGCTATGTGCTGGAATGGCTGTGTGTGGAAGCCCTGCACTTCCTCCGCCAGGTAGGCACTCGCCGCGCTGTCGGTGCCAACACTGTGCTGGTTATGGTTGGGAAAGAAGGCGTATACCAGGCTGTATTGGCTTAAAATATTCCAGGGCAGATTCACCAAGAGCTGAGTATTTACGGTAAGTTCGGAATTCTGGGCACCAATGTCGGTGCCAGCCAGGTCGCTGGTAATGGTAAACGCTATGTCCTGGGCGAGAGTCATGGTCCATAAGCGCAGGGAATAGGCAAAGCCGAAGGTGTGCTTTTTGCGGTATACCGGTTTAATAACCGAGGCAATGCTGTTTGTCATTTCGGGGATAAGGAAGTCCGGTTTGTGGCTGGTGTACCAGCCGTAAAAGAACTGCATATCAATCTTTTCGCCGTAATGGCTGTAAACAGCAAACAGGGAATGCATGGTGTCTGGATCGGTGAGCCAGGAATCATCTCGCCATTCCAGGGTGTCATTGGAATCGGGGAGGGCAATACTGCCGCCGCGTTCCCTGTCCGGGCGGGTTATGGGAATGTAGGTAAGCTCAATAGTATCCTCGAAAGAGGGATAAAATTTTAACTGCAAGAGGGGATCGGGACGCCGCCCGTCGAAGGCCTCCGTTAAACCATAGGGAATGGCATTGCCGCTGTTGGTTACATTGAGCGGGCCACTCACGTCGGAAAAGCCGTAAGAAAGAATTTTAAAGCCCAGAGTAATATCGAAAAAATCAAAGGGCATAAACATATAGCTTTCGTAAGGAATGTCCCAAAGGTTTATGTAATTCGGTTCCCCCAAAGGCTGCGCCCACAGGTTGGCCGAAAGCTGCCATTCAAAGCCGCTGCTGTCATGGATGCCGCCAAAGGTGGGCCGCATAAAAATACGGCTCCGTAAGTTCTGGTAGCCATCGCCTGGTTCTATGCCGCCGTAATAATCGGCAAAAGAGAGAAATTCAAAACGCGGCTCCGCTCCCGCTGCCAGGGCTATTGCGCAGATCAGAATCGCGCACAAAGCATGAATTTTATTAGAGGTGCCCTTCATGCTTACCTCTGATTGTCTTTGAGATAGCGGGTGGTGAAATAGCGGTCGGGTATGTCATCGGTGCTTACATCGGTTACTTCCAGTAGCGATCTATGGCCGTTCTGCACATTGGACATGGAAATGTTGGTTGGGTAGATGGAGGTGCCGAGAACAATGAAATCTTCCACCTGATACACTTTGAGCAGCTTTTCATCGAAATCGAAATAGTCTCGTCTCATAAGGAAAAAATTGTCTTTGCGGTAATAGCTTAACAGATAGGAATAGCCATTATCCTGCTGTATTTCAGGAGTTTTACCCCAGGCTTTAACAACATAATAGTCTATGCCGTCTATGGTTTTCTCCTCGGTTAGCTCATAGTTCATCTTCGTAAAGTCGATGTTAATGAGATCGCGGTAGGTAAAGTCGCTCCCCATGAAGTAGCCCCCGCCGGAGCTTTCCAGCGCGATGCGCTTTACCCGGCGCACGGCGGGAAGGTATATCCACATGTTGTTGGATCTGCCGTCGTAGTAGGAATGCAGCAGCAGGGAGGTGCCCCGCACGGTTGGCGGAAAGTCGAAAACAAACAGCCGGTTATTCTGATCTTCGCTAACAATCTTCTGATAGGCCCTCGCCACAATTTCCCTCTCATCTCCATTTTTGGCGATGAGCTTTACCTTGAATGTTCCCGCCAGCACCGGAATGGACAGCCTTTCCGCGAACCCGTCGAGAATTTCCTGAACTGTAATGGCCTGCAACGGCAGGGCCGAACATAGCAGAACCAGCATGAACTTATAAAATTTAGCCATTGGTCTTCCTCCTGTTGAGTTTTATTGGCAATATTATCAATGGAATCAAGTATAAACTGAAAAAGAAGGAAAGGACAAGTGAGACAAACAGCAGAAAGCCCAAACTCCGCGCTCCCCTGAAAGATGAAAGAAACAGCACCGAAAAGGACAGCAGCGAAGTGAGGAAGCTCAGGAATATCGGAATGCCGCTGAATCCGATTATTTCGCTGAAAGCGCCTTCCAGAGATTGAATATCCCCCAGATGATTCAGCGCGGCCAGGGTATGAATGCTGTAATCAATTACCAAGCCAGTAATAATGGATACAAAGATAATGGAAAACACATCGATGCTTATCCCCGCCAGATGAATGAACCCAAAGGAAATAATCATGCTGACAAATCCAGGTATCAAACTCAGCGCGGCTAAAGAGAGACTCCGGTAGAAGATGAGCACCATAATAAAAATAAGAAGACTTCCCCCCGTGAAGGAGAGTATCCAGTTGCCGCGGAGATTGTTGTGTTCGGTTTCGAGCTGCCGGGCCATGCCGTGAATTTCCATGCTCCAGTTTTCCGGAAATTCGGCTTCCAGAGAGTGGAGCAGGCCGATAAAACTGTCCAAATCATTGTAGTCGCGATAGTAAATGAGCCCCTTAATGGAAAAGACCCGATAGGAGCTGTCCGCCATGGATTCATATTCCGCCGGTTCCACGCCAGAGGAAAAATAGAGCAGATACTGCTCAATAAGGGCATCGTAAAAATCATCGTATTGGGCCGTGCTTAAAAAGGTATCCCGCTCTTCGGTAAAATAATAGTGCATCTGCTTTAATACCGTTAAAACGGAATAGGAAAATCCGGTTTCGGCCTTATCAACAGCACGGTGAATTCTATCCAACTCCAGCATTGCGCTCTTTTTCAGCATTCCGTTTGCCTCCCCGGTATCTATCTCAATAAAAAAAGGCACCGATCCAAAGAATTTATCGTTAATAATTGCATCGGCTTTTTTAATCGTAGTGGCGGGCGGCAGTTGGCCGATGGGATACGGTTCTATGGTAATTTTCGACAGGGAAAGAATGCCCCAGACAAGCGCAGCGGCAATGGCCGCAAAATACAGATAACGGTACTTCGTAATTCGGGCAAACAAGCGCCCCTGAAAGCGTTGAAAATGCACCATAAGCGGCTTCGCAGATTTCCGGCAGGGCGCAAGATCGCACCAATAAAAAACACCCAGCCAGGTGAGTGCCACGCTAAAAGCCGTGAGTATACCAAGCTGCAAATGCCCCGAGCCGTTTATGAGGCTCAGAGAAAGAAAGCCTATCAGGGTGGAAAGTGCCGTTAAGCTCAAGGGAAACATCAGCAGTTTTTTCAAGCTGACCTCTGGCGCCGTTAGCGGTGAATACAGTCTGTGATAGAAATAATGGATGAGATAATCGCTCAAAAGTCCCAGAGAAAAAACGGGTATGAGCAGAAGCAGCGGGCTGTTTGCTATGCCTAAAAATCCAACAAAAAGCCAGGAGGCCGCCATAGCAATACTCATAAGCCCCAGCGACATGAATACCGCCATAAGGCTGCGAAACAGCGATAGAATAACAATAACCATTATCCCGAGAATGGGAAAAAACAGACTCACATCCTTGGTAAGCAGCGACTCCGCGGCGGCAATAATCGGAGCGCGTCCGGTAAAATCGAAGGGAAGAGGCCATTCGGCCTGCAAGGCCTTCAGCCCCCGGTATATTTCCAGCGGGGATATTGAATTGGCATAGTAAACATAAAACAGGAGCGTATCCTGTTCCGCGCTAATGTAGGGAGCGAGTTCCGGGAAAGATGCCATTTCACCGGAGAGCTCTGCCAGGTACTCATCTGTTACATCCTCGTCCTCGGGAGGAATGGCCCTGGAGATGATAATATCATCGCCCTCCAGAATAACCCGTGAAACGCTGAGGATGGATTCCACTTTCGACACCCCCGGCAGGGCAATAAATGCCTCCTGAAGCGCACGTAGCCCAACAATGTCCCGTGCCCTGGTAAACTCCAGGTTCGCATCCTTCAAACTTACAGCCGCAATGGCAACATTCCGCTGAGGGATAAGCAGCTTCCCTCCGCTTTCCATAAGCGCTTCATTTTTGTCTCCCGCCGCATTAAAGGGCGACCATAAGTAAAAAACCGCCATCATAACCGCAGCGGCGAGCGGGAATATAAACTTTTTCACTAGATAATCCTTTCCGCAGAGCTACTCTATATCAGATTAAATTGTTCTTGGCAATTCAATACGAATAGACTCAAATGTTATTAACGGGAGCATGGTAAATTAGTTCCCCATTCTTTGGATTAGGTTCTGGCTCTATACCAATGGAAGGGTTTTCAGGGGTTTTTCCAGCAGGGATTGAATTATTGCCATTACCCAGCGTTCCGCCGCCTTGATACTGCCGGAATGCAGGCCGATTTTTACAGCATCGTCAAGATTTTCCGCGATGCGCTCCAGCCAGGCGCGGGCTCCGTCCGAAATTTCCATGCCGCGCTTTTCAGAGCATTGAGGGCACAGCAATAGACCGTTAGGCCAGAATCGGGCACTTTCCCGGCCGCCGAGAGTGGTGGTGCATCGACCGCATCGGCTTATGTCCGGTTTTACTCCTTCAATTGCTAAAAAATGCCAGAAGAATCCCGTCTTCAAGCGTTGTGCGGCCTCTTCGTTTGCCGTGGAGAGCAGTGTTAAGCCCTTTGCGGCCAAGCCGTACAGTTTGTGTGAATCCTCGCCGCTTCCATGACTGTTCAGCAGCACTTCCGCCCAGGCGGCAGCAATGTAGAAGCGGTCTAAATTTTCCCGAAGGCCATCGTGGGTATCGAGTGCATCGAATGCCGTAAGCCGCCATCGATCTTTGGCACTATCATAGTGCATATCCGCAATGCCGGTGTTGAAGGGCACCGCGGAGGCTCGCAGCGCACTGCGCCGACTTTGGGCACCGTAGGCTATGGGCCGCAGCAGTCCCTCGCCAGCGGTTAGCATGGCCAGTCCACGATGATTTTCCCCAACAGGGTTCATTTTTAACACCAGAGCGGGTGCCTTGATATTGCGGCTCATGGAAAAGATGATGAACCTTACTTTGATTTAATTCAATACCCGACACCTCCCCACCCCCCGAAACCGCCCCAGATGAGCCCTAACAGCCCCTGTCTTTTTCCCTCACATCCTTCTTTTTTCGCCCTTCATGCCAGGCATTTACTAAAGTTAAACGCAGTTCCCGTTCCAGTTCCGGCAATTGGGATTCGTAAGGACGCCGTTCTTCCCGCGGCAGGGGGTTCTCAAAGCGGGCCAGCAGCCGTCCCGGTCTTGCGCTTAGCACCAGAATTTCATCCCCCAGCAGCACGGCTTCCTGAATGCTGTGGGTTACCAGCAGGGCGGTACGGCGATATTGCTCCCAAAGACGGCGAAAAACCTTGAAAAGGTCTAACTTTAAGCCCATATCCAGGGCCTGAAAGGGTTCATCCATCAGCAAAAGCCGGGAAGGCAGGGCAAATGCACGGGCCAGCGCTCCCCTCTGGCACATGCCGCCGCTCAGCTGCTGCGGATAGTAGTGCGCGAACTCCTCCAATTCTACCATTTGAAGCAGTTCCGCTATTATTTGGGAGCGCTTTTGCAGAGTATGAATTTTCTGAAGAATCAGATCGATGTTGCCCCTTAGGGTTTTCCAGGGAAGCAGCCGGGAATCCTGAAACATACAGGCGGGTGTTTCCTCTGGCAGGCCCTCAATGCTTCCTTCCCGCAGGGGAAGGCTTCCGGAGATAAGGCGGAGCAGGGTGGTTTTGCCGCAGCCAGACGGACCCATGATGCAGGTTATGCTGTTTTCCGGCATGGAAAAAGATAGCCCGTCCAGCACGGGCAGGGCACCGTGGTTGTAGCTGATTTTCTTCAGGGCAATCATAAGGGCTGCGGCTGCCAGGGGAAAAGGCGTTTCAGCCGGTTGAAGAGTGTTTCGGTTAGCGCACTGAGCAGGATGGCCGCGGCTGTCCAGGCCATCATTTCGGCTATTTCCAGGTTCAGCTGGGCGTAGCGGATGCCGGTGCCGATAGCATGACGGGGCTGGCACAGAATTTCCGCGGCGATGCTTACCTTCCAGGCCATTCCAATACCGGCATTGGCTGCGGCCAGAAGAAAGGGCAGCAGGGAGGGCAGAATAATATGTGCGAAGCGCTGCCGGGCATCCAGCCGGTAGAGTCTTCCCATGGACACAAGCCGTTCATCCACCTGCTCCACCCCTTGCAGGACATTGGCCGACACCAGGGGGAAGATCATCAAGAAACTGGCAAAAATCGGTACTGTATTGGTTTTGAACCACAGCATGGCCAGAAGAATCACCGACAAAACGGGTACGGTTCGCAGTGCTGTGAGCAGGGGGGAGATAAAACGCCTGCAAAATGGGCTGAGCCCGGCGGTGGCTCCAAGGGCCAGTGCCAGGATGAAGCTGATTCCAAAGCCGTAAAGCGCACGCAGGGCTGTTGCGCCCAGTGCAGCCCAGAAATCCTTTTGCGGAAGAAGCTGGAGCAACCGATAGGCAGCCGATTCGGGCGGGGGCATCAAAAAGCCGGAACCTGCTGCCAGAGCGATGAGTTTCCACAGCAGGAGCAGCATTATTACGCCTGAGAGAGATTGCAGAATCGGTATGATGTGTTTGCGGAGAAGGCGGCCCCGCGGCACCTCAGGGCGCAAGATAAAAGTTTTCATCAGGAAGGGTGCCGCCAATCGAAACCGGATCGAACTCCAGCAGTACTTTCAGATAGGCTTCCGTTTCCGTTTTGGCCGCCGGGGCGGGAATGAAATCCAGTCCGCAGTAAGGAATGGCGGCCTGCGCGGCGGGAGCCGCCAGAATACCGTGTTTTTCGATGAGCACAGCGGCCTGAGCGGGCTTGGCCAACACCCAGGCGATGGAATCGCGGTAAGCCTTCAGAAGCTGGGCATAAGCCTCGGGACGCTCATGGGCAAGGGCGGGACTTACGACAAAGGCTGTAATGGGATAGGGTTTATCGGCCGCCTGAACATCCATCCAGGCCTGCTGAAAGTCCAGGCGCGGCTGCATGTCCGGGGCCTTGAGCTGTATCAGCGCGGCAAAGGGTTGGGAAATGAGTATGGTATCAACCTTGCCTGCGGTGGCCATCTGGGCTAACTGAACAGCTGGAATAGAAAAATCCACGGTAAGAGCCGCCGGATCGATGCCCTTATTGGCCAAATAATAACGGAAAAGATAATCGGGGGTGGCGCCTTTGCCTATGGCGTACACTGTATGTCCCGGCAAATCCATCCAGTCCTTCAGGGTGGGTTCCCGGGAAAGAATGTACAGGGCTCCCCGTCCGGTAAGGGCCGCCATGGGAAAGCCGCCGCCACGGGTGTACAGTTTGGCGGCCATGTTCAGCGGCAAAAGACCTGCCTGCAACTCTCCAGAACCAAGCCGCGCCACCATTTCTTCAGGAGACGGTAAAATGAGATAGTGAACCGCTGTATTCCGGGGAAGTTCCTTTGTTTCTTCAATGAGCCGTATTATGCCAAACCCGGAGGGCCCCTTGAGTACCCCTATCGTAATTTGCCGTGAGTCCGTGGGCTTTTCAGAGCCTCCCCCGGCAAAGGCTTTCACGGCAAGCAACAGTAATAATTGCATTCTAAAAAGGTTTTTCAGCAAAATTGATCCTTTTCTCGCTCTTGACTGTATCATTTTCAAAAGACCATACACTAAAATTGTCTTCTTAACAAGAAAAGGCTCTGAATAACTCAATATTTTTTGGGTACCTCTAAAAAACCGCTTTAGGAAATTGACGGAGAAATTTTTTGTCGGGCGGCAAAAGCTTAAGCTACGTGAGCATTTTGACAACTTAAGAGCGGCTGAAAAGTTCGAGTCAAGAACTAAATGGGTTTTTAGAGGTGCCCTTACAATAGAACCAACCGCCCTTGCTTATTGACAAGCTTGTTATCTTTACGGGATAAAATTTCGAATGTGTCATGAATATTATGAAAAACGGGAGTAAAAATTTTCGGTGGCGCATATTTTTCTACACACCACGTCCACTGCTGTCAGAGATGCCTTTCAGGCAATTCTCCAGATATATTGCGCTTACTGAATCGTTTGGTGCGGTTTTCAAACATTGCTGAAAACCTTGAATTGCCTGTTTGTATTTCTTTTTCATATAATAAGATACAGATTTTTCAAATATTTCCAGGTTTTCAATTTTCTGATTTTTTAATTCTTCAGGATCGGGATCGAATACTTCGTGAATTTTCACAGCTTTTGATTTGCCTTTTACTTTAAACCTGCCAATAAACCGTGTTGAGATGGCGGAGGGGTTTTCAAGCTCCATATAGGTATTATCACTGATAAGAATGGATGTCTTAAGAGTTTTGGCAATCCTTACCAAGCGGGAAGCCATGTTTACCACATCGCTGATTACCGTGCCTTCCATACGATGAGTTTCCCCTATTATTCCAAACATAAGGCTTCCGGTATTAATTCCAATTCCAACTTCAATAGGCAAGCTACTGCTGTTTATATGATTTTTATTGTAATCAAGCAGAATTTTTTTCATTGTAATAGCAGCCTGTACACAATCGTCAACGGATTCGCTGAATATGGCCATAATTGCATCGCCGATGTATTTGTCTATAAAACCGCCGTAGCTTCGAATCATGGGGCACATTTTTTCCAGATAGGTATTGAGAAAATTAAAATTTTCCTCCGGGGTCATGCTTTCGGATATATTGGTGAAGGAATTTATATCGGAAAAGAGGATGGTCATATTTCGTTCTACTTGGTCGCCCAAGTTTACATTGAGTATGGAAGGTTTATTCAGTATGGCCAGTATTTCTTCTGGAACAAAGCGCTGGTAGGCACCGGTGAGTTTGCGCTGGGTTTCCAGTATCTGGTCTTGAGCTTCGTTCTCTTTTTCCAGATGATGAATTTGATTGGAAATGTAGTGGGGCAGCAGCATAACAGTAATGGCCGAGCCGATAAGAAGGCAATTTTCAGTGAAAAAATTTACCGGAATGAATCCTGATATCTGCAAGGTGGAAACAATGGCCCCGGCAAAAAAGAAATACCAGGCTATCATGTAATTCAAAGCCTGTTTCTGTCCACGTTTGTAACTCATTATGCTGATTACAACGATGCTCAGGGCCGTAAGCGCGGCGAGCAGCATGGCGCTGACTGTTGCGATTACGTATTGCCCCATCAGCGAATATATCATTACAACAGCGCCCAGAATGCGTATGACATTCAATGCGGTATGAATTTTGGGAACATTATTCTTCGTTTTCAGGAATTGCTGCGAAACGGAAATCGTTGATATTACCCCCAGCCCCATAAACACCGGCAGGCTAACATTGGCCCAGTACGGCCAATTCGGCCATAAAATCTGATAGGCGGAACCGTCGAGAGTCATCTGATAGAAAAGAAGACTAATAATATAGAGCGCATAGTAAAACAGCTGCATGTTTCTGAGTGAAAAATAGAGCAGAAGCGTGTAGAAAAACATTACCGTCATAAGGCCGTAATAAAAGCCGTGCGCAGAGGATTTTTTGTTCTTTGTCTGTGCAAATGCTTCAGCGCTCCAAATTGAAACAGGGAATTTCATTGAACCGGATGTTTCAAAGCGCAAGTAAACGTCCTCCCCTGTTTCCGGCGGCAGACTAAGACTGAAAATATAACCGGGAGAATGCATTTCCCGTGAATTGTAGGGCAGTGAATCGCCTGTAACAACCGTTTTGACTATTCCGCCGTCCTTATCGAAGACATACAGTTTTACGCTGTCCAGGGGTGGATAGGCTATTTCCAGCAAACGGTTTTGCTGTGTCTGAGATGGATTATACAGGGAAAATCTTACCCAATATGCCGATTTGGTAAAGCCAAAACTCAGCAGGGAACCATCGTGCTTTACAAAAGGAGCGTTGAACAGCCGGGCATCCGGTGCATCAAAAACCTTATCCCTGTCTTCAAATATTTCAATGGAAGAGTCCATTTTATAATGGTCGATATTCTCATCCAGTATTATGGTCTTAGCCTGGATTGAAAATACAAGGACGCCGAAAACCAAAAGTCCCAAGGTTAGTTTCATAAGCTACCTCTCAAATAGCTGCTTAATCTCTTTTGAATACATATCTGCGATAACATGGCGTTTTATCTCCTGTTTGGCCGATAATT
>MUIB01000081.1 GCA_002084135.1 Spirochaeta sp. LUC14_002_19_P3 | reverse complement strand
TAGAAAGCCAGTCAATTTATCCGGCCTGGAAAGGGTGGTACGGAAATACTTGTCGTGAGGATTGCTGTAGCTTTCTTTTTTGTTCATATTTTTTATGGTCTCCTTATATAATAAGAAGGGCTCAACCCCTCTGAAAATTCAAAATTCTGAAAAAAAATTGAAATTTTTATGTTTTGTGGGGATTTTTCGCTTAGGGGATTGGTTTCCATTGACTGGCGATGGCCGTTTTTGCGGCGCAGGGGAAACCCTGCCGTGCCACTGGAACACAATAGCTGAATTGTGTAATATACCCCCATGAGCATTCAATCTGCCGCTCAGCGCGCCAAAGAGGCTAGCCGGGTGCTTCTGTCCGAGCCCGCTGAATTAAGAAACAGGGCTCTCCAGGCCGTTCGCCGTGCGCTGGAAAATAATGCCGAAGCCGTGTTCGCGGCAAACACCGAAGATTTAAAGCGCAGCGAGGGCGAAGGGCTTGCGCTGCCGTTGCTGAAGCGGCTCAAATTCGACGCTCCCAAACTCCGGCGAACGCTGGAAGGCATTCAGGCCCTGGAAGCCATGCCCGATCCGCTGGGGCGGGTGCTGGAAAAACGGGAGCTGGATGAGAATCTTGTCCTCAGCCGCAGGGCCTGTCCCATCGGGGTAATCGGGATGATATTCGAGTCCCGTCCGGATGCTCTGGTGCAGATGGCCAGCCTTTGCATCAAGTCGGGGAATGCGGTGCTGCTCAAAGGGGGGCGGGAGGCGGCTGAATCGAACCGGCTGCTGGGCCGGATTATCGGGGAGGCATCGGTTCAGGCCGGGTTGCCCGCGGGCTGGATGCACCTGGCCGAAACCCGTGAAGATGTGGCGCAAATGCTTAGCCTTTCCTCTTATATTGATCTTCTCATTCCCCGCGGTTCCAATGGATTTGTCGCCCATATCATGAAAAATTCCTCCATACCGGTTCTGGGGCACGCAGACGGGGTATGCCATCTCTACATAGACACCGCCGCCGACAGGGACAAGGCACTTCGCATCGCCGTGGATGCCAAAATGCAGTACCCCGCAGTGTGCAACGCTATTGAAACCCTGCTCATCCACAAAGAGGCCGCGCCCAAACTTTTAGCACCGCTCCAAAAAGCCCTGGAAGCGGCTGGCTGCCGTTTACGCGGCTGTGAGCGCACCCAAAGCTACATTTCAATCGAAGCCGCCGCCGAGGAAGACTGGGGTGCCGAATACCTCGATGCGATTCTGGCCCTTAAAGTGGTAGACAGCCTGGATGAGGCCATTGCCCATATTCACCGTTACGGCTCAGGGCACACCGAGGCCATTGTTACCGAAGACGAGGCCGTTGCCGAAAGTTTTCTGAACCGGGTGGATGCCGCCGATGTGTTTCACAACTGTTCCACCCGCTTTGCCGATGGCTTCGTGTTCGGGCTGGGGGCCGAAGTGGGCATTTCCACCTCAAAGATTCATGCCCGCGGCCCGGTAGGCGTGGATGGCCTGCTCAGCTTCCGCTGGCTTCTTCGGGGAACCGGACACGTTATCGCCGATTACAGCGAAGGGAAAAAATCCTTCACGCACCGGAACTTGTGAGAAACTTCAGCGGCCTGAGTCGGGCGGTTATAAAGATGGGCACCAATATCCTTGCTCCCGGAGGCGTGCCCGACACGGCGCGGATAGACTCCCTTGCGGTGGACATTGCGGCCCTGAAGAGCCGAGGCATCATGCCGATTCTGGTGAGTTCCGGGGCTATTGGCTTCGGGGTGCGGGCTCTTGGACTGGAGACAAGGCCGCACAAAGTGGAAATGAAACAGGCTTGCGCCGCCATAGGCCAGCCGGAGCTGATGCGCCGCTGGCAAAGTGCTCTGGGGCGCGGTGGGCTTACCGCGGCACAAATACTGCTTAGCCGGGAAGTCTTTGACGACAGAAAATCCTTTTTGAACCTGAAGAATGCCATGGAGAGCATTCTGGAACTGGGGGTGGTGCCGGTAATAAACGAAAATGACAGCGTTTGTACCACAGAAATAGGCGATGTTTTCGGCGACAATGATTCACTCAGTGCCCATGTCGCCAGCAAGCTGGAGGCCGGGCTGCTCATTATCCTTACCGACATTGACGCCCTTTACGACAAGGACCCCAGGACACACCCGGAGGCGCGGCCCATCCGGATCGTGGAGAAGGTCAGCAAAGAGCATTACGTATCTGCCGGTGAGCCGGGCAGCGAGCTTGGAACCGGAGGCATGGCCACCAAACTGCACGCAGCGGAAATTGCCGCCCGGGCGGGCTGCCGCACCGTAATAGCCGATGGCCGGGAGCCCGGTACCCTCATAAGAATTTTGGACGGTGAAGAGACAGGCACCCTGTTTCTGGCCGGGCCGCGGATGGGTGCCCGCAGCCGCTGGATACTCAGCGCCCGCTCCAGAGGCAGCATTCGCGTCGATGAGGGTGCCATGGCCGCTCTGGGCGAGCGCAAGAGTCTATTGGCCAGGGGCATTGTTGGGGTGGACGGTGCCTTTGAGGCTGGCGAAGTGGTTAGCATAGGCGGGGATTACAAGGCGGTTACCTCCATGAGCAGCGAGGAAATACGTGCTGTACAGGGCAGGCATGGCCGTTCGGTAAAGGATGTACTCGGCGAAGGCCGCCGGGAGGAAGTGGTAAGTGCCGACGATATAGTTAAGGAGGATAGTTATGGCAAAACGCATCAAACTCGATAAAGTCAAGCTGGTGGAGGTGGTTGCCTCCGGGCTTGTATTGGAAGTAACGGAAGATAATTTTGGACGGGTGCTGGTGAAGGTGGAATCCGATTCCGGCGGACGGCGCATTCTTATTAAACAGCATGAAGAGGATGCCCGCTGCATCGTTTACGAGCTGGACAAGCCCAGAACCCCCCATTTAACTTTGGTGTAAGAGTATGACCTTTGATATAACCTTTGCGGTCCGCGGCATGTCCTGTGTTAGCTGTTCCAGGGCGGTGGAGGAGTCCCTGGGGCGGCTACCGGAAGTGAAATATGTTTCAGTAAACCTCGGTGGAGGAAAAGTTTATGCGGTAACCGAGGGCGAGCCTATTTGGGAAAATCTCGCCGCTGCGGTAAGTGCCGCCGGTTATACCCCGCTGGAAGAGCCGCCCGGAGAAGATGAGGAAGCGGCCATGTTTCAGGCCGCCCTGCGCCGGACCCTGCTAGCCTGGGCCGCCGCCCTGCCCGCGGCGGTTCTCATGATTCTCCACATGAGCGGCATGCACATTCCCTGGCTCACCGGCGCGGAAATTCTGGCCGGGTTCGCCGTGCTTCTGGGCCCGGGGCGGCACATTCTCAAAGGGGCATGGACAGCGGTAAGCCACCGCCACGCCAACATGGATGTGCTGGTAAGCCTGGGCACCATAGCCGCCTGGACCACCGCCCTGCTGGCCTTCTTTCACTTTCCAATCTGGTCATTTGGGGCTATGGCGCCTCTGCTCCCGGCCTTTCATCTTAGCGGCAGGCTGCTGGAGGAACGGCTGAGGCACCGGGCAGGTGCCGACTTGCGGGCACTTACATCACCCGAGGGGGGGAAGGTCAATCTGATAAAAAACGGGGAGCTCATCGCGGTGCCGCTTGAGTCTGTTGAAGTGGGTATGAGGATTCATATCCGCACCGGGGAGCGCATACCGCTGGATGGCCGCGTTATCAGCGGCGGCGGGGGAGTGAGCGAGGCCATGATAAGCGGCGAGCCCCTGCCTGTGGCAAAGTCTGTTGGCAGCGAGGTTACTGGCGGCACGGTGCTGGAAAGCGGCCTACTGGAGGTGGAAGTTACCCGCACCGGTGAAGACCTCTTCCTTTCCCGCATGATAGCCCTGGTGGAGCAGGCGCAGGGCGTACAAATTCCGCTTCAGGCGCTGGCCGACAAAATATCAGGCATATTCGTGCCGGTTATTCTGTGCCTGGCCTGTGTGTCCTTCGGTTCCTGGCTGCTCTTCTACAAGTACCTTCAGCCCCTGCTAATGTGGGCGGTGCTTATTCTGCCCTGGATTCCCGCGGATGCCGGTCCCTGGACCATCGCCGTGTTCGCAATGGTGGCCATGCTGGTGGTGGCCTGCCCCTGTGCCCTCGGCTTGGCAACTCCGATGGCGGTGAGCGTGGGAAGCGGCCTGGCGGCGCGGCGGGGGCTGCTGATAAAGGGCGGCGAGGCCCTTCAAACCTCCGGGGAGCTGGATGTGCTGATTTTCGATAAAACCGGCACCCTTACGGTAGGCCGTCCCTCCGTGGTTTTTTCCAGTTTAAGTGATCCTGACCGGCAGGCTGCCGCGGCTCTGGAAGCCCATTCCATCCATCCTCTGGCCCGGGCCATTGCAGGCTGGGCCCAGTCCTTCCCCGGTAGTGAAAAAGATTTGCCCAAAGTGGAAAATGTCAGCGAAACCGCCGGAGAGGGCATCAGCGGCCTGGTGAACGGCGTGCCCTACACCGTTGGCAGGCCAAACTCCGGCACTGAATCCTCCGGCACCCGGGTGGAAGTAACCCGCAACGGGCTTCCGGCAGGCCATATTCTTTTGAAAGACGCGGTAAAACCGGAGGCCGCCGCCGCCGTAGCCGCCCTGCTCAAACAGGGTGTAAGGCCCATTATGGCCACCGGCGACGGCGAAGGAGCCGCCCGCGAAACGGCGCGCCTGGTAGGCATACCGGAAAACGATGTCCGCTTCTCTCTTAAGCCGGAAGACAAGCTGCGCCTTGTTCAGTCCTTTCAGCAGCAGGGGCTGCGCACTGGCATGACCGGCGACGGCATCAACGATGCCGCCGCCCTGAAGGCCTCCGATGTGGGCTTTGCCCTCGCGCAAGGCACCGATCTTTCCATGGAAGCCGGCGATGTTATTATTACCCGCGGCGGCCTGGAAAAAATTGTTCTTGCCCTGAAGCTCTCGAAGCTGATGGCCCGCAAGATACGGGGCAACCTTATCTGGGCCTTCGGGTATAATATTGTAGCGCTCCCGGCCGCCGCCCTGGGACTCATTCACCCTCTGGTGGCGGAAGCCGCGATGAGTGTCAGCTCCCTTGGAGTCGTGCTGAATTCTCTTGGGATACGGCGGGGCAAAGGAGCCCGTAAGGAATGAACACGAGCCATTTTCCGCTATCCCGTCCGTTTAAGAAAGGCCGCGGAGGGGAGGGACTAAGCTTCTCCCAAACCCGCCTCATCCAGCCTTCAGTGCGCCAATTCCTTCTAACGGCATTAGTCATCCTGTTCGTGTCTCCGCTACACGCGGAATCTGTTTCCCTGGAAGAATTGCTTCAAAAAACCGGCGCGGCACTTATGTGGGACGCCCTCGGGCACAAGGGCCAGTTCAGCAGGGACGGAAACACCGTTGTATTCCGCGCCGGAGACCCCTGGATGGTGCTCAACGGAAGACAGCTTCTGCCTACCGGAACGGTTATAGAAGAACAGGGAAGGCTGATTTTCTCGCGGGAAGCTGCCGATACCCTCTATCGGGTATTCGGCATTCAGAAAAACTCCTCTGGCTACCGGCTGAAAACCATACTGCTGGATCCCGGCCATGGGGGGCGGGATTCCGGTGCCATAAGGCACTGGAAATCGGACGGGGTGGAAATACCCCTTGCGGAGAAGGATGTTGTTCTGGAAATAAGCCTGCAACTTGCGGATAAGCTCAAGCGCCTCTATCCCAATAAATCCATACTCCTTACCCGCGGCCAGGATGTCTATCCTACTCTGGAAGAGCGGGTTAATATGGCTAACAAAATTGATCTTGCTCAAAGAGAAGGCATGCTTTACATATCCATCCATGCCAATGCTTCCCTGAATTCAAAAGCCGAAGGCTATGAAGTATGGTATCTTCCAAAAAATTACCGGCGAAATGTGGTGGACAAGTCAACTTTTTCCGGCGATTCCGCCATTGTCCCTATCATCAATACGCTATGGGAGGAAGAATTTACCCATGAAAGCATACGTCTGGCTGATATGATTTTAAGTAATTTTCAGCACCAGCTCGGCCCCGGAGTCCCCAACAGGGGAAGACGCGAAGAGAGCTGGTTTGTGGTTAGAAATGCCAGGATGGCCTCGGTGCTGCTTGAAGTTGGCTTTATAACCAATCCCAATGAAGCTGCCCGCCTGAGACAGCCTGAATACTTGCGGAAGATTACCCTGGCTATATATAATGGTATACGCGAATTTGTCGATTACTTTGAAAAGAAAGGGAGATAGATGAAGTCCAGTCCGCATAAATTATTGTTCGGCCCCCTCCTGCCTGCTGCTGTTATTGTTTTGGTATTTATTGTCAGTATTGTGATTTATACCAGTTCCCGTCCGCTATTTGAGGGCCGGGTATTTTTTTATCCAGCCAATTCAGGCCTTAAGACAGGAGCTGAAAAACGCGGTATTCCGGCAAGGCAGGAATTCAGCGATCAGATTGAAGTTTTTCTTCAAGAACTCTTTCTCGGCCCTGTTAAACTTGAATTATCCCGGATTGTGCCTTTGGGAACCAAACTCAGGCATACGGTGCCAAGAGGCCGGGATGTTTATATCGATTTAAGCAATGCAATGCTTGAAACGGACAAGTCTCTAACAGTATCTTTTGATACATCTCTTTCTATAATAAAGAAAAACTTGAAATACAATTTTCCGCGCTTGAAAAAAATCATCTTTACGATAGAGGGAAGAGAAGTCGGTTCCCGGACCGATTACTTTGAAAATAGTGAAAAAAATGATAAAAATTTATAAATTTTCAAAAATAGCGTTGACAATTTCCTTGATTGCCTGTACACTCCATAAAGTATAAGCCAAAAGTATTTTTGGAAAAGGAGCCTTTTTATGAAAAAATTTTTCGTTTTATTGGCCATTCTTGTGATGATAATGGCCAATGCGGCGTTCGCGGAGGAAAGAGTTCTCATTAATTTCAGTGATCTCGTCGATGATGCTCAGGGTGAGCATCAGGCAACTCTCGTGGACTTCAGTCAGTTTGCTGGTACCCGTTTTACGGAGGAGGAAAAAGCTCAAATGAGATCATCCCTGAACATACCTAACTGGGGTGTTCAGCTGTCGAGTTCATCGCAGACAGTTATGAATAATCATTTGTCTTATGTCCGTCCTGTTCAGGTAAATGAGGGCGCAACACGTTTCGCCGGAGAACAAGTAATGGGTATTCGGATTCATTTTCCCACGCAAGCGTTTAATTCGTATGCGTGGATTAAGCCGCCTTTTGAAATTCCCGCTTACAGCACCAACACTTTTGATGAGAATGCAGTAAAAGGCGATCAGTTTACCGGCTTTGGAGTTCTGAAAAATGTTGGTGTCCTGAAAACTGTAAAGATGACTGTCTACGGCTTGAACCATCCCATGGGGATTGGAGTGGTTTTAAGGGATATGGATAATGAGTTCATGGAAGTGCCGCTTGGGCATTTAGAATTCGACGGCTGGCGGGAACTTTCCTGGAACAATCCCAATTATATCACTGAAGTCCGTAGACGGGCTTTGAAAAGATATCCATTATATCCTCGATCAGCGCCTCTACTTATTTTGGACAGTATTCAGATATACAAGGATGCCATGAAAGAGGGTGGTGATTTTATCGGCTATATCAAGGATATTACTCTTATTTATGATAACGCTACGCTTCAGAATGTTGATGCCGATCTGAACCATGAAGATTACTGGGGCATTCTGGTTGATCGGGAAGAAGAGCGGCGCGTTCGAGAGGGAGCCCGCCTGTCGGATAGAGAGGTCTTGCTCTACCTCGAAAAGCAAAAAATGCATCAGGATGATGCTGGAGATGCTGGAGATGCTGGAGATGCTGGAGAGGAAGCAGCAGTAATACAGTAGTTAATCCTAACATTTGGCAGTAGGTAAAGCTGCTTAAAAAATTGCTTTCTTAAGAACTTGCCCGCAGATGCCGGGCAAGTTCTGTATTATGCTGTCTCTGTGAAGTGTTTTTACCCTTAGGGTACCTCTAAAAAACAGCTTTAGGAAATTGACGAAGAAATTTTTTGTCGAGCGGCAAATGCGAAGCTAGCTTAAGCTACGTGAGCATTTTGACAACTTAAGAGCGGCGGAAAAGTTTGAGTCAAGAAAAATGGGGGTTTTTAGAGGTGCCCCTTATTCGGGCGGCTAGCTCAGTTGGTTAGAGTACGTGCTTGACATGCACGGGGTCACTGGTTCAAATCCAGTGCCGCCCAAAATTAGCAATCCCAAAGCTGTGGGGTACCTCTAAAAAACAGCTTTAGGAAATTGACGAAGAAAGTTTTGTCGGGCGGCAAAAGCTTAAGCCAGCTTAAGCTACGTGAGCATTTTGACAGCTTAAGGAGCGGCGGAAAAGTTTGAGTCAAGAACTAATTTTTAGAGGTGCCCAAGCTATAAAGTTGCCATCTTACGGATTCTGTGAAGGCTGGACAGTTCGTTGCAGACGATCCAGGGGATAGTGCTGAACCCGCAGGCGTTCCAAAATTTCCTCATACAGTGCTTCATCCATGTTGGGAGTTCGGCTAAGTATCCACAGATAATCCCGGCTCGGATGGCCCACAACTGCATATTCATAGTCCGCGCCAAGATCGATAATCCAGTAATCTCCCCAGACGGGTCCGAAAAAAGATACTTCCAGTTTGGCGTTGGATTTAACATCAACCACACGGGCCCGGCCTACAGCTTTATTCACCCTGCCGTCCAGAGTTTTCTTGTGGCATTTGTTGACTACCTGAATTGAACCGTCATCCAATAGCGAATATGTCGCAGTTGTTCCCGTACAGTCCAGCTGAAACCACTGTGGAAAAGCCGCAATTTCATACCAGGTTCCCAGATAGCGGTTAATATCCACGCTTTCCACAGTTTTTAAAGGTGGAAGATCGTAACGGCTACTTGTCGTCCCGCAGGACATTAACAACAGCAGCAATGTAAAGACAAGAATATTTTTCATACAGCAATAGTATCTCTTCAGTCTCTCCATGTCAATAAGAGAGTATGATTTTTTTTGGGATACCGGCGGTCGGAGTCGAACCGACACATCCTTGCGGATAATAGATTTTGAGTCTATCGTGTCTACCAATTTCACCACGCCGGCTTTCATATTTCGGTGGTCACCCTCCTTAATATAGAAGGATTATAGCATGAAGCGGGTAGATGTGTCAATAAAGCACTCAAGCTGAAAACATGGAAAGGGCTATTTTTAATGCTGTCCCATTCATTTTGCGGAAAATATTTCGATAATAAAGATATGAAGCATACTGTTAATTATCGTCTGCAGGGCAATAGACAAGCATCAGGGGCATTGAAGCGCAAAAAGGGTAGAACCGGAAGCAAGGGCATTAAGGCGCAGGCTAAGTACTCGCAAAGCAGGAGAGCATCTCCACTGGACCGCAATAAAACCACGGGTACGAATGCCCCTCGGAGTCAGCAGTCCAAACGCCTGGACCTGGGAACGCTCATACTGATAGGAATAGCTTTAATTCTTCTTATCGTTTTAATTTATTTTCTTTTTCGCGGTGGTGAATTTGCCTTAACGAAAGGGAATGAACAGCAGCCTGTCATAGAGCGGACGGTAAGCAATAATGCTCCGGAAAAGTCCGTAGAACCTGTTCTGGAACTGGGCGCTCCCCTTGCCGAGGAAGAGCTGAGCACGGACAGCACTGAGGAAGAGCCTGAAATTCCCAGGGAAACGGTACAGGCCCGGCTCTTCTTTATCAAGGTTATCGATGAGAAAAGAATTGTTACCAAGAGCGTGCTGCGGGAAGTCCCCTCCTCTGCGGCTCCAATGACCCAGGCTATCAATACCCTTCTTTCAGGGCCTAATGCCGGAGAACTGAATAACGGTATGCTTACCCTCATTCCCAAAGATTCCAAACTTATTGGAGCAAAGGTGGAGAGCCGAGTCGCTTTTCTTGATTTCAATGAAAATTTTCGCTTTAACACTCTGGGAATAGATGGACATAGGGCACAGGTGGAACAGATTGTTTACACAGCAACGGAATTTGCATCGGTGGATAAGGTTCAGATTCTTATCGAAGGCCAGAAAATCGACTACCTCGGTGGAGAAGGCTACTGGGTGGGTTCACCGCTGGGGCGGGATGATTTCAAATAAGGGTGCCATTGTTCCGATTCCACAAAAGCCTCTTCGAGGCGCATGGCGGCACGGCTTTCATCGGCAGGGCATACATTGGAAAGCAGCAAAAAAAATTCCATGTTTCCCCGGTGGCCTGTAAGCGGCGAAAGCACCGCATCGCGAACATAAACTGATTCCCGCCGCAAATCCGCTATCAGATTCAAAACAGCTTTCCGGCGGGCTTTCGGGGCGGTTACCACGCCGCTGAAACCCTCTTCCTCCGGGTTTTCAAACTGCGGCTTCGCCAAAACCAGTACCGGGCCACCCCGTGTGAGCCGCAGAAGCTGAGCCGCAGCACCTCGAAGCGAGCGAAAGGCCAAATCGGCAACGGCCATAAGCGGCGGCGGGTTCAGGGCACCGGGCTGCAAGTGCATGATATTGGTTCTTTCGTGCACGGTAACTCTAATATCGGTTTTGAGCTTCCATGCCAACTTGCCGCAGCAGACATCGGCGGCGTGAACATGGCTGGCCTCCCGCCGCAGCAGACAATCGGTAAATCCGCCCGTCGATGCTCCGGCATCCAGACACACTTTGCCCGCAGGATTAAAATCAATTTTATCCAGCACACCGTTCAGCTTATCCCCGCCGCGGCCAACAAAGCGCGGAGACCGCTGGGTGAATTCAGCCTGCGGCGATACAAGGGCTTTGTGGTTACGGACGACAATACCGTCCACCGCCACATCGCCGCATAATATCGCCGCATATATTTCTTCTTTCGTTTTCCGCTGCCAAATCCGCACCAAATGGCTAAGAAGAGGCTTTTTAGCAGATTGACTCATCGAAGCAGGCTAGCGGGCATACTCCACAACCCTGGTTTCGCGAATAATGGTTACCCGTATCCGACCGGGATACTTAAGCTGATCCTCAACGTCCTTGACAATGTTCTTTGCAAGCTGCTTGGCCTGGTCGTCGTTTACCCTCAGGTTGTTTACCATAATCCTTAGCTCTCTTCCGGCCTGAATGGCAAACACTTTGTCAACACCTTCAAAGCCCTTGGCAATCTTTTCAAGGTTTTCCAGCCGCTTAATATGATGATCCAGGGATTCCCGCCGTGCGCCGGGCCGCGAAGCCGATATGGCATCCGCAATCTGGACAATAACCCCTTCCGGGGAAATTATTTCCTCATCGTCGTGGTGTGCGGCAACTGCATTTACAACTCTTGGATCCTCACCCAGACGACGCACCAGTTCGCCGCCAATTTCCGCATGGCCGCCTTCACGGTCGGTATCCATCCCCTTGCCAATATCGTGCAGTAGCGCGCCGCGCTTTGCAATAGCAACATCGGCACCCACTTCGCTGGCAATCATGCCCGCGATAACAGCCACTTCCTTGGAATGCGCGAGGACATTCTGCCCGTAGCTGGTACGGAAATGCAGCCGTCCCAGTGATCGAATCCCCTCCGTATGCATGCCGTGGATGCCAAGATCGAAAAGAACCTTTTCCCCTTCCTCGAATATAACCTGATTCATCTCCTGAGCCACTTTCTGAACAATTTCCTCTATCCGGGTGGGATGGATTCTCCCATCCAGAATGAGCCATTCAAGAGCTGTTTTGGCTATATGCTTCCTTATGGGATCGAAACAGGAAATAACAACCTCTTCCGGAGTATCGTCGATAATAATATCCACGCCGGTTAAGGTTTCCAGAGCCCGAATGTTGCGGCCCTCTCTTCCTATAATCTTCCCCTTCATTTCATCGTTCGGCAGCGATACCGATGTAACAGTCATCTCCGCGGTAACATCCGTGGCAAGACGCTGTATCGTAGCGATAATAATGCTCCGCGCCTTTTGCTCAGCCGTACTGTTGGCTTCCTGCTCAATCTTGTTGAGTAAACTCTGAGCATCGTGGCGAGCCTCATCCTCCAATGTCTGCATTATAAGTTTTTTGGCTTCCTCGGCGGTTAAACCAGATATTCTCTCCAGCTCCTCTAACCAAACTTGATTTTTTTCAGCAAGTTGCTTTTCTTTGTTAACGCAATCCTTTTCTCTCCTGTGAAGTACCGATTGTCGTTTTTCAAATTCAGAGACCTTTCTTTCAAGATTGTCTTCTTTCTGCTGAATACGTTTCTCATATTTCTGCATTTCAGAGCGCAGATTCCGAATTTCCTTATCGAAAACCCTGCGATCTTCCATAATTTGGTTTTGGGCTTCAAGCAGCAGCTTCTTCTTGGCGTTTTTGGCATCGCTGAGCCAATTCTCCTTCTGCCTGAGAGCTTTTTGTTCAGATGAAGAGCTTTGTGTTTTAGCGTAGAACCAGCGGACTATCCAGCCAAGTGCTACACCGCCGAGGGAAATAGATATCAGCATTGTCAAGTCCATATTTTCCCCCTAATAGTATAAATTATTCCTGAAAATCCCTCCATGGATTCTTCAGAGGGTGCGTTCAAAGCACCCGAAGGTGCCTCCAAATAGCTTTTTAGACGACACCCTGCACATATTATTCTATAATCTACCATCTTTGACCATGGAGTCAAGTGATAATTGCTCAAATAATAAGGTATTTTTTACAAATTTATATATTTTTGGGCATTTCCGGGAAGCAAGGTGTTTAGCTCTGAGGGAATATCGTTGGGTATCCCTAAAATAATTCAGCAGGAACGAGGAAATGGAATTGCTTCCCCGGCGATTTCCGGTTAAACTTGCTGTGTATGGATTTTGAAGTAACCGCGCTGAGGAAGCGCCCAAAAACTCTGGCTGAAATGGTGGGACAGGATTTCGTGGCCACTACCCTTTCCAATGCCCTTATCGGGGGCACAACAGCCCATGCCTATTTATTTTCGGGTCCGCGGGGCACAGGGAAAACTTCAACCGCCCGCATTCTGGCACGATCCCTGAACTGTGAGAATGGCCCTACCGACAAGCCCTGCGGGACATGCTCCTCTTGTGTGGAAATTGCCAGGGGAACTTCTCCCGATGTAATAGAAATTGACGGGGCTTCCAACACCGGCGTGAATGATGTACGCGAGATAAAAGATGAGATTCTTTACGCGCCGCAAAGCTCCTCCCATAAGATTTATATTATTGATGAAGTTCACATGCTTTCCAACAGTGCCTTTAATGCCTTGCTGAAAACGATTGAAGAGCCGCCTCCGTATGTTGTATTTGTTTTCGCTACCACGGAAATACACAAGGTTCCGGCTACGATTCGCTCGCGGTGCCAGCAGTTCCGTTTCCGGCTCTTTTCTCCTGAGTTAATTCGGGACAAGCTGGTGGAAGCGGCAGGGGAAATGAACAGGGAATTTGAAAACGATGCCCTGCTGTGGATAGCCCGCGAAGCGGGCGGTTCCATGCGGGATGCCTATACTCTGTTCGATCAGGTTATTTCATTTTCTGAAGGCAGGGTTACCCTGGAAGGGATTCGGGAGAAGATGGGCCTGGCTGGATTGGAAACCACCTCCGCGCTGCTCGAAGCGGCGGCGAAGGGAAACAGCGGAGAGGCCTTTACGCTTCTGGATGAGCTTGTCTCGTCGGGCACCGCGGTGGAGCAGGTTCTCATTGAGCTGGCGGATTATTTGAGAAATCTTGTTCTAATTGCCCATGGGATAGAGAAGGAGTCCCTGCTTGGGCTGAGTATCGACCGCTTTCCGGAAGGGCTAAGGCAAACCTGGAACCGGGTTCAGCTGGAATCAGCGGCGGAGGATGCCGTTACCCTGTACCGCGACATTCGCTGCTCACTGAATCCTCGTTATGAGCTGGAACTTTTCATTGGTCGGCTGTGTCGGCTAACAGACAGGCTGGATGCCTCGCAGGTATTGGGGAGAATTCAGGCGCTGCGCAAGGAACTTGTTACAGGAGAGTGGAATATTGAGCACGGTGAGAGGAGTCAGAATTCTCCGAAAATTACGGTTTCAGCCGCCGCTAAGAATGATGCACCTGAAAACAGTCCCCCGCCGGAAAAAGACAGCGATGAGTGGTTTAACCTATTGGCAAAACATGTTAAACAATCCAATATGTCTCTGGGAACCGTTCTGGAAAAGGCACTGCACCGGCAATGGGAGGATAATGTATTAATTTTAACCTTTACTACAAGTTATGAGACGGATCTGATAAACAGGTCTCGGGAAACCCTGCTACAGGCAGGGAAGGCCGCTGGCATGCAAAATTTTACCATTAAGGCGCAAACTGATGATTCCCGGGATAAACAGGGAAATATTCAGGAGAACGGAACAACCGCCTTGTTCAAGCAAGTTTTCCGCGGTGATATTATACAAGGATGAGGATATGATACCCGAAGAATTAATGGAAAAAATGCAGTCGCTGCAATCCATGATGGACAATGCGCAGGAAAAGCTTAAGGAGCTCCGTGCCGAGGGCCGTGCTGGCGGCGATTTGGTAAACGTTACTATTAACGGTGCCATGGAAACGGTTTCGGTAAAAATCGATCCGATAGCGGTCGATCCGCGGGATATTCAAATGCTGGAAGAGCTTATCGCGGCCGCATTTACGGATGCGGTAACAAAGATGCGTACCATGCTTCAGGGCGAGTTCGCGCAAATGGCTGGCGGCATGGGAATGCCTCCTTTAGGTTAGCTTGTTTGGATACTCTCAACCGTGTTATCGGATATTTTTCCCGCTTCCCCGGCATTGGCCGCAAAAGCGCGTCCCGAATTGCCTACTGGCTTTTGGAGGCGGACAAGAGTTTCATTCAAGCCTTGTCCGAGGATCTCAGCGAAATGCGCAGCAGGATTGTCCGCTGCCGGGAATGCGGAAATTATACCGAAGCTCCCCTTTGCTCCATCTGCGATTCCCCATCCCGGGACAGAACCCTCATGTGCGCGGTTGAACACCCCAGGGACGTGTCAACCATAGAAGAAACTGGTGAATTTCGCGGACTTTATCATGTACTGCACGGAGTTTTATCGCCTCTGGACGGTATGGGGCCGGAAGAGCTGGGGCTGGGCCGTATGCTGGCGCGGATACGGACATTCGGAGTGAAAGAGGTTATTGTTGCGGCCAATCCCACTCTTGAAGGGGATTCAACCGCGCTGTACATTGCCCGTATGCTGGCAAAAGACGAGGTAAGGGTTACCCGGATAGCATCCGGCCTACCAGTGGGAGGGGATATGGAATATGCCGACAAACTCAGTATCGCCCGGGCCTTGAAGGCTCGTCAGTTTTTGGAAAATGAATGAAACAGATAAACTGCCGGGTTAAGTTTCCTCTGCGCCCATCTCAGGAAGGCGGCGAAAATCAGGTACAGCCGGCTGTTAAAAGCATACTTATGGTTTTAGAAAAGATTGATCGCATGATAATCGGAAATTTTGGCCTGGAGATGGATTATAAATGTATTCTGGAAGAGATGGGCGCAGAGGAACTTGTTTATACCATAAGGGTACAGCCGCGGTGGCCGGGACAAATGCCGCTTTACCCCTGGCCGGATCCATCCGCACTGGAACAGTGGATGAATCAGGTGCGAAAAGATTTTTTTTCAGCCATAAACACCCCTTCCTTACAGGAAAACAGCGCATCCCTTACCCGCAGATGGAATACCCGTGCCCTGGAGGAAGGTCTTACAGAAATATTTACTTATATTCCTTTACAGGAAGAACGTGTATCATTATTATTGTCGCAGCTTCGGGAAGTCTTGACTGCTTTTGGAAGCGTTGTTAATCTCATATAGCTGTTAATCTCATAGAGAGGTTTCATAGTTTGTGCTGAATGTATATCAAGGAGGGAATATGTCAGCCTGGGACGATGAAGA
>MUIB01000031.1 GCA_002084135.1 Spirochaeta sp. LUC14_002_19_P3 | reverse complement strand
AAAATCCTTAAAAGATCGGGCGAGTATGAAATCCTGGTACATGAATGAGGGCATGAAGAAGGGGATAGAGGAAGGGGTAAAGAAAGGCCGTGAGGAAGGGGTAAAGGAAGGGGTAAAGAAAGGTCGTGAGGAAGGGGTAAAGGAAGGGGTAAAGAAAGGCCGTGAGGAAGGGGTAAAGAAAGGTCGTGAGGAAGGAGTAAAAAAAGGCCGTGAGGATGCCATTCTTCAAACCGCAAAGAATTTAAAAAATACTGGCGTAGCGCTGGATATTATCAGTAAGTCCACTGGCCTTTCACTTGATGAAATACAAAAGCTCTGAAATAAACATTCACGGCCATTCCTTGTCATCGTTTAATTTTGCCCCAATTCCCATCAGCACTAATCCGCACTCCCCTCCCGGAAAAACCCGTTTTCAATTTTCCCCATTCCCTCTATCCCTATGAGAACATTTCTCGCCGTGCCGGTGCCGGTAGGCACTGCGGAAGCCCTTTATCGGGAACGCGCTTCACTGAGGGATGAATGGCAGGGGGTGCGCTGGGTGCCGCCGCTTAACTTTCATTTCACCCTTTACTTCTTCGGGGAGTTACAGGCTGCCCTATTGCCGGAACTGTGCGCCCGATTAACTTTGCTGCTGGCGGGAAGGTCATGTTTTACAATAGAATTAACTGGGCTTGGCTGTTTCGGTTCTCCGGTGTGGCCGAAGGTAATATTTGAAGCGGTGGGGACAGGGACGGAAGAACTGTGCGAACTGCATTTTGCCTTAAGGCCGGTGATTGAGCCGCTGCTGGGCTGGAAGGATGAGCCGTTTCGTCCCCATCTTACTCTGGGGCGCTTCCGCCGTAATGGCGGCTCTCAAACTGGCATCTTGCTACCGGAGGGAAAATCCGCTAAGATACATGAATTCCAGGCGGATAAAATAATTCTTTACCATTCATCCACCGAGCCCGGCGGTGCAGTTTACACGCCGCTGGAAACTTGGACTCTCAAGGAGGTAAAATGAGCGCGCCGCTTCGTGCTGTAGAAATAATTGCCGCAAAGCGGGACGGTAAAGTCCTCAGTAGGGAGCAGATAGCCGCCTTTGTCTCCGGCTATGCCAATGGCTCCATTCCCGATTACCAGGCGGCCGCTTGGTGCATGGCCGTATTCCTGAAGGGTATGACACCGGAAGAAACCGGCCATCTTACCCAGGCCATGATAGATTCAGGGGATGTTATCGATCTTTCGTCCGTAAGCGGGCCTTTGGCAGACAAGCATTCCACTGGCGGTGTTGGCGATAAAATTTCCCTCGTGCTCGCGCCCATCGCGGCAGCCTGCGGGGTTAACGTGCCGATGATGAGCGGCCGGGCACTTGGCCATACCGGGGGTACGCTGGACAAGCTGGAATCCATGCCCGGCTTCAGTACTTCCCTGAGCCCTGAAGGCTTCGCCGAGGCGGTGAATAAAGTTGGCTATGGGCTTATCGGCCAGAGCGAAAAAATTGTGCCCGCTGATAGAAAACTCTATGCCCTGCGGGATGTTATTGCCACGGTGGAATCCATTCCACTGATAACTGGCAGCATTCTCTCGAAGAAATTCGCCGAAGGGGCCGATGCTCTGGTAATGGACGTAAAATGCGGGGTTGGGGCTTTTATGAAAACCCGCGAAGCGGCCCGCGAACTGGCCCTGTCTCTGGTGGGTGCTGGCAAGAGTTTGGGGCGGCGGGTTATTGCGGTCATTACCGACATGTCCGAGCCGCTGGGGCGGATGGTGGGCAATTTCCTCGAAGTGGAGGAATCCATCGCCTGCCTTGAGGGCCGGGGGCCGGACGATGTTATGGCGATAACCTATCGCCTAACGGCCTGGATGCTCATTGCGGCGGGGCTGGAAAACGATATTTTTCAGGCGGAAGAGCGCTGCCGCCGGGCGGTGTCCGATGGTTCGGCCTTGAAGAAGTTCCGGGAAAACGCGGCGTTTCAGGGCTGTAATTTAAGTGACCTCGATGCCATGATTGGCCGGACAAGGGGCCGCTGCTCACGGGATATTCCTGCTCCGCAAGGCGGTATTGTGAATAGCATAAATGCCTTTTCGGCAGGAATGGCTGCCGTGGCGCTGGGCGTGGGGCGCGATAAGGCCGATGATAAGGTACAGCCTCTGGCCGGTATAGAACTCCTGAAGAAGAGCGGCGATGCCGTCGCCGCCGGGGAAGCCCTGATGCGGCTGTGGAGCGAAGAGGAATGGCGTTTGGATGCCGCCGTACAGCGTCTGACCGGGGCGGTCATTATAAAACAAACAGCTCCGGAACTACGGCGGAGTTTAATTCTTGAGGAGATAAGCGATTGACCAAGTGGATTAAGCCGCCCATAGACGATGCCCAGGTACGCAGCATTGCCGAGTCCCATAAACTCGATTTTCTTACCTCCGTTATCCTTTCCCGCCGGGCCATGACGGCGCCGGAGCAAATTGCCTTTTTTCTGGAAAATGATGAGCGCTTTCTCCACAATCCCTTTCTGCTGGATCAGATGGAATCAGCGGTGGCAAGGGTTCTGGCCGCGGTGGAAGAAGGCGAGAAGGTGCTGGTTTGCGGAGACAAGGATGTAGACGGGATTACTTCGACTGTGCTGATGGTAGAGACTCTGCGTTCGCTGGGCCTGGATCCGGCCTGGCGTGTGCCGGTGGGCGATGAGCTTTACGGTTTGAATGGCGAAGTCCTGAAAAAAGCCGCGGCGGACGATGTAACCCTGCTTATTACCGTGGACTGCGGTATTTCCGAGTTTGAGGAAATTGCGCTGGCCGTTGAATTGGGTATGGATATTCTGGTTTTCGATCATCATGTTCCCCGCGATGACAAGATGCCCGCTGCGTATGCGCTGGTTAATCCCAAGCTGCCCGGCGGCTATCCCTTTACGGGTCTGTGCGCGGCCGCGATTGTTTCCAAATTTCAGTGGGCGGTTTGTCTTGCTGGCACGGATTTATGGGAGCAGGAATTCTGCCTGCTCAATGCCGAGAAGTTATCCGATTCTTCCATTGTTATTGAGGCTCTTAAGATGCGCAATCTTGCGGAATTGCATCGAATACAGGCCGTGGACGGCGATGGAGAAATGGCCCGAAACAAACTATTCCGCTTTATCGAAGGCATGCCCCTGCTGGTTTACGGCCAGGCGGAACAGACGGCGCTTATCTCCCGGTTTTTTAACGGCGCGGATGTTCATGTTATCGATATTGAGCCCGAGGTAACCGCGGTTTTTCCCGCCCTGAAGGGGCATTCCCTCAAAAGCCTTGGCTCCCAGAGCCGCCTGGCGCGCTACTTTACCAATTCGGGCGGGCTCATCAATACATTCGCCAATCTCTTTATTACACTCTACACCCGCCGCTATTCTTCGGCCTTTGAACTGTGGCGCCGGGGGCTGGACCTGGCGGCTCTTGGCACTCTGGCCGATCTTATGCCCTTAGTGGATGAAAACCGCATACTGGTAAACCGGGGTATGATGCGTTTGAATGCCGCGGATGGTATAAAATTCCGCCGAAGTGCTCTGCGGGAACTTCTGATACGGCAGCGTCTCCATGAAGGCTGGGTAAGCACGGTTGAACTGTCCTGGCAAATCTGTCCGCTGATAAACTCTACTGGCCGACTGGGCAAGGCGGCTATGGGAGTGGAATTACTGCTCAGCGAAGATGAGGCCCGCATCAGGGAGCTTGCCGATGAGATGGTAAACCTTAACAAGGAACGCCGTGCCCTGGGCGAGCAGCTCTGGGAGCAAATTTACCCCCAGGCCTATCAGTCGATGCAGGATATGGAAGGCCAAATGAGCATTGTTACCAACAACGATGCGCCCCGGGGCATTACTGGCCGATTAGCCTCCCGGCTGCAGAACACCCTTGGAATTGCCTCCGTGGTTATTTCCCAAAAGGGGGAACTGGCCTCCGGATCGGTGCGCTGCGGCAGCGGTATGAACGCCGTTTCCTGGCTGGAAGCCATGGCTCCGCTGCTGGAGGATTATGGCGGGCATCCCAAAGCTGGCGGATTTTGCCTGAAAAAGGAAAAAATCGATCTGCTGATAAACCAAAGCCGGGAATGGCTTAAAAATAATCCGCCGCCGCCAGCGGCCCAAAAGCCCATTGTTATTGATGCGGAACTCTCCCATAGTGAATACAAGCGGCTGGGCACCAAGGGTATAGAAACCCTGCTCAACTGGTTTGAACCTTACGGCGAGGGCTTTCGTCCGCTGATTTTCCTTACCCGCTCCGTTCGCATTCACAGCGCGGAGCTGATAGGAAAAACCAGGAGCAATCATCTCAAGCTCCTGGTTTCCCTTGGCCCGGAAAAATGGACAGCCCTGTGGTGGGACAGCGCGGATCGTTACGGCACAGACATTAAAATCGATGGGGAAGCGGATTTGGTGTATCATATCGAAAAGGATAGATGGCGCGGCGCGGATACCTATCGTCTCATGGTTTTGGAGGCAAGTTCGTGTGCCACATAATCTTCAGGGTACTGCTTCTTGCGGCAGGCGCATCGGCACTTTGGGGTGCTGATGCCGTACTTGTTGCGCCGGATTATACCTTACCGGGGGAGGTGCTCCAAATATTCGTTAAGGGAACTGTGTTCGATAACATTTCTGTTTCTCTCGCCAACGAACAGGGCAAAGCCGTAAGCCATGCACAGGGATTCATCTGGAGGACGGAAAAACGCCGTAAAGTGAATGTAGCCCTGTTGGGCGTACCATCAACCTCTTTGCCCGGAAAGTACACCCTTACCCTTCAGGCCGAAGAAGGAACAGCCCGCTGGGACATGGAAAAAACTATTACAGTTCGAGCCTATAAGTACCCGGATAGAGTAATTCAACTCAACAGCCAGATGGACACGGTTTACAACAGCAATGCTACCCGAAAAAAACGCGAGGCCCGGGAACTATGGGCCGTGCTTGGAAATGTCGATCCCAAAGCCCTCTTTTTCGTTGGAACCTTTATTCAGCCAGTAGCAGAGGGCCTTATTACCGCAGACTTCGGGGAACAGCAGCTGTACCAGCAGCTCAACGGCACGGCAAGCACTGCCATCCATAACGGCCAGGACTTGTGGAATACACCCGGCACCCCTATACTGGCCGCCGGCAGGGGGCGGGTAGTTCTGGCTGCGGAACGCTTCCTTACCGGCAATACCATTATCATTGAGCATCTGCCGGGGGTATTCACCATGTATTATCATCTGAAAACAATGTCGGTGGGTGTCGGTGAAGTTGTGGCACAGGGTGCCGAGATTGGCATTATGGGCGAAACTGGCTTCGCTACCGGCGAGCATCTCCACTGGGAAATGAGAGTAGGGGGCACCGCCGTTCTGCCTTCCCAATTTATCAGCCGCCCCCTGCTTGACATGAAATTGCTGGAATAAGATAATCTACAGAACTGGGGATGGCTATGGGTTTGGGCATCCGGACGCTTCTCTGTCTGATAGTTGGTATAGCATTAAAGATACATGGGGGCACCTCTAAAAAACCCATTTAGTTCTTGACTCGAACTTTTCCGCCGCTACTGCGTTGTCAAAATGCTCACGTAGCCCAGCTACGCTCCGCTTTTGCCGCCTTGTATCGACAAAAAATTT
>MUIB01000098.1 GCA_002084135.1 Spirochaeta sp. LUC14_002_19_P3 | reverse complement strand
AATAATGCCTGTATCGGCTGGAGCCTTCCAGCTGAGAGTGGCCTCTCCGTCTCCGGGCATTGCTGTTAATCCTGTGGGCGCACCCGGAGCCTTGTCCTCGGGGATATTCCCTCCGCTTGTCGGCGGGCATCCGATAAAAATTAAGGACAATGCTGTTACAACGAGAACAGCCGAAACCGTCGGTAATTTTTTTGATTTAAAAAAATTCATCTTCATGGTATGAACTCCTTATAAAAACATGTATAACCATGTCATACATGAAGTTGATGCTCTCTGAAGCAAAACTTTGTCTGTATAATATTGCCAAGTATATTTATGGGTACCTCTAAAAACCAGCTTTAGGAAATTGACGAAAAATTTTTTGTCGATACAAGGCGGCAAAAGCGGAGCTAGCTTAAGCTACGTGAGCATTTTGACAACGCAGTAGCGGCAGAAAAGTTCGAGTCAAGAACTAAATGGGGGTTTTTAGAGGTGCCCCCAAGTATATTTATAATAATATCATATATACTGGTTTTTGTCAAGTGAATCATGCGGGACGTGGAAGGGGCATTATGAATCCGCAGATAACGCCTGTCTGCGTGCAACGCACAGGCAGGCAGATTTTCGCAGATAAGAATATTAGAGGGTACCTCTAAAAACCAGCTTTAGGAAATTGACGAAGAAATTTTTTATCGGGCGGCAAAGGGGAATGGTGAAGGATGAAGGATGAATGGGGAAAAAAGTTCGAGTCAAGAACTCAATGGGTTTTTAGAGGTGCCCCTTATATTACAACCCTGCTTGGCAGGTAAACCAAAGCAAAGCATCGCCGTTTTGTCATCGTCTTTCACTATTCTACAAATATTCATCCCTTATCGCTCCCACCCTATAGCATCATCATCCCCAACATGGTATAATGCACTGAAAAAGTATCGAAGTGGAGCAAACATGAGCAACATCAAAACCCTTCCATTTGATTATAGCAAACTGAAGGATATTGTCCGGCGCTACCCTACGCCGTTTCATATTTATGACGAGAAAGCCATCCGCGAGAATGCGCGGGGCTTCAATGCCGCCTTCGCGTGGGCACCGGGATTTCGCAACTGTTTCGCGGTTAAAGCCTGTCCCAACCCGCGGATTATGAAAATTCTCGCCGAGGAGAACATGGGTGCCGACTGCTCTTCGCTACCGGAACTCATTCTTTCCGAAGCGATTGGCCTGAGCGGAGATGAAATTTTCTTCAGTTCCAACAACACCCCCCTGGAGGAATACCGCAAAGCCAAACAGATAGAGGCCATCATCAATCTCGATGATATTACCCACCTGGACTATCTTGAACAGATCGGCCTGCCAGACAGCTTGAGCTTCCGCTACAACCCCGGCCCCGCCAAGGCAGGCAACAGCATCATCGGCAAGCCGGAAGAAGCCAAATACGGACTCACCCGGGAACAGATGTTCACAGCCTATTCACAGGCACTGGAGAAAGGCGTAAAGCGGCTTGGAATCCATACCATGGTGGCCTCCAACGAACTCAATGCGGATTATTTCATTGAAACCGCCGCCCTCATGCTGGAGCTCATAGCCGACATAACCCAAAAAACCGGCGCGGCCATCGAATTCGTAAACTTCGGCGGCGGCATCGGCATACCCTATAAACCGGAAGACAGCCCCGTGGACATACAAGCCGTATCGAGGGGCATAGAAAAACTCTACACCGAGCACATACTCAACAAGTCGCTCAAAGCCCCAAGCATATATTTTGAATGCGGACGGGTTATTACCGGCCCCTACGGCTACCTCGTTACCAAAGCCATCCACGAGAAACACACCTACAAAGAGTACATAGGCGTCGATGCCTCCATGGCAGATTTAATGCGCCCGGCCATATACGGAGCCTACCATCATATTACCGTTATGGGCAAAGAAAACGCCCCCGCGGAGTGTAGCTACGACATAGTAGGAAGCCTGTGCGAAAACAACGACAAATTCGCCATAAACAGAGCCCTGCCCAGCATTGATACAGGAGATATCCTCGTTATCCACGACACCGGCGCCCATGGAAGGGCCATGGGCTTTAACTACAACGGCAAACTTCGCGCCGGTGAACTCTTGCTCAGAGAGAACGGTGAAGTAGAGGAAATTCGGCGCCGGGAAACCCTTGCCGACTATTTCTCCACCCTGAACTACCCCGGACTAAAAGGTTAGCCGTATGTTTACCGAAGCCGAATTCTGGGCCATTCGTTGCACACCGCAAGACATCTCGGTACTCCTGCGGACTGAACACACCAAACAGTGCCTTGCCGTATCCATTGAGCCCGGCGAAGCCAGAGACATACTTCAAGCCATCTCGAAAGACGATGAAGACACTCAAAACTTCAGTGAATTCTTTTCCCTCTTCACCCAGGCCATATCCATGCCACCGGAGTACATTGAAATTTCCCAAAGCGATGAAGAAGGCACATATACCGCCATGGTTCATTTTTCCGACCATAATTTAGGCAGCGGCAAAAACATTGCCGTAGAAGCCCATACACCCCTGGCCCTTACCCTTGCCGCGTATTTCTCCATCCCCATTTTTCTTGAAGACGCCCTGCTGGAAGCCGAAGGATCAAAAATTATGCCGACTGAAAACTGGAACGCTCCCGCCGAATACCTGGCCAAACTCAAAGGAGAACTCGAACAAAAAGTCCGTGAAGAAGAATATGAACAAGCCGCAGCCATACGAGACCACATCAAGCAGATTGAAGGAATATTATAAGGAATACCGTTTGATAAACGCTGAAAATTTCAGAAATTTCCTTTTGGGCGTTTCCCCTCTCTGCATACAGAGAGGGGCCGGGCTTTGCGGGGGTACCGCCTGCCCCTGGCAGGCCGCTTGCGCGCCCCTCCAATCCCTAACGCACTCGCCAAGCCGGAACTGGGTCAGAACACGAATTCAGGCAATAACGACATAAAATAAAGACAAGGTAATAATAACATGGAGGAATCAATGAAAAATCCTGTACCGAAACCAATTATCCCCATCAGCCGAAAAGCGCGGGAAGAACTCAAATTGGGCGAAGAATGGTTTAACAGCCAGGGATATCTTGTTATCAAGTCTCCCGCCCATGCCCGGAAACTTGCGCACATCTTTTCCCAAAGCTACAGCAACGAACACCTGCTTCCCTCGGACATCTATGGAGCCGGCTTCATCTGTGCCGCCTGGCAAATGCTGCTGGACCATTACTCCAAAAGCCCCGATTCCTACAAACTCACCGCCTCCTCCCACATAGCCGTGGCCAGAGGCCAGGAAGTGCTGGACAGCATCTTAAGCCATTTTGCCCAGGATTTTCCCTCGCCAAAGTCTCGGCAAGAATGCTTCCAAAAATGGATTATTACTCATCTGTCCCAATCCGATCCGGCCTTTACACCCTTTTTCAAACTCTTTGAGTATCCATTGGAAATTGCCGGGAGTACTGAAAGCTGGCAGGCCATTGAAGCCCTGGACGGAAACCTGTCTCCGCGGGCACCGGAAAACAAACCGCCGCTCACCACACTTAAACGTCCCATTGCCGTAGCCCCTAACTCGGTAAAGAAACAGCTCCTCTACATCTTAACCCATTGGGGAGACATCCTCGGCGACTGGGCAAAATACCTGCTGGGTGCCCTCGACATGATAGAAGAAGAAACCCGCCCCCGGTTTTTGGGCCCCGGCTCAGCCCATGGCCCGGGCTTTGGCGATTTGGATGAAACAGCCCGCTTCAGCCCCGACGAAAACTGGATGCCCAAAGTCGTCCTTATAGCCAAAAACACCCTGGTTTGGCTGAACCAGCTCTCAAAAAGCTATGGCCGGAACATTACCCGCCTGGATGAAATCCCCAATGAAGAACTCAACACCATGGCCTCGCGGGGCTTCAACGCCCTATGGCTTATTGGCCTGTGGAAACGCAGCCCGGCCAGCCGGGAAATCAAGCAACGAATGGGAAACCCCGAAGCCGCCGCCTCGGCCTACTCCCTGTTCGGCTACGACATTGCCGATGAACTCGGCGGCTGGGATGCCCTGCAAAACCTCCGTCACCGCGCCGAATGCCGCGGCATACGGCTCTCCAGCGACATGGTACCCAACCACGTCGGCATAGACTCCGACTGGGTGCGAAACCGCCCCCACTGGCTACTCAGCTCCCCCCACTGCCCCTACCCCGGCTATTCATTCTTCAGCGAAAACCTTTCCGGAGACGGCGCAGTAGACATCCGCCTGGAAGACCATTACTACAGCAAAAGCGATGCCGCAGTCGTGTTTCAGCGCCGGGACACCAGAACCGGCGAGTTTCAATACATCTATCACGGCAACGACGGCACCTCCATGCCCTGGAACGATACCGCGCAGATAAACTTTCTTAACCCCGAAGCACGGGAAGCCGTCATTCAGGACATTCTCCATGTTGCCCGCAGCTTCCCCATTATTCGCTTCGATGCCGCCATGGTTCTGGCCCGCAAGCATATCCGCCGCCTGTGGTTCCCCGCCCCCGGCAGCGGCGGGGCCATCCCTTCCCGTTCAGAACAAGCCCTTTCCGATGAAGAATTCGCCGCCGCCCTGCCCCATGAATTCTGGCGGGAAGTGGTAGACCGCGTCTCCGCGGAAACACCCGGAACCCTGCTGTTAGCCGAAGCCTTCTGGATGATGGAGGGCTATTTTGTCCGCACCCTGGGCATGCACCGGGTATACAATTCAGCCTTTATGAACATGCTGCGCGATCAGAAAAATCAGGAGTACCGCGCCATTATCAAGGAAACCCTCGCCTTCGATCCGGGCATACTCCAGCGCTTCGTAAACTTCATGAACAACCCCGACGAAGAAACAGCAGTCAATCAATTCGGCAAAGACGACCGCTACTTCGCCGTCTGCACCCTGCTGGCCACCCTGCCGGGCCTGCCAATGATTGGCCACGGTCAGATAGAAGGGCTTGGCGAAAAGTACGGCATGGAGTTCGTTAAGGCCTACCGGGAAGAGCAGCCCGACAGCGATTTAATTGCCCGCCATGAGCGGGAAATTTTTCCGCTGCTGAACCGGCGCTACCTGTTCGCCGGAGCCGAGGCATTCCGCCTTTACGACGTGAATGGCCCTTACGGCACCGCCGAATCCGTATACGCCTTTTCCAACGCCGCTGGCGACGAGCGCGCCCTTATCGTAGTAAACAACGCCTATGAACGGGCCGAGGGCACCATTAAACATGCCGCCCCGGTAAGCGGTGACATGCTTCATAATAATCTGGCTGCCGCCCTTATCCCCGCCCAGTCCTCCAATGAAGACTGGCTTCTGCTTCGCGATCAAACCGCCAATCTCTGGTTCATCCGTTCCGTAGGTGATATTCGCGATAAGGGCCTGCAAATCAGCATTAACGGCTTTGGCCGCCATACCTTTCTCGACATTCATGTTCAGCCCGAAGCCGAAGACGGTGTGTGGGGCATTCTGGCCATGGAACTGGGCGGTGCCGGAGTGGAAAATCTGGATGCGGCCATTAAGGAAATTCGTCTGCGGCCGGTACGCAAAGCCTTGGCGGAACTCATTCCCGAGGAAGTCCTTTACAGCCTTGCCGACAGCATCCGCCGCGGTAAGAAACCCGTGCTGGATAAAAATAAAGCCGAAGAGGCCCTTTCCCGGCTTACCGGCAATCCTGCGGAAGCCTTTAATACGATACAGAAGCGGCTGGCTGCCTCAGCGAAATTATGGCGTCTCTTCAGCCGCGGCTTCCGGCGCTCCCTTGGCCGTAAATTTGGCAGCCCCGAGAGCGATGATGCCCTCTTTCTGGCCGTCTGGAGCGTACTGTCCGCGGCCGCTGCCGGTAAGTGGGAAGACTGGGACATCGGCGGCTGGCTGCGGGCGTATCTGAAACCGGAAACGCCCCAGGCATTGTTCCGAAACATGGAAACAGCCCTGAACCTCCCCGACTGGACCCATCTTGCCAGCAAGCCTTCGCAGGCATTGACAGTGCTTCTCGCCTACGACGAAGTGCGCCGCGCCTGCGGAGTGAATTTTTGGAACGGAGAAACATGGTACAATCTGGAAGGCTGGAATGCCTTTGCCCGCACAGCCGCCCTTGCCGCGGCAGGGCAAGCCATTTCCCGCTGGCGGCTGCGCCGTCTGCTGCGGCACTGGGCCAGGGCTGCAAAGCGGGCAGAATACAGGCTGGAGCGGTTGTTGGAGTAGGAGGTGTGTAAAATCGTCAAAACATTCATAGCACGGAAAGACGTTGCCTAACCAGTGAATTATAGAAATTCGGGAAGAAATCAGGCCATTTTTGCCAAAAATCATAGAGCAGACCCAAAAACTGCCAGGTTCCTGGTTGACAATTTCAAAAACTTGAGATAAACTTCTCTCACCTGCTTGACAGTACACGTTGCAGACAATAATATAGACAAAAGCATTCAACCTTTTGTAATGGAAAAATAGTGGAAGAAGACTTAAAAAGAGAAATTGCCGAACTGAAGGAAAAAAATCAATCTCTGCAGAGTGAGCTGGCTGAAATTCAGATTCTCCATGAGAATACACTGGATCACAGCTCTGAGCTTGAAAACGATCTTATCGATCATAACAACAAGCTTGAAAGCTTGCAGCAGAAAATGAAGAGATATCTTTCCCCCCAGCTCTACAATCTTCTCCTGGGAACAGAAGATTCTGAGAATCAGACGGGTTATACCAGAAAAAAACTGACCATCTTCTTCTCCGATATAGTCGGATTTTCCAATATTACCGACTCGATTGAATCCGAAGTACTGTCCGAGGTTCTCAATCAGTATCTCAATCAAATGGCGATAATTGCGACAAAATGGGGCGGTACCATAGATAAATTCATCGGCGATGCCGTTATGGTATTTTTTGGAGACCCTGAGTTTATTGACGATAAAACCCATGCAGTTAAATGCGTTAGCATGGCACTGGAAATGCTGGAGGCTTTGAAAAAGTTGCGACAAAGCTGGAAAAGTATCGGATTTCACCATTACCTGCAAATTCGTATCGGGATTAATACGGGTTATTGTACAGTAGGAAATTTCGGTTCAACGGACAGAATGGACTATACGATTGTTGGAGGACAGGTAAACATCGCTTCCCGGCTGGAATCTATTGCCGAGCCAAGCAGCGTATTTATGTCTACCGCCACTTACGATCTTGTTAAAGAAGAGTTTCATTGCGAGTACGTTGATAGCGTTCAGGTTAAAGGTATTCATGCCCCTGTTGACGTTTTTCGGTGCAGCGGGTATCTTGATGTGCAAAATGATACATATTTCATGCCGGATAAGGATGGTTTCACGCTTGAAGAAATTCGGTATCAATTAAAAAATACCGGAAAAACGGAAAAAAGAAAAATTGCAAGATCGTTGAAGAAAGCTTTATTATATTTGATGGAGGAAGCTAAAAAAGGCTAAACTATTAACTCTGCAATAAGCCTATGTTAATACGGACTTATAAATCCATAATTTCGTTTATATTAACGTAGCCTATCGCCAAAGTTATAGTAAGTTTTTGCAAAATTATAGCTCTCGTCCCAGACAGTGGGGGTAGTAAACATGGCGTATATGAACTTGTATGTGAAAGGTTTTACTGTTGCTTTCTCTATGGTCGTTGGTTGAAATTTTGAAAAGGTTTCGGTATTAAGGAGTTATATTAGGTATGGTTAATGGAAAAGAAAGTGCGGAACTTCCTGCACTCATTCTCAAACTGAAGGCCAGAGATTTTATCGACGATTCCAGTCGGTTTAATATGCTTGCAAACTATGTGGGGGAATACTCTAAATCTTTATTTGAAAAGCAGGATCGGGCCGAAAATCTTGTATCTACAGTTCTTTATGAACTTATCAGCTATGCTGTAGGGATTGCAGAAGAGCAGAGTGTTGTCAATATCAGTTTTGGCAGGAACGAAGATGACATGAGTTTTGTTATTGCTTCAGAAGTAAAAAAAAGCAGTGTTCCCAAGTTGCAAGAATTAAAAAGAAGTCTGCAGAACAACAAGGCCGAATCTCTTTACATCAAGCTCTTGCAGAGTAAGGAATACGGTTTTTCCCTGGAAGGAGACTTTGGTTTGTATATGGTCGTGAATGATTATAATGCCAATATCGATTTGAATTATGATTCCGCGGCAAATAAATTTGAGATTCGGGTTTCCGTGAGTATTAAGGAGATATAGAACCATGATGATTAGCAACAACACTTACAACTTGAAGTTCGATCCTGTTGATCAGGAAATATGCTTTTCAGGGAATCTGCGTGTAAATAAAGTGGCTGAACTTGAAAAAATATATGATTTCATGGAAAAGGTGCATGACAGCATGGAAGGTGTCATGCGGCTGAATTTCCGCAGAATGAAATATGTCGATGCCAATGGTTTGCAGGCTATAATGTTATTCCTGAAATATGCCAAGGCAAAAGACAAGCTGGATATAAAACTCATCGTATCCAATGTTCTCACCTGGGCAGAGAAGACGCTGTATTCCTTTTCGAAAATATCGGACAGGATAGAATTTGTTATACATGACCAGAACTTCTATGGAAGCCAGAGCATTATTGAAGATCAGGATTTTATTCCGCTGCTGAGGAATCAGACAAAATTATTATGGCCGCTGGAACGTGAAGTGCTGATAAAACACGGTTTGGCTAAGGGCATGAGAGTTGCGGATATCTGCTCTGGATGTGGGGATACTTCACTGCTGGTGGCGAGGGAACTCAATCCAAGCATGATAGTGGGTGTCGATCATTCCACTGCCGGAGTGGGATTTGCCATGGAAAGACAAAATGAGTTCAAGGTTCGCAATGCTGAATTTCGTTTGGGCGATGCTTCTTCGCTGATGCTGGAAGATAATTCATTCGATTTCGTTATTTGCCGCCTTAGTATTCAGATTTTTTCCAAGCCAATGGATATTATGCGGGAACTTTACCGCATAACAAAAACAGGCGGTCGAATCTATGTAACCGGTGAAGACTATGACATGATCGTGGGCTCTCCGCATCAAGAAGAAATTCGGAATGTGTACAATATGGCAGGCGGTTACGGCACCGATATGGGCATGGATCTTTACAATGGACGAAAATTGTATTCAATGCTCAGGGATATGAAGCTCTCCGATATAAGAACGGATCATATAGTTGTGGATACCGTCAATTCGGACAGGGATGCCTTTGCCGAAATGGTGGAAAGCTGGAAACATTTTTCCGCTGAAACCATCAGCAGCGAATTGAATCTAGACCAATCTACCAAAACGAAATTACTGGCTGGCTACGATACCCATTTGAAAGCCATCAAGTATCCGCATGGATATTCCACCTGGACTGTCGTCGCGGCTTCCGGGGAGAAGAAGTCGGCATGAACTTCAAACTAAAATTATCCGTATTTACACTCATGGCGGCCCTCATCCCTATTATCATACTGGGCTACCTGTTTTATACGAATTTCAATACTTTAACGAAAGTATCTCTTGAGCAAAACACCATAGGTGTAAAGAATTCGGCCTATGAATATATAAACAGCCTGGCACGCGACAAAGCAAGCATAGCATCTCTGCGTATGGATGGTATTTTTCAGAGTATATCGGTTATGGGGCAAAGTGCCCAGAATATCATCGACAATGCCGGGAATCTCGGGCAACTTAACAAAATTTATGACACAGGATTATTCAACAATAAAATCATTCCATTCAAGAATTCATTGACAAATCCTCCAAGTGAAACTGTTAATATTCTGGTTCCGCCCTACCTGGCGCAAAAACCGCAATCCATGTCCCTGCTCAGAATTTCATCTCTGATGAACATTACCATGCCCGCCGTGGTGCAGGCTAATCCCAGCATTACTTTCATGTATTTTGTCGGCGATGAATATAACGCCATAACCAGAGCTTACCCCAATATCAACCTGGCCAATGAGCTCAATAAGGCCGGAGTACTTAATGCCAATTTCTGGAGGGATTTTTTCCCGGAGAACCTCCCGCATTGGAAAAAATTCTACACGGACAAGGAATTTTCCGCCAAAGTTCTTGAGCAAACGGGATCGGCCATTACCTTCAACGATATTTACGAAGACAAGGCTGGCCAAGGTAAGGTTCTTACCTTGTTCTATCCCTTGTGGAATCGGAAAACCAATGCATTCGCTGGTGCAGTGGCTGCGGATGTCTCGTTAAATAATATTGTTAATACAGTATTGGACGTTCATGTGGTTAAAACTGGCTATGCGGTACTTATCAACAGCAAGGGAGAGGTTATTGCGCATCCCGATAAGTCAGATGAAGATTTGAAAGTGGAAACCAAGGTAATTTCCCGTAATGGTTTAGAGTATTCCTATCAGGACTTGGGTTCTTCCAGCAACGAGAGCATTCAAAACATCTATCATGATATTATTCAGAATGAAGTCGGCTATCACGAAATTACCCTTGGAGATGGAAGAGCCGGTATTATGGCTTTTGCAAGTCTGAATCCGATGAACGACATGCAGTACAGGAAGGATATCTGGAAAATACTTATCCTGGTTCCCGAAGATGAAATTCTGGCAACCCTTATTGAGACACAGAAGGTTATAACGGCCCATAATCAAGCAACCATCTTGAAATCCCTTATAGCAGTTTCCATATCAATTGCCTTTGTCATTATGGCTTCATTCATTTTATCCACTGGCATTACGCGGGGAGTATCTCAGTTGGGAGCGGCGGCAAGAGGAATAGCGAATAAGAATTACGATATACAGGTTCGGGTTACATCAAAGGATGAGATTGGGGATCTTGGCAAGGCATTCAATCAAATGAGCCGGGAGATTAAGGATTATACAACGAATCTGGAAGATATGGTAAAAGACCGCACACAGAAACTTGAAAAAGCGATGAGTAAAATCAATAGTCTTAATGAGCAGCTCAAAGTTGAAAACAAGAGAATGAGTGCGGAACTGGATGTCGCACAGCAGCTACAGCTTATGGTACTCCCTTCGGAGAGTGAATTTGGGAAGATTGAGGGGTTGGACATTGCAGGTTTGATGGAACCAGCGGATGAAGTTGGAGGCGATTACTACGATGTCTTCCAGGTAAAAAAATCCACATTGATTGGTATCGGAGATGTAACAGGGCATGGTCTCTCTTCTGGTGTTATAATGTTGATGGCCCAAACAGCGATTAAGACAGCCGCTTCCATGGGCAACAGAGATATGAAACAATTGTTGAGTACTGTTAACAGCGTTCTATACGACAATATTGAACGAATCAAGGCCGACAAAACCATGACTCTTTCCCTTATTGATTATAAGGACAATGAATATACAATTGTTGGTCAGCATGAATCGGTTCTGGTTTGCCGCAGCGACGGAACACTGGAAAACATAGACACGCTTGATTTGGGATTCTTTATCGGGTTGGAAAAATCCATTGATAACATGATAAAGGAATTCAAAATTACCTTATACCCCGGAGATACGATGATTCTGTATACGGATGGAATCACTGAAGCCGTGAATATGTCCGAGGAAGAGTTTGGTATTGAAGGCTTAATGGAGTCTGTTAAGAAACACAAGGATTTTTCAGCCAAGGAAATGCTGGACTCCATTCAGAGAGATATTCTTGAACACATAGGAAACGCAAAGATACACGATGATATTTCCATGATTGTTATAAAGCAATGCGCTAATGAGGTGAATATGACAAAAGGTGACGTAGATTTATTTGGTACGTTTACAGACATTGACGGAGAAGACTGCAAATCCCTGGCTACACTGCAAGCCAATGCACAGGACTTGTCTTCTTCGTGGAATCGGTGCGGTATGACGGCGAATTTTCTGTCTCAGTTCTTTTCACACTTTTTCCCCTACAAGGAAAAGGCGGTAGATATGATAAGCAGGGACGATGCGGAAAGCACGATGTCTTATATTTTGAATGAGCTTATTGAGAATACAGCCAAATATTCCAATCTGGACAAGCCAGCTGTAGAAGTGAAATTGTGCCTGCTCGATCCGGAATTGATTTTTGAAGTGTCGAATTACATTCAAATTGGACACGTAGAAAAATTCAAATCACTGTGCAGGGAAATACTTGATAACGATCCTCAGGAATTGTATATCAAAAAAATAGAAGCAAATATTGATGATGATGCCAGCGAATCCGGCTTGGGTTATCTGACACTAATCAATGATTATGGTGTACAACTGGGATTTAAGTTTCAGGCGGAAAACAGCCAAATAAAAACTAGCATACAAGCAAAATTAAACTATAGAGGACGTGTATAATGGAATACAAGGGAGAGGATTTTTATGTCGATTTCCCTGAATCGGGAAATACAGTAGAATTCAATGGAACGATTCGACTGCGGGATAAATCCGAGTATCAGGTAATTTCGGATATTCTTGACAAGGCTCTTGAGATGGTTTCGCCCACTTTGATTCTGGACATGAAAGAACTATCGTATTTGAACAGTTCCGGTATTAACATGTTTAGCAAGTTTATCATTGCAGCTAAGCATAAAAATACATGCGCCGTGGAAATTCTGGGAAGTTCTACAATTTCATGGCAACAGAAGTCACTGAAAAATCTTCAGAGAATCTGGCCTGAAGTAAAAATTGAAATTCAATAGGTTCGTGGGATGGGTGCAAGCCCAGGAATGCACCCTTGCGCGGCCAAAGCCCGCGGACCATGCGAGGCATGTTGCTGGCGCACCCCTCTGAATTTTGGGGTGCGGGGTAGCATTTTGCTGCTCTTAGCTGATTTCTTCAGCGGGTATATACGCCGGGAGCCTGCACTATTTATGAACCCGGCATTCAAATCTGGAAATTCATTTGCACCTTTATATCGTTGAATCGTTTATCCCTCAATGTATTAAATCTGCCGACGGAGTTATCGACTGATAATTTTTCCAGTTCAGCAGTATTGTTTGTTTGCTGAATATTCACAGCAACCCTTTCTACCCCCTTGACATTATTTTCTCCTTATATTCATTATCCTGAATGTAAGGAGAAAAAAATGCGTTTGAGTGTACGAGTATTTATTCTTGGTTGTATGGCTCCGTTGCTGATTTTTATCGGCGGATGCGTGAAAAAGAAATCGGATTCCGCAGATTTAACACGGGTAGCCTACATTATCAATGGTGCGCTGGGGGATCAGTCTTTTTATGATTCCGGACAGCAAGGCATAGACCGGCTGGCACGGGATTTTGAGGCCGTTTCAACAACAATTGAAACAAACTTCGATTCCGCCAAATATCCGCAGGCGCTGCAGAGCGCGGTGCAGTGGAACGCCGGGGTAATTTTTGTTATTTCCTATGGGTTTGAGGATTTGGTAAAGGAATATGCCGACAAATATGAAGATATTATTTTTGTCAATATTGATACTGTTGTGGAAAATTCCAGAAAAACCATAACCAGTGTAGATTTTATTGAAGAAGAGGGTGCATTCATGGCCGGGGCTGCGGCAGGCATGGCTACCCTGAATACCGCCATACCCGGCATAAACGAAGAGAAGCTCATCGGCGCGGTTGGCGGAGATAAAGACCCGGTAATAGATGCCTTCATTTTTGGCTATGAGCAGGGAGCCCGCTACATTGACAAGGATATTGCTATCGAAAGAATTTATGCCGGTACCTGGGAAGACCCGGTGCGGGGTAAACAGGCCGCCAGACAGCTCTTTAGCCAGGGCTGCGATGTGGTGTTTCAGATTGCTTCGCTCACCGGCAGCGGGGTTCTGGAAGCTGCCGCCGAGGAGGGACTGTATGCTATTGGGGTGGATTCCAACCAGAACGGCATGCAGCCTGGCAGCGTTATCACCTCGGATCTGAAAAACATTGGGAATGCCATCTACAAGGTGTATTCGGCAATTCGGGATGGCACGTTCAAAACAGGTGAGGTGCTGGAATACGGACTGGCTGAAAAAGGTGTTGGTTTGGCTATAGATGATTATACCCGCGCCATACTGCCTGCACAGGACATAGACCGCTTGTTGAAAATTGAGTCCGATATTATTTCAGGTGCAATTACCGTGGAGAAGTTTCAGTAGGAACTTTTTTGTATAAGGAAAAACCTCCTGATCCAAATGAACAATATCGTGAAGGTTTATCCTCCGGCGGTTCCGGCTCTCAAACAGGTAAGCCTTGACATTGCTGAGGGGGAAATTCACGCGCTAATCGGTGAAAACGGGGCCGGAAAATCCACCCTCATGAACATTCTCTACGGGCTTATTCCCTTTAACAGCGGTACAATCAGCTTCAAAGGCGAAAATGTGCGTTTTCATTCTCCGCAGGCCGCAGTAAAGGCGGGTATTGGCATGGTTCACCAGGAATTCATGCTTATCGATTCATTCACGGTGTGGGAAAATACCGTTCTTGGAGCAGAACCCCGTAAGGGATTATTTCTTGATAGAAGCGCGGCAAGGGAAAGAGTAGCGCGGCTGGCCAGCGAATACAAGCTGAATCTGGATGTAGATGCGTCCGCCGCGAGTCTTTCCGTGGCGGCACGGCAGAAGCTGGAAATACTTAAACTGCTCTACCGCGATGTTCAGGTCCTGATACTCGATGAACCGACCGCCGTGCTTACCCCGCAGGAAACCAGCGAACTTTTCCGCCGATTGCGTGCTCTCAGGGAATCAGGAAAAACTCTTGTTTTTATCAGCCACAAGCTCAATGAAGTGCTTGCCCTCTCGGATAGGATAACCGTAATGCGCCGCGGTGAAAGAGCCGCGGTACTGGAAAATAGCCGAATTAGCAAAACCGAATTGGCCCGGGCCATGGTAGGCCGGAATGTTATGTTTACGGTAGACAAGAAACCGGCTGAACCCGGTAGGGAGGTGCTGAAGCTGGCGGGAGTTTGTGAAGGCGGGCCGGGCCCTGGATTAAAGCTGGAAGATATGAGTTTCTCGGTGTGGGCCGGCGAAATTGTGGGTTTAGCCGGCATCGAAGGCAGCGGCCAGCTTGAGCTGGTTCAGGCCCTTACCGGCTTTCTTTCCCCTGGCCGCGGACGGATTTATCTTTCGGGAAGGGACATAAGCGGAGAAGACACCATTCGGAGGAGGGAGCATCTCTCTTACATTCCTCAGGATCGCAAAAGAATGGGCAGTGCCCAAAGCCGTTCCATTGTCAGCACGGCCATTATGACCCACCACCGCTTCAATAAGCGCTTAAGCGGACGCTTTCCGTTTCTGCTTTCACCCCGGTGCTGCCGCGAATTCACGGCTGAGCTTGCAGCCGCTTTTCAGGTGCTGGCCTCCGACACCAGCACTTCCTTTTCTTCTCTATCCGGAGGTAATCAGCAGAAGGTTATTATAGGCAGGGAGGTAATGCTGAACAACGATTTTTTTCTGCTGGATCAGCCTACCCGCGGTTTGGATGCGGGTTCCATCGAGGCTGTGTGGCGGGAAATTATCAAGCGGCGGGACAGCGGGGCGGCCTGCCTCCTTATTTCTTCCGATCTGGATGAAATATTTGCCTTGGCGGATCGGATTCTTGTTATCCGCCGGGGACGGATTGCCGCCGAACTCGATCCGCATACATCGTCAGTGGAAGAGGCCGGGGAATACATGCTGGGCGTGCATGAAAAAGCATAAACCCTATCGCCCCAAAGGGAGAATTTCCTCATTGTCAAAAAAAATCAGTCCTCAGTGAATTCAGGACAATAGCTATCAGCACAAAATCGGTGAACTATCACCTGCAAAGCAGGTGGTTTTGGGGACTTTCAGAGATAGGCAAGGGAAACAGGCAAGGCCATTTCATTTGGTAAAATCGCTATCCTTACATTACAAATACGTAATAATTCACTTTTTTTCAAAAATTTTGAATAAAAACCCTTTGTGAACGCTTCTATATATATAGGAGGTTCAAAAAAGTTTTATTATGAACAAGAAACAAACCCACAGCAATCCGCACGACATGTATTTCCGTGCCACGCTTTCCA
>MUIB01000073.1 GCA_002084135.1 Spirochaeta sp. LUC14_002_19_P3 | reverse complement strand
TTTTTTTTCATTATTGGGCTCGGGGTGGTACGGTAACTGCCGCAAGCAGCCCGAACAGCCATTTTTTAGCTTTTTCCTTCATATTTATAGAGTACCTCTAAAAAACTGGTTTGTCAACCCTTTATTCAAAAAAATATAGGGTACCTCTAAAAAACCGCTTTAGGAAATTGACGAAGAAAGTTTTGTCGGGCGGCAAAAGCTTAAGCCAGCTTAAGCTACGTGAGCATTTTGACAACTTAAGAGCGGCGGAAAAGTTCGAGTCAAGAACTAAATGGGGGTTTTTAGAGGTGCCCTCTATTCAATCCTCTGCACCGTACATTTGCTTCAGGAGCGGGTCTTTTTTGCGCCATTTGGGATGAACTTTTACTCTTAAATCGAGAGTTATTTTCCAGGGGAAGATTTTTTTCATGGCGCGCAGCGAGGCAATACGGATTTCCCGGATGCGTTCGCCGCGGTGTCCCACGAGAATGCCTGCCTGCGATGAGCGTTCCACCATAATGAAAGCGCGTACCCAGAGTTTTTTGGGGCTAAGCTCTGGCGCAGCGAGGGGATATTCCATGCTTTCATTCCCGCCATGAGAGGGGGTGAATTCCATGTCGGCTATGTCAACGTAGAGAGCATGGGGTATTTCCTGGCCGCACCGGGCTATGGCCTGTTCGCGGATAATTTCCGCCATGCGGAATTCAGGAGTCTGATCGGTATAGCAGTCCGGGGGGTAGTGCGGGAGGCCTTCGGGGCAGAGCTCCATTATGGCATCCCTCAGTTCCCGGATGTTCAGGGACTGGAGGGCAGAGACGTTTATGAGTGCGGCAGGCTGGAGCCGGGCGAGTATGAGGCCGCGAATTTCGGCAAGATGGGGCGGCTGGAGGTCTGTTTTGTTTACCGCGACGGCTATGGGAAGGCGGGTTTTCTTTATTAATTCCATAACGGCGAATTCTTCGCGGCCCGGGAGACGGGATGCATCAATAACATAGAGTACGGCATCGGCCTCATTGATGGAGCGGAGAACGGAATCCTTGAAATAGCCGTTGATTTTTTTGTCCGACAGATGATAGCCGGGCGTGTCCAGAAAAATAATCTGCCCGGCGGGGGTGTTTACGATACCGCGGACGGCGTTTCGGGTTGTTTGGGGGATGGGCGAGGTAATTGCCGTTTTTTCGCCACATATAGCATTGAGCAGACTGGACTTCCCCGCCGAGGGACGGCCTATAATAGCGACAAATCCGCATTTCATCATCTTATTGCTTTTAACTCCTTGTCTATTGTTTCCATGACGGCTATATTAACCTGAAAGTGCTTTTGAAAAACAGCCTTTAACCTTATAGGGGTAAAGGGGTGCTTTGAAATACAGCGGCAGTTAGGGTTTATTATTCAGTAATTTGAACTGCCGGAACAGAGGTGGAGATTAGTGTTTAAACTCGATAATGAAGAGCTGATGAATAAATACGGGAAGGATGGACTGGAAAGTCTGCATATTCGGCTTTTGAAAACGCGGACTGTTCTTTTGTCCGGTGAGATTAACAAGGATTTGGCGGAGCGCGTGGTGCGGCAGCTGCTGCTGCTGGAGGCGGAGGGCGAAGAACCGATTCGGGTTTTTATCGATTCTCCGGGCGGCGATGCGGATGCGGGTTATGCGATATTTGATATGCTTCGGTTTGTAAAGCCCGAGGTGAAGACGATAGGGATGGGAACGGTGGCCAGCGCAGCGGCTCTGGTACATCTGGCGGCTTCAAAGGAAAATCGCCTGAGTTTGCCGAATGCGCATTTTCTTATTCATCAGCCGCTTTCGGGAATTCGCGGAGTGGCAACGGAAATTGAAATTCATGCCCGTGAGCTTGAAAAACTGCAAGAAAAGATTAACAAACTCATTGCGGAGGAAACAGGCCAGAAGCCAGCCAAGGTGGCCAGGGATACGGACAGGGATTATTGGCTGAATGCGGAGGAGGCTCTGAAATACGGCCTGATTTCCCGGATTATCACAACAAGAGAAGAACTGGGCTGAAAGCGGCGGCATGAATACAAACGATGAAATAGAAAAAGCCGGGCGTTTAATAAGCAGTGTCCGGGAGGAAATGGGCCGCAGGGTGGTGGGTCAGCAAATTTTAATCGACGGGCTACTCACCGGTATTATTGCCGACGGCCATGTATTGGTAGAGGGCCTGCCGGGGCTGGCTAAAACCCTGGCCGTGAAAACTCTGGCGGATGTCTCCTCGGCACAGTTTAAGCGGATTCAGTTTACGCCGGATTTGCTTCCCGCCGATCTTACGGGCACAATGATTTACCGCCCTCAGACCGGTGAATTTGTGCCGCGCAAGGGGCCGGTTTTTGCCAACATAGTTCTGGCCGACGAGATTAACCGGGCACCAGCCAAAGTGCAGTCGGCTCTGCTGGAGGCCATGGCGGAAAAACAGGTAACGCTTGGGGATGAAACGTATTCCCTGCCGGAATTTTTTTTCGTTATGGCTACCCAGAATCCCATTGAGCACGAGGGCACTTACAATCTTCCCGAGGCGCAGCTGGATCGCTTTCTGCTTAAAGTAAATGTCGGCTATCCCAGCCCTGCCGAGGAGCTGGATATTCTTGGGAGAATGGTGGACAATCCGGAGATTCCGGTAAGTTCTCTTCTGAATTCCGACAGTATCCGGCAGATTCGCGGGGCGGCTGAAATGGTGCGCGGGGAAGAGGAAATTCGCCGCTACATTGTTTCGCTTATCGCGGCCAGCCGGGTTAAGGACAGGCAGCAACTGCCTTTTGTAAAGTATATTGAATACGGTGCTTCGCCACGGGCCACCCTGGCTGTTTTCCGCTGCGCGAGGGTTAAGGCGCTCTTTGAAGGCCGCGGCTATATTCTTCCCGAAGATGTAAAGGCCGTCGCACCCATGACTCTCCGGCACAGGATTATCCTCTCCTACGAAGCCGAGGCCGAACAGCTTGATGCCGATGCGGTTATCAGGGAACTTCTGAATTCCGTTTCTGTGCCGTGATGAACGATGATTTGTCCCTGCGGGTACGGCGCCTTCATGTCCGCTCCAGGCGGCTTGTTGAAAGTTTTTTCGCCGGCAATTATCACTCCGTTTTTAAGGGTTCGGGGCTGGAATATGACGAAGTGCGGGAATACGAGTACGGCGACGATATCCGGTTTATAGACTGGAATGTTTCATCTCGTATGACAGCCCCCTACACAAAAACCTTTAAGGAAGAACGGGAACTTGTTCTGTTCATGGTGGTTGATGTATCGGCCTCTCTTGCTTTTGGCAGTGGCGGGGAGGACAAGCGCAGTACCGCGGGCACAATCTTTGCCCTGCTTTCCCTGGCGGCGGAAGCCAATAATGACAAAGTGGGAAGTTTGCTCTTTACCGACAGGGTAGAGAAAATTTCCGTGCCGTCCAAGGGCCGCCGCCCTGTCCTGCGCCAGATAAGCGAGGTGCTGGGCTATAAGCCTCAGGGCCGTGGTTCTAACATGGAAGAGGCCCTGCGCACCGCCTTTCAAACCCTGAAACGCCGAAGCATTGTGATTATCCTTTCCGATTTCCGCATGGCAGGATATCAAACCGAACTCGCGCTTCTCTCCCGCAAACACGATGTTATTGCCGTGAATATTACCGATCCGCTGGAGGGGAAGTTTCCCCTTCTCGGCCTTACGGAAATGAAAGACCCGGAAAACGGAGAGTGTATAATTTCCTGGGGTTCTTCCTCCCTGCTGTCCCGGGATTATGAGAGATTCTGGAAGGAGCACAGGAACCGCTGGCACAATAGCTGCCGTTCGGTTGGAGCCGATACCCTGGAGGTGAGTACAGAAGACGATCCGGCTGTAAGACTTCAGGCCTTCTTCAAGAAGAGGAGGGACGTCTGAAACGGTTATTTTTTGTATGTATTCTTCTGTTAGCCGCAATTTCGCTCAGTGCGCAGGCTGTACTTGGTGCTATGCAGTTTGTACCGCCAGTGTACTATGTGGGAGACAGAGTGGAACTCCGTATCGATTATACGCTTAACTCGGACATGGAAATTATTATTCCCGACTCGTTGCCAGAAGATGAGCTACTGACAGTTCATAGTCTGCGGGTGGAGGAATATGACAGGTCTTTTTCTGTCTTTATAAACTTTACACCATTTGCACCCGGTATTAAGGCTCTTCCTCCCATCGATTTGGGCGCGGTCAATTTGAAGAATGTGAAAATATCGACTCATTCCATGATTCTAAACTCACACGATGGCGTGAGGCGGCCACGGGGGCAGCTGCTACTGCCGGGTACACGCTTAGCCATGGCTGTAGTTCTTGCCGCTGTCGCCATGGCTCCGTTTTTTCTCTATTCGGCGGTACGGCTTGCCTGGAAGTTACTAAAGCGGTTAAAAACTCTAATCCGAATTCACAAGCCCGCCCGACGGCTGCGCCGCCAGATGAAACAGCTCAAAGCGGGCATTGAAATTCAGCCTGTCTCAGAGTGGTATCTGGCACTTGCCGGTGCCCTGCGGGTGTATCTGAGTACACGTTTGGGCTACAACTGCCGCTGCGCGACAACTTCGGAAATATCGGCACTTGCAAATAGAGACGATGCCCCACCAATGAGAATAGTAAATATTCTCAAAGACAGCGATATGGTGATATTCGCACGCCGCCCGGCGGACAGCTCTATATGCCGGAGCACTCTTAGGGCTGTGGAAGAGGCCGTGCGCGATTGGGAGAAAGCTGTTGCCCGGCTTTAACGCACCGGTATGGCTTACTCTTTTTCTGCTGTTCCCGGTTCTGTTATGGCTGCGTTTTTCCTGGCGGCGGCGGGGCGGACGGCTGGAATTCCCGTTTCGGGTATGGAACGGAGAGGGATTTTTTCCGCGAAAAAACTGGGCGAAGACTTTCCATATTTTTACGGCATTCCTGTCCTGGTTCGGGGCAGCCTCATTGATTTTTGCCGCGGCCGGCCCGGAAAGAATAGAGCAGGAGGAAGTTTATCTCTCGCGGAACATTGATATTGTTATTGTTCTCGATCAATCCCTGAGCATGAGTGTTGAGGATTATCCGCCGGTAAACAGATTCGACATGGCGAGAAATGTTATTCATCGTTTTGTGCAGGGCCGTAGGGGGGATTCCATCGGCCTGGTGAGCTTCGGCACTCAGGCTGTAGTACGCTGTCCGCCGACAACAGACTATAGCTGGCTGCTTACCCGGCTGGATGAACTTCGCATTAGAGACCTTGGAGACGACACGGCTATTGGCATGGGTCTGGCGGCGGCAGTTCTCCATCTTTCGGATTCCACGGCGGAGGAAAAGGTAATCTTGCTCTTAACCGATGGAGATGACAATGCGGGCGAGGTTCGGCTTGAAACCGCCATGAATTTAGCTTCCGAGCAGGGTATACGGGTGTACATTATTGGTGTCGGCGAACAAGGGGAGGCCGCGGTAAGCATAAGCGATCCTGAAACAGGCCTACTGACATCGGGAACAGTGCTTACCCGTTTTGATGAAGATTTATTCCGTTCCCTGACGGAATCCAACGGCGGCGGCTACTGGCATGCGGCCAGTCCGGGTACGCTGGAAACCGTTTTTCGCACAGTTGACTCGCTGGAAACTGTTGAGCGGAGGGTTAGTATGCGGGTGCAGAGCCGTCCCATCCATCGGCTGTTTATAATAATCGGAGCAGCGGCGGTGCTTTTAAGTTGGTTTATCCGCCGGATACTCATGGGGGAAGCACCGTGAATTTTGTTCATCCTCAGAGTTTATGGGCACTTATTCCGGCAGCGGCCATTATTGCCGCCGCGGTTCTTACCAGGCGCACAATTCTGGCCCGGCTGCATGTTATAGGTGCCGATACAGTAGAGAGACAGGTGAGGCTTTTTCTTATGGATATCTGCATGGCACTGTTTATGATTCTGATAATAACAGCCGCGGCGGATCCAAGGGGCAGGCGGAACCCCAATGCCGGCAATAATACGAACCTGGATACGGCGGTACTGTTTGATGTCTCGCGGAGCATGCTTACGGAAGATGTGCCCCCTAACCGCCTAAAGGCGGGAATTGCTGCCCTCGGCCAGGTCATTCAGGCCCTGGAGGGTTCCCGATTTTCCCTGATTCCGTTCAAGGGCGATGCGAAAATTCTTGTACCCATGACAGAAGATATCGTTATGCTGAGGCTGTGGATGGATCGGCTGGGGCCAAATATTTTCTCCTCGACGGGAACGAACCTGGAAGCCTCTCTTCGGACAGCCATGAAATCCTTCCCTGAGGGAACAGCCCAGCGAAAGATAATTCTGCTCATTACTGACGGTGAAGCGTTGAGCGGCAATATAAACCGAATATCCCGGGATTTGCTTGTGGAAGGCATTACCGTTTATGCGGCGGCTACCGGAACAGAGGAAGGCGGACCTATTCCTTCAGGGAATGGCAGCTATGTGTCCGATAAGTCCGGTTCCCCCGCAGTGAGCAGGGCGGACTTCAGAACAATGGAACAATTAGCCGAAGATACCGGAGGATCGGTATACAATTTAAGCCGTGCCGATGCGGTATCCAGACTGGTTGATGCTATTGTAAGCGAGCAAAATTTTTCCTCCCGGCGCAGCAGTTTTGTCGGCCTCTATCAATACCGGCTTTATCTCTTTCCGGCCCTGCTGATGCTGTTTTTTTATCTTTGTATAAGGATATGGCCATGGCGAAAATAATAAAGGGCACCTCTAAAAAACCCCATTTAGTTCTTGACTCGAACTTTTCCACCGCTACTGCGTTGTCAAAATGCTCACGTAGCCCAGCTACGCCCCGCTTTTGCCGCCCGACAAAAAATTTCTTCGTCAATTTCCTAAAGCTGTTTTTTAGAGGTACCCTAAAATTTTACGGTTTCATCCTCCTTATTCCCTTGATGCTCACATCCTGCGGGAAATCCAGTCCGGCCTGGCAGGTGCTTAAGGGGAATTTGAGCTATAGGAGAGGGTTATATCAAAAGGCCATACTGAGCTATCAAACCGCCAGGGATTCACTGGAAACCGACAAGGATATTGTCCAATACAATCTTGGCAATGTCTTTTATGCCCTGGGAGAGGGCAAGGCCGCTCTTCAAACCTGGGAACTTGCGGAAAAGAACGCTGTCGATGCGGACATACTGTTCCGTACCGCCTTTAATCGCGGTGTGGTATATTTGAACCTGGGGCAGTATGACAACGCCTTTCTTTCATTTAAAAGGGCTTTGGAAATAAATCCAGGGGATACGGATGCCAAAATAAACCTGGAAGATGCCCTTCTGCGCATCAGCTCCGATGAAACCCGTACCGGAGAAATGCCGGAAATTCATATCTCAAAGTCTCAGAGCCTGCTTCTTGATTATATAAAGCGAAAGGAAATGGAGGAGTGGACTGCCCCCGAAAATGAATCCATTGAGAACGTAGAGGATTGGTAATGAACACTCTGTCCGAGTCGGTTTCCAGCCCACGAAAGCTCCTGCTCTGCCTGTTTCTTTTGCCATGCTTTGTCGGTGCTCAGGTTCCGGCGGAACTGGAAGTGGATCCTCCCAAAGCGGTACGGGGGAGCAATGTTGTTATCGCTGTAAAAACCCGGCTGCCCTGGGCGGACAATGTAGAAATTGTTAATCCCTCGCTTGAAGGTGCCTTAAGCTGGTGGGCCTTCCCCTACGCCCGTCCCTGGGGTGCCGTGAACAAAGATGGTTCCGTTAGCCGCATGGTGGAAGTGCGTTCGTCCGTGCGGGTGGATGCACCGGGCTTCCATTCCGTGGCTCCTTTTCGCATCCAATCCGACGGCCTGGAAGCACTTACCGAAACCGCCCATATTATCGGCCTGGAAGCCGATGAGCGGGCATTCCCCTATCCGGTTTTTCTCCAGTGGCGCAATAATCCTGAAACAGTCTGGCAGGGTCAAACTATCCCCATAACCATTGAAGCGCAAAACTTACCCTCCCTTGTTGCCGCCGACTCCGCCATTTTGAACCAGATACCGGCGGGTCTTTTGGAGGAGGCAGGGGGTTACGGCGAGGTACTTACCCGTACTTACGGAGAAGATCTTGTTTACGATATTCCCATGGCCTCCTGGATGTGGACACTCAGCGATCCGGGTGTTTATCAGTTCCCTGAAGTGCGGATAAAAGTGAATGGACTGGTAAGGATTAAGAAGGGATTTGCTGTAAGCGTGGAACCTCTGCCGCTTGAAGCCGGAGAATACGGTGCAGTAGGCCAGTTCCGCCTGAGTACATATTGGGATGAAGGTCCATATAAAACAGGGGACATTATCTTAATCCGAATTCAGGCTGAAGGCGAAGGCAATTTGAGCGTACTGAGTCTGCCAATTCCCGAAGCCACCGGAGCGACACTCGCAGGCACGGAGTCTGTTTCTTCTTATAATCCCGGTGCTTACGGCTATACAGGCTGGCGGGAAAACATCTACAGCTTTCGGATTGATACAGACAGCAAACTGGAAATACGTGTACCGGAATGGACGTGGTTCAATCCACAGGGTTCAGGCCGGATGAAGCGCATGGAACAGCAGCATTACACTCTGGACGTTCAGAAGGCCGCCAAAAAAACAGTTTTTAGCTCAGCGGAACGGCTCTTGGGAACAGATATTTTTCACTATCGCAAAACGGTGTTTCACTGGAAGAATCCGCTCTGGTATGTTCTTGTAACACCAGGATTTTTTGCGGCTGTTCTGATTTTTTGCCGCAAGCGCAGAAGGAAAAAGCCGATAGCGGCGTCCTTTCTTCTGCCCCTGCTTCTCTCCGTAGCGGCAGGCGATGTCGATGATACCCGGACAGCAGCCGAAGCCCGGGATATGGCCCTGCGGGGCAACTGGGAACAGGCGGCCAAAATGTATGAAAGTTTGTCGGAACAATACCCTGACTTGCCCGGCCTGCTGCACGACAGGGCTATTGCCGCGGCGGAAACCAATCAGCCCGCCCTTGCTGTTAGTCTTATCATGCGGAGTCTTTATCTGAAACCGGGGAATGCCAAATTAACCCGAACGCTGGAATATTTGAGGCAGCGCATGAATTTGAAGAATCAGATAAATATTTCTTTTTCCTGGTCCCCGTCCGCAATTTTCCTAATCTGGATTCTGGCTGTAAACGGGCTGTTTTTTGCCCTGGCCCGGCTGTTTTACCGGCGCGGTGCTCCTGAATACATTGCCATGGTGCTGGCTGCGGCGGTTTTTACTGTATCCTCGGCTGTGCTTGAATATTCTGCGGCAGGATGGAATAATCCCATAGGCGTGATTGAGGCAGATCAGGCTTTGCGAAAAATACCCGGTACACTTGCCGATGAATGGATTTCCCTGCCCGCAGGGGCCACCGTGGAAATTGTTTCCACTGACGGCAATGACTGCCTTGTACGCACCGGTTACGATTTGGAAGGTTGGCTTCCGCTGGCATCATTGTATCTGATTAAGGGGGAGGACGATGGGATTCGGTGAGATACTGGAGGAATGGGATGGTCAGCAGGGTAAGAAAAATGCTGCTTCGGGGCAAAGATTGTCCAAAAGCAAAAAAGTCCGCAAAGGAACAAACGGGGACTGGCTCAGCAGCTATCTCCCAACAAAGGAAATAGTTGCCGAAAAGGAGCAAGCGCCCTACCGTCCAGTTTCCGCTGGCAGCTCCGTTTGGCGCAAACGTCTTCATCAGGACACCCTCGACCTCCACGGCCTGAGCCGCCGTGAGGCCGAAATGGCACTGGAACGCTTTATTCAATCCATGCGCCGGCGGGGCTTGAAAAAAGGGCTCATTATTCATGGCAAGGGCCTTCATTCCATGGGCGATTCCAAACTGGCACCCATGGTACGCGGCTGGCTGGAGAGAAGCAAGGAGGTGGGACAGTCTGGCAGAGCTCCCGGAAAACATGGCGGTTCGGGTGCTACGTGGTTTATTTTGAAGATGGAGTAAGTGTTTTCCAGCTTTCCAGGATGAAATGAGATACCATTGCCTGGATTCTGGTAAAATGACTTGACCTATTTCCATGATTCATTTATACTGTTCGGAATACTGCCGGATTCTGGTGTAAGGCAGTGTTACAGGGGCCTGTAGCTCAGTTGGTTAGAGCGCACGCCTGATAAGCGTGAGGTCACAAGTTCAACTCTTGTCAGGCCCATAGATTTTTTGTTCGAGGAAGGCGTTTTATGGAAAATGGAAATAAATCTAGCGAGGTTATAGGAATAGGTGAGTGGCTAATTGTTATGCTCTTATCCGTTATTCCCGTGGTTAATATTATAATGTGGTTAGTATGGGCATTTGGCGGCGGCACTCATCCAAGCAAAGCGAACTGGGCCAAAGCCCAGTTTATCTGGATAATTGTGGTTGGACTGATGGCGATACTCTTCTGGGGCTCCATTGCTACTTTAGCGGCTGTTATTGCAAATATTTAGCGTATCGCGAATTTTTTAGTTTTATCCTCATCCTTACAAAAGCATACATTGCTTGGTAAAATCGGTATAATCACACCATCATGCTACCTGTGTCCCGCCGCTTTCTTTCCGTGTTTTCAGTATGTTCCAACCTAATCCGTGTCCATCTGTGGTTTCTTTCAAGAGCGAAAACCCTGTACAAGTTTTCCTTCAGCGGCATCTTTTTATCAGGAGGCTGTTGGGAAATATCAGGGCGGCTTCGTCGCAGTATTGAGCGGCCTGGGATTTTTGGCGGAGTTTCTTATGGGCCTGGGAGAGGCTTGTTAGTATCCAGAAGCGTTCGATTTTTGTTAAATCCTGGCGCGGGAGCTGGGCACTTAGCTGAAGCACGGCTTCTTCGGGGGCACCGCCCGAGACTTTTGGGGCGAATATTTTGCGCTGATTGTTCAGGACAATGGCCATGGCATTTTGGGGATTGAGGGCGAGAGCTTCATCCAGCCAGAGCTGTACTTGCGGAGCCATTTTCAGCATTCCGGCCAGGCCGTGAACGCCCATCCACAGGGAGCCGGCTTCCGCTCTGAGCCGGTAGGCATCGGCACTTTCGCGGGCTTCGATGGAAATTCGTGCATGCTCCATGGCTTTTTCCGCATGTTCCTGAGCCGTTTTTTTATCTTTCTGAAGAATTTCCAACCGCCCCCGGTATATTTCCACCTGCGCCAGGGCATAGGTGCGGGCGGCCTCATCGCTGATGCCATGGAAGATTGTTTCGGCCTGTTTGAGCAGGGACTCATTAGCCTCGCGTTCTGAGCTGTTGGCCCATATTTGTTCCATGGCGAGCTTTAGGATGACCCTTCCCCGTTCGTACAAATCCATGTCGCTTACGGATAAATTTTCTGTGGGCGTGTTGAGCGCAAACAGGCTGCCCGCCGTAAGAATAATCAGGGAAAGGGTTGAAAGGCTTAATTTATGCTGTTGGTTCAATGGTGACTCCTTTCGTGCCTTCAGGCTTCAGTTTTTTCCCGCTTCTGTCGAATAGGGTTCCGTAGAAGGAGGGGATGAACAGGAGGGTGGCCAGAGTAGAGAAAATGAGGCCGAAAATTATGGTGCCAGCCATAGAACCCCAAATTACGGATTGCCCTCCCAATCCCAGTGCGGTGGGCAGCAGGCCAGCGATGGTGGTGAGGCTGGTAAGAAGGATGGGGCGCAGCCGGGTTTCGGCGGCGGTAAGAACGGCTTCTTCTATGGATGTTCCTGACTGCCGCTGTTCGTTGATGAAACTGATAAGGACAATGGCATCGTTTACGGCTATACCAGCCAGGGCCACGCCGGAATAGATGACGGGTATGCTGAGCTGGGTTCCGGAGAGGGCAAGGTAGCCGATAACGCCGGCAAAGGCCAATGGCACGGAAAACATGATGAGAAAGGGCTGGATGTAGCTTTTGAACTGGGTTCCCAGAATGACATAGATTAAAAATACGCCGATAAGAAAAATCCGCAGGATTTTAATAAGGAGGTTGTTGAATTCGGCGAATTCCCCGCCTGTGGTCAATTCAAGCCCGGGGTAGCGATCTTGATATTCATTTTTCCAAATAGCTTCTATTCTTTTGTTAATGGCGGGTATGTTTTCCCGCGAGTAAGCATCGGCGGTTACGGTTATTTCCCGCTGGCTATCGCGGCGTTTTATGGAGGCGACGGAGTCTCCGCTATCTATACCGGCCACGGCAGAGAAGGGGATGGAGACTCCCATAGCGGTGGGAATCCGAAGCTGTCCCAGCAGGCCGGGATTGAATTTTTCCGCATCGGAAAAGCGAATGAGAACGTCCAGAGTTTCATTGTCCTTAAAGAATGTGGTGGCCTTTACACCTTCCACGGAGGCACGGAGATAGCGGCCTATTGAGGCGGCTGAAAGCCCGTAAGAGGCCGCCTGCCCCTCGTTCACCCGAACCACCAGCTCCGGCGTTCCGGGTTCATAGTTGTCCTCTATGTTAAATATTTCATTTTCCTCCGCCAGCTCCGCACGGATTCTATCGGCCACGGTAAGCAGCTCATCGTAGCTGTCGCCGAAAAGTCGGAAAGAAACAGGGCTGTCGGTTGGCGGGCCATTAACGGCTTTGCGGTAAAGCACCTTGTCGGGGCCGGGAATGTCTTCGGTAAGGCTTCTCGCCTCGGCCATGATAGCGGCAATGCTGCGCTTGCGGCCCTGATGCACTTCGGTGAGAGGCACGGCAATCTGGGCCACCGATGCCCCGGATTCATTGCCGCGGGTTCCTGACAAAAATCCTACTGAAGTGTTAATGGCGATAACCTCGCCATTGCCCGCCAGGGGAATAAGTCGTTCTTCAAATTTGCTCATAACCATATCGGTTCTTGCGATGGGGGTACCGGGAGGCATGGTTACATCAATATAGAATACAGAGGCATCCTCTGCATTGAAGAGATTCTGTTCCAGGAAGGGAACGAGTCCGAAGGAGCCGAGCATGAGCAGGAGAGTAAGCAGTACGGTGAGTTTCCTGTGCCTGTAGCATGCGGCCGCCAGCCGCTGATAAGCTCTGAACAGAACGGAAAAAAATTGTCCTTGCTGCTTAAGCTTTTTCCCCGCCGGCCAATCGGCATAGTGGGACGGCAGAAAAATCAGGGCTTCGGCTGTGGAGACGGCAAGGGCTATCGAAGCGGTAAGGGGCACAACCCGCAGAAACTTGCCGATGGTACCGGGCAGTATCATCAGTGGCAGAAAGGCGGCGACTGTTGTGGCAGTGGCGGCTATTACCGGTACAGCAACCTGATTGGTACCGGTAATGGCCGCATCATGGAAACTCAGGCCGTTCTGACGGTAGCGGAAGCTGTTCTCGGTAATAACAATAGCATGGTCTACAATGAGCCCGAGCACCAGAACCATGGAGAAGAGAGTGCTGGAGTTCAGGGTGAGTCCGGCGGCATCCAGTGCTATAAAGGTTACCGCAAAGGTTACCGGAATACCCAGAGCGGTAAGCAGGGCGTTCCGCAGGCCGATGAAAAAGTAGAGAATAAGCACCAGAAACACCAGCCCGTAAGCCGCATTGTTCAGAAGTACACTGATGCTGGACTGAATGGCAACGGAGGAATCGTTGAGATAACTTATTTGAATATCGCTGGATATGCGGTTTTCCCACTCCCCCATTATTTTTCGCACATTCTGAATAATATTCACCGTGCTACTTCTCGGCACCTTCGTAACCCGTAAGGTAACAGCCGTTTTGCCGTTCAGCCTTACCCGCTGACCGTCCGCATCATATTCTTCCTTAACTTTGGCAACATCCCGAATGCGGGCGGCACTGGTATTGCTGGTGTTCTGCCGTACCACTACCTCCCCAAAGGCTGCCACCTCATCGAATTCTCCCACGGTGCGGACAAGGTAGTTGCGGGTATCGGTGCTCAATGTACCGCCTGGAATGTTCACGTTTCGCGCTTCAACGGCCCGCACCAGCTCATCCAGGGAAATTCCGCGGGACTCCAGTGCCGCTCTGTCCGTGGAGAGCACAATCTGCTTGTCCCTTACGCCGATAAGCTCAACATCTGCCGCATTGGGAATGCGGCGCAGGGGCTTGGCAAGAAGCTGAGCTGAACGGACAAGCTCGTCGTAGCCCACATCGCCGGAGAGCACAATTTCAATAACGGGGGCAAAATCGTTGGAGGAAAAACTCGCTATGGAAGCATCCAGAGTACCATCGGGCAAATTCACCTTGGAAAAGCGCGTGGTGACATCGTTAAAGAGCTTATCGAATTTATCCTGGCTGATTCCATCCTTAAAATTCACCATAACGACAGAGAGCCCTTCAGAGCTGCCGGAAGTTACCGCATCCAGCTCATCCAGCCCCTGCATCTTCTCTTCCACCGGAATGGTAATCTGCTGCTCCACCTCTACCGCCGACACCCCCGGCCAGGGCACCGAAATGAAGACAAAATAAAAAGGCACCTCGTTAAACTGCTCTTTCGGTATGCGCAGTGCCGTAAAAATGCCCAGAACAAGCAGGGCAACCATGAGAATATTTACCAAAACGGGATTTTTTACAGAAAACTCGCCTATTGTCATGGGCTTGTCTCATTGTGCTTAATAATGCTTACCGCTATGGGTGTGCCCGGCGTAAGGGATGCAATGCCGCTGGCCGCCACCACATCGCCTTCTTCCAAACCGGAAATAACCTCAATCCGCTCTCCAAGGCGGCTGCCCGTTGTAACCCGCCGCGGCTCGGCTTTGCCGTCTTTATCGACAAAGAAATATTTTTCCCCTTCTCTAATCCGCATCGCCGAAGCCGGAGCAATAATATGCTTTGCCTCGCCCTCAACCCTAATGGCGGCATCAACCGACATGCCGGATTTCAGGGGGTCGTTTGCGAGTGGGCGCCACTCGGCCAGTACCGTAAAACCGCCTGTACTGCCGTCGCTCCCGGCCGAAACTGCGCTTACCCGCCCGGAGCGCACAAGGCCATCGCCAGCTGTTATCGCGACAGCGGCACCTTCCCGCACCAGAAGAATTTGCCCCTCGCCCACACTGAATTCCGCTCTGAAGGCTGAATAGTCTACCACACGGGCGATGCGCACCCCCCGCGAGAGATAATTGCCCGGCCCCAAGTCGCGGCTGCGGTAGGCAATAGCCCCGGAAAAAGGTGCCTTGATGTATGTATTGTTATAGGCATCCGCCGCCGCCGCCAGAGATGCCTTCGCCGCCAGCAGGCGGTCTGAAGTCTGACTGAACTGCAAGGCCGAAATACTTCCGCTCTCCTTTGAGTTTTTGGCGGCCTGAAATTCCAGCAAGGCCGTTTGATACTGCCCCTCTGCCAGCTCCCTGTTCCGGGCGGCAAGCTCATTGTCTACTGTTAGCAGTACCGCCCCCGCCTTCACCGCATCCCCAAGCTGGAAACGCAGCTCCCGAATCAGCCCCTCCGTCTCGGAAATAATCCACGCCTCCTGAATTCCCTCGGCCACACCCGCACTGCGCACCTCTTCCACCAGAAAGCCCTTCTTCACAAGAACCCCTTCAACCGCGACAGTCCGCGCCCCTTCTTCAGCCGCCTTCACTGAGGCCCCGCTTCTCCCATCGTCCTTGCGTCCGCATCCTGCGGTCAACACCGTCAGCAGTGCCAAACCCACTACAATTCGTGTAATCATGCTCAGTATTGTATCAGAAACAGGCATGAAGAGTTAGAGGTAGTGGTGATTTTTTTACGATAGGGTACCTCTAAAAAACCGCTTTAGGAAATTGACGAAGAAAGTTTTGTCGGGCGGCAAAAGCTTAAGCTAGCCTAAGCTACATGAGCATTTTGACAACTTAAGAGCGGCGGAAAAGATCGAGTCAAGAACTAAATGGGGTTTTTAGAGGTAAAGTATACCTTCGCCAAGGGAGAAATCATTCTGGTACTGTTTGAGTTCAAATCTAAGAGCAGACAATTCGACATAAACAAGTACCTCTACTACTTCGCCCACCTAAACTATCGTTTTCCCAAAATTCCCATTCTGCCAGTTGTGATATTCAGCGACAGGAAGAAACCACGCAATCCCCCGCCCGCTGAGCTGAAAAAGGAATGCTTTGGC
>MUIB01000077.1 GCA_002084135.1 Spirochaeta sp. LUC14_002_19_P3 | reverse complement strand
AAAAGCGGAGCGTAGCTGGGCTACGTGAGCATTTTGACAACGCAGTAGCGGCGGAAAAGATCGAGTCAAGAACTAAATGGGTTTTTTAGAGGTGCCCTATGGTTAAAGCTGTATATGCTGGCACCTTCGATCCTCCTACTCTTGGTCATCTTGATGTTATAAGACGCGGGACGGAGCTTTTTGATTCGCTGGATGTTGTTATAGCTGTGAATCAGGAAAAATCTCCCATGCTGAGTCTTGATGTCCGCAAAAATCTGTTATCGGGAGAAATGGAACGGCTAAAACTTGGACGGGCCACAGTAAGCAGTTGGGATGGCCTGATTGTCGATTACTGCCGCCATGTCGGCGCAACAGTACTGCTGCGCGGTGTCCGGTCCGCTCAGGATTATGCCGCCGAGTTTGAAATGGCCAGCCTTAACAAACAGCTTTATGCGAATGCTGACACTGTTATACTGCTGGCTGATATTAAATATTTTCTTGTTAGCTCAAGTGTTGTAAAGGAAATTATCAAACTGGACGGCGATGTATCCCGGATGGTATCACCGGCGGTAGAAGCGGCTTTGAAACATGTCGCCGCACTGGACAAGGTTGATTTGTAAGTGCTTAAAAAGGGCCGCGGGATAGTAAAGTCATTGTTTGCGAAAGTTCTTCTGAAATATTCAGATTTTCCCGCTTGACAAAATTTATCGAGGCTACTACAATGCTTCTATATTACTAAAAGAGGAAATTCATGGCGGTACCCAAATTCAGACCTTCAAAAGCAAGAAGTCGACGGCGGCAATCAATAAATATGAGAATTGCAGTGCCTGGGTTGATTACTTGCAGCAATTGCGGTGATCGAACTATACTGCACCGTGTATGCCGCAAATGCGGTTTCTACAAAGGTAAAATGATAATAGAACCCGATAAAATGGGTTGATTATATATTTAAGGAGATTTAATAGATATGAGCTCAGATCTTTTTGAAAAGCTGCAGGATCTCATTGCTGACAAGCTTGAAGTTGAGAAAGACAAGATTACCCTGGAGTCACGGTTCCGTGAAGACCTTGGAGCAGATAGTCTTGACACGTATGAATTGCTGTATGCTATTGACTCGGAACTGGGAGTTTCCGTTCCGGATGAAAAGGCAACAGAATTCGAAACAGTGAAGGACGCTCTGGTTTTCATTGAGGAGCAGCGAAAGTCTTAGTAGTGGTTTCTTCCATTGTATCAAGTCTTGAAGTTCCCGCTCTGAAAACCCCAAAAGTTTCAGGCATTCGGAAGAAAGAGTTAATTCAGTTTCAGAAAAAGGCAGCTCTTAAATTCAAGCACCTGGATCTTTTGGAACTTGCCTTGTGTCATCGTTCCTATGTGAATGAAATTCAGCAGGAAATTGATAATAATGAACGCTTAGAGTTCCTTGGGGATGCTGTACTAGGCGCGGTTATTGCTGATTATCTGTTTAGACTGCTGCCTGACAGGGCTGAAGGCGATTTGGCCAAAGTTAAATCTCATGTTGTGAGTGAGGATTCTTTGGCTGAAATTGCTACTCTTCTGGGCATTGACAGGGTTGTCAGAGTTGGGCGCGGTGAGGAAATTTCAGGCGGACGCCAAAAAAAGGCGCTTCTTTCCGATAGCATGGAAGCGCTGATTGGTGCCTGGTATCTGGATGCCGGTTACGACAAAACGGAAAAATTCATACTCAGTCATTTTAAAAAATCTGTAGCTATGGTTCTCGCCGATAAGCATGAGAAGGATTATAAAACTCTTCTTCAGGAAGCTGTCCAGAAAAAATTTCACAGCTATCCCCAATATGTACTCGAAAAGAAAACCGGGCCGGATCATAAAAGAAAATTCTGGTTTAAGGTTATTGTCAATGGGGTGGAATACGGACCTGGTGTTGGGAGTAACAAAAAAACGGCGGAAAAGGAAGCCGCCCGGCTGGCCTGGGAAAGCATTACGGACGAGGAATCCGTGCAAGATTGAATCCTTTTGGGCTAAGTGAGCTATGAATGAACGGCCCAAAAGGAATATGAAACTGGCTCCATCCAGGATCCGCATTTTTGACATAATCCCTCTAGAGACATCTGTAAAGACAAATGGGCTGGATTAGGTGGTATTCTCTATTGGGTGTTATGAAAGGAACCACTGACTCTTGAAGATTGCGCCGCTATGTTTTATGATGAAAACCGTACCGTTCAAGATCAATCTATAAAAAATTACTCCCGGAAAGGTACAATTTGAATACAGTTAGGAGATAAATATGCTGTCCAACGGCTTCTTCATTATGGTAGTCGGCATGCTGGTGGTTTTTACCTTTCTTACCCTCATGGTTATTTCCATGAGAATCATGTCCTCTATTATTTTAAGATTTTTCCCGGAGCCGGAAGAAACTGCCCAGGCGGGGGCTTCCGGAAACGAACCCGCCATTGCCGCCGCCATTGCTGCGGCCTATTTTAGAAAGAGAGTGTAGCACAATGTCAAAAAAGAAAGTCCATTTTATGAACACCGCCTTTCGAGACGGGTTTCAGTCTGTTTTTGGGGCGCGGGTGTATACCAAAGATTTTATCCCCGCAGTGGAAGCCGCGGCTGCGGCAGGTATAGAGCACTTCGAGGCCGGAGGCGGCGCACGCTTCCAGGCACTGTATTTTTACAGCAATGAAGATGCCTTCGACATGATGGATCAGTTCCGCAAGGCCGCCGGGCCGAATGCCGATTTGCAAACCCTGTCGCGGGGTGTTAATGTGGTGGGATTGAGCTCCCAGTCCCGCGATATTATCCGACTTCATGCCAAGCTGTTCAAAAAGCATGGCATTACCACTATTAGGAATTTCGATGCCTTGAACGATGTGAACAACCTTATCGATTCCGGCAAAGCCATTGTAGATGCTGGAGTAAAGCACGAAGTTTGCGTTACCTTAATGTCGCTGCCGGAAGGCATAAGCGGTGCTCACAACCCGGATTTTTATGAACAGACCCTCAAAAACATCCTTGCCGCTGAGGTGCCCTACGATTCGGTATGTTTCAAGGATGCCTCCGGCACCGCAACTCCCTCCGTGGTATACGAGTCCATAAAGCGGGCCCGCAAGCTGCTCGGAGACAAGGTTAAGCTGGTATATCATACCCATGAAACCGCCGGAGTGAGTGTTGCCCAGTACAAGGCCGCTCTGGATGCGGGTGCCAATCAGATCGATCTGGCCATGGCCCCGGTGTCCGGCGGAACCTCCCAGCCCGATATTATGACCATGTACCACGCCCTGCGCGGATCGGAATACGACATGGGGATTAACCCCGCTAAAATTTATGAGGCCGAAGAAGTGTTCAAGGAGTGCATGAAGGATTACTTCACGCCCCCCGAAGCCCTCAAAGTGGAACCGCTTATCCCGCAGTCGCCCATGCCCGGCGGGGCCCTAACCGCCAACACCCAGATGCTCCGGGATAACGGCCTGATGAATCGCTACGAGGAAATTATCAAGAACATGGAAGAAGTGGTTATCAAAGGCGGCTTCGGCACCTCCGTTACGCCGGTATCCCAGTTTTACTTCCAGCAGGCATTTAACAACACCATGTTCGGGCCCTGGAAGAAAATCGCCGACGGCTACGGCAAGATGGTTCTCGGCTACTTTGGAAAAACTCCGGTTCAGCCGGACGCAGAAGTGGTAAAAATTGCCGCCGAACAGATGGGGCTCGAACCCACAAACAGGCTGGTTGCCGATATTAACGACGAAAATCCGAAGCTCGGTATTGACGCCGCCAAAAAACTGCTCTCCGACAACGGCATAAGCGATTATAGCGAAGAAAACATCTTCATCGCCGCCGCCTGCCTGGAAAAAGGCATACAGTTTCTCAAGGGAGAAGCCAAAACCAATGTACGCAAGAATATACCCGAAGCCGCCCCCACCGCAGGCGCGGGCAAGGGGGTAACCGTTACCATCAATGGCCGTGCCTACGGGGTAAAACTTGAGGGCGGCAAGGCCATTGTAAACGGCAAAACCTACGACATAGACATAAAGGACGGCATCGACGGCCCATCCGCACCAGCGGCCTCTTCCGCTGCGCCCACAGGCGCCTCCGTTACGGTAAGTGCGCCCATGCCCGGCCTGGTGCTGCGTGTCCCGGTTGCGGTAGGCGATACTGTAGCGGAAGGCGATGTAGTCATGGTGCTCGAAGCGATGAAGATGGAAACGCCTGTATCCGCCACAGCAGGCGGAACGGTACGCGCCATTGCGGTAAAGCAGGGCGATCAGGTTGCGGCCGGTGCTACCCTGCTTGAGATAGGATAGTTTATGGCTAATAACGGCATTTTAAGTTGGTTTTACGAATCCATCGTTTTGGGACTGGGTACAAGCAGCGGCATCTATGGTTTTTTTCAAGCCGGCGGCTGGCAGAACCTGGTTATGATTGGCATAGGTCTGTTGCTGATCTGGCTGGCCATCGCCAAGGGCTTTGAACCTCTGCTGCTCATACCCATCGGCATGGGCGCGATACTCTCCAATATTCCCTTCGCGGAAATTGCCTCGCACACGGTTCAAAGCATAGGCGGAGACGGGCATGTTATAGTAGACGTGTACGGCGGATTCATCGGCCAGTTCTACGAGATGGGCATTGCCTCGGGGCTCTTTCCCCTGCTCATCTTCCTGGGAGTCGGCGCGATGACGGACTTTGGCCCCCTGCTGGCCAATCCCCGAACCCTTTTTCTGGGGGCAGCCGCACAGTTTGGAATATTTTTCGCCCTTTTTGGGGCCATTTTTCTCGAACTGATTCCGGGCTTCAGCTACTTAACCGCAGCGGACGGCACGCCCCTGGCCGAATCCATTCTTCACGTTGCCGGTTCCATCGGCATTATTGGCGGTGCAGACGGTCCAACAGCCATTTTTACCACGGCCAAACTGGCACCGAACTACTTGGGACCTATCGCAGTGGCGGCCTATTCCTACATGGCTCTGGTACCCATTATTCAGCCGCCGATTATGAGACTGCTCACAACAAAGGAAGAGCGGCGCATTAAAATGGAACAGCTTCGCCATGTAAGCAAGCTGGAACGGATACTCTTTCCCATTATTGTCCTCATTATCTGCATTCTGCTCCTGCCCAGTGCTACCCCGCTCATCGGCATGCTCATGTTCGGGAACCTGCTCAAAGAGTGCATGGTAACAAACCGCCTCTCAGACACCGCCCAGAATGCTTTAATGAATGCCGTTACCATCATGCTGGGGCTGTCGGTTGGATCCAAAATGTCCGCCGATGTCTTTTTGAACCTTACCACCCTCGGCATTCTCGGCCTGGGCCTCATAGCCTTTATGGTGGGCACCGCAACCGGCGTACTGCTGGCCAAGCTGATGAACCTGCTCCCCCATAAGCACCCCATTAACCCCCTTATCGGGGCCGCTGGAGTGTCCGCCGTACCCATGGCTGCCCGGGTGGCCAACAAAGTCGGCCTGGAGGAGAATCCCAACAACTACCTGCTCATGCACGCCATGGGCCCCAATGTTGCGGGGGTTATAGGATCGGCGGTGGCGGCTGGAGTTCTGCTATCTTTGGTGCCCATTCTGGGATAAGACTGTGCCTGAAACACAGATTTTGCAGATGGAGGCGGTTCATAATTTATGGGCACCTCTAAAAAACCGCTTTAGGAAATTGACGAAGAAATTTTTTGTCGGGCGGCAAGAGCTTAAGCTACGTGAGCATTTTGACAACTTAAGAGCGGCGGAAAAGTTCGAGTCAAGAACTCGATGGGTTTTTTGGAGGTGCCCTTATGAAACCAAAAGACATAGACACTTATCTAGGCAGCATTCCCGATTCCCAGCGCACCGCGCTTCAAGAGCTGCGAGCTCAAATTCGTAAAGCCGCGCCGAAAGCCGACGAGTGTATAAGCTATGGCATACCCGTATTTCGGCAAGGCGGGGTTATCTGCGGCTTTGGTGCCGCGAAAAAACACCTGGCATTTTATCCCTTCAGCAGCCGCATTATTGAAATCTTTGCGGAAGACCTGAAGAACTTCGATACCAGCAAGGGCACTATCCGCTTCCAGCCCGAGAATCCCCTGCCCAGCGCGCTGATCAGCAAAATCGTAAAGGCGCGGCTGGAGGAAAATAACACGAAAACGTGACCGTTCTTTTATCCATTCTATCCGCGCTAGCCTATGGCTGCGGTGATTTTACTGGCGGTTTGGCCACCCGGCGTGCTCCTGTACTGACAGTAGTAATCTGGTCGCAGGTTATGGGTGCGCTTCTGATAATTGCCGTGCAGCCGCTGATTGGCGGAGAAGTTTCCCTGCACTCCTGGCTGTGGGGAGCGGCGGCCGGCTTGTCTGGAACGGCTGGCATTGGTTTTCTTTACTACGGTTTGGCAAGGGGGCTGGCGGCTGTTGTTTCGCCGGTGTCGGCACTTATCGGAGCTATTCTTCCGGTGCTGTTCGGCCTGCTTCTTGGAGAACGCCCATCTCCGCTTGCCTGGATAGGCGGGGCATTCGCCCTGGCGGCGGTAATACTGCTTACGGTGGAACGGACAGAATTAAAAACTCATGTATGGGCTTCCCTCAGAGCTGGATTGATATCGGGGCTGGGGTTCGGTGGATTCTTCATTCTCATTTCCCGAAGCGGAAATAATTCAGGACTCCTGCCCCTACTTGGGGCACGCTTAAGCAGTATACCGGTTATGATGCTGATAGCCTTAATGTCGCGGCGACCTCTTGCCCTGCCCCAAGGCTCACGGCTCTGGGCATTGGGCAGTGGAATTATCGACATGAGCGCAAATATTTTTTATCTGCTGGCGGTTCGTTCAGGAATGATCATTATTACTGCGGCAATAACCGCGCTTTATCCAGCTCCAACAGTGCTGCTGCAGATGCTGGTATTCCATGAAAGGCTGGGAGCAGTCCGAATTATCGGGCTGCTATTGGCTCTGGCCGGGATTGTCTGCATCAGCGTGGGGTAGGCTTGTACCGCTTAAATTCTGGTTTTTATTTCATCCAAAAGCGCACGGCAGGTACGGTCTACCATGGTCCAAACAGTTTCAAAGTCAGTCATATCACCATACCAGGGATCCGGAACATCTCCTGTTCCCTGAGGATCGAATTCCCGAAACATTTTCACCTTGTCCCGTTCCTGGGGAGTTTTGGCCAGGGATACCGCATTGCGATAATTCTGACTGTCCATAACAAGAAGAAGGTTAAATTTGGCAAAATCGGCGGCGGAAAGCCGCTGAGCGCGATGATGAACCTTCACTCCATGCCGGGCGGCTGTTGTCCGCATACGAGAATCTGTCATTTCACCGGAATGCCAGGCATCGGTGCCGCTGGAATCCACGGATACAGATTTTTCCAGGCCCTGTTCCTTCACTAATTGTTCCATTACCGCATGGGCCAGTGGACTACGGCAGATATTGCCAGTGCAGATAAACATTACATTATACATGGTACGAGTATAACAAAATTTTTTGGGAATGTACAACCTTTCAACTTTCAAGGGCGTTCATGGTGTTTGCGGTTTAAGATGTTCCGCTGCGCTTTCAAAGGCTTCTCCGCGGCTCAGTGCCCACAGTGCTGTAGCGGCTCTCCGGCAGGCGGACTCCATGGCATCCATGTCTTCCGTGGAGGGCCTTCCCAGCACATGGTTTACAACTTCCCAGCCGGGTGCGGGACGCCCTATGCCAATGTAAAGGCGGTTAAAATCCCCTGTGCCGAGAGAACGAATCAGCGATTTCAAGCCGTTATGGCCTGCATCCCCGCCGCCACGCTTAAGACGGCAAGCTCCAGGCGGAATATCCATATTATCCACAATGACAAAGATGTCCTGCACATTCAGAACATGCCTGCGCCTTAGTTCGCTTAGTGCGCCGCCGGATTCATTCATATAGCCGGACCAGCGAAGAAAAACTATCGGGCGCTCACCTGCATTCTCCGGCAGCCTGGCCTGATACAGCAACGAGAAGCGCAGACGGCGAAAAACCAGCTGCCGCTCCCGCATCATCCTGTCAACAACCCAATATCCAGCGTTATGGCGGGTAGCGGCATACTGCGGCCCGGGATTACCCAGTCCTATTAACCATAGAGGGTTAAGCGGATCAGCCTTCTTCACCGTCCTCTGATTCATCTGCTTCAGTCGCGGCATCTTCAGCTTCAGCATCCTCCGCAGCGACCTTTTCTGTAACCGGATGCGATACAACGACAACAGTGAGTTCTTCTTCCGTTCTTACTTCAACACCGTCAGGGATTTGTATATCCCTTACATGAAGCGCATCGCCAATATCCAGCATAGAAATATCAAGAGTAAAGTGAGACGGTATGTCTTTGGGAAGACAGGTAATTTCCAATTCTTCAATCTTCTGCTCCAGAATACCCCCTTCACGAACTCCAATAGCAGTGCCTTCCAAATGAATCGGCACTTCGGTTTGAAGTTTTTTGCCGACACGGGTAATGAAAAAATCAATGTGATGAACCTTATCGCTGAGTATATCTTCCTGCGTGTCTTTGACAAGGACATTGTACTTGTTACTGCCATGTTTCAGGCTTACCAGGGTATTTCCGGCTATATAGCGGAATCTTGTCATCCAATCCTTTGTATCAACGCTAATTGCCTTAGGCTCTCCTTCACCATAAAGGACAGCGGGAATTCTACCGCTCCTTCGCAAGCGCCTGGCAGCACCCTTATTAGCTGCCTCTCGTGATTCAGCACTTAGTTCCAATCTTTCCATGGAATATATTTCCTCCAATATTATGGTTTAAATTGCTAGGACGGCAGGATTCGAACCTGCGAATGCCGGGATCAAAACCCGGTGGCTTACCGCTTGCCGACGTCCTATAAACAGGAACCCCTGAAAACAGTTTGATGGCTGTTAAAAGGGCAAAGGGCACCCCAAAGGTAAAACTTGCCATTCTTCCCAAGCCCTTCCTTTAAACCGATCATACATACAGTCCGCCAATGTGGCAGACAATTCCTGTTTTCAAGTTCCTACAAGTAGCCGCTTACTCCGTCTTGTCACTGCTGTCATTATCGCCAGGGAAAAACGGCATATCGTCCTCATCCTGCTTATTGTATGCTTCAAGAATTTTTTCCTGAAGATGAACCCGAAAATCTGTATTCACAGGATGAGCGACATCTTTATAAACCCCGCTACCGGTTCTGCGGCTTGGCATCGCAATGAAGAATCCATTTTCTCCATCAATAATTTTCAAGTTGTGAACTACAAATGCGTCATCAAAGGTTACTGTTACATAAGCTTTGAGTTTTCCCTCTGAGTGAATTTTGCTGATACGAATATCTGTAATGTCCATAGCTTACCTCCTGAAGCGGTTGCCTAAAACTCATAATAACAATAATATTAAATAGGATCAAGCGGCAGTGTGCCGTTAATGAAAAACTTGAAGGCGGCTCTGAAAAACCATTCAAAATGGAACTATTCAAACTATTCCACCGCGAAAACACCCATCTGCGGCTTAGGACTGGCTTGCACGCCCCTCCAATCCCCAAGGGAAAGCTGTTGACTGATACTTTTTTATAGCCTATACTGGTATCAGAAGGCTGATGAGTCAAGAATGGAAGCGAATACGCATGGAGTAAAAATTGATAAATTACTCAAAGAAGTCTATCAGTGTTTTGAAGCTGGAGATTTTTTGGGAGCTGAACACCTGCTGGACGAAGCTCATGCAGTAGATTTTGAGAATTCGGAAATTCAGACAGCCATGAAGGCATGCGGATTCTGGATGCAGAGGCTGCAAAAAATCAAAACTGTCGCAGGAGATGAGGCCCGCGGTAACTATCTCTGTGAAAGCTGGAATGCGTTTAATGAGCGGTATCGCGACATTTCGGAGCATCCGCTTAAACTTGGCCGCATGAGGCTTAATATCTGGGTGCACACTGAAGCGCTTCATTATTTTCATGCTCAGGCTGAAAAAACAGACGATCCAGAGACCATTCTGCAAATCGCAAGATGCCATAAGGAGCTTGGAAGCTATGATTATGCGGTTAAATGTTATGAATATCTGCTGCAGAAACTTGAGGATAAAGATGTCCGCTGTATGGCGGAGCTTGCGGATGCCTATGTTTTAATCGGAGAATTGAAGGCCGGAAAAGTATTGATGCGCGAGGCACTGTTTCTCGATTCAGCTAAAGTGGAATTGAATAAATTGAAAGCCCCCTTGTTTACCGAGCTTATCAGCCGGGTAAAAAAAGAGTGCCCCATTACTTCGCCTGTATTCAATGAATGGCTGCTGGTATACGGCATTTACTGGTGTGTGCTGGATGTAAGGCGTGAGCTGAGCAGTGTGGAATATGGGAATCTTAAGCAGATGATTTATACATCCAGAAGCGAACTTGCAGAGGGAGATTCCGGCGGCTGGCTAACCCCCAGGCTGGTAAACTGCTATTTCAGGCTGATGGATCATCTGGAAATTACGGAATCTGACCGGAAAGAAATTGAGGATATTAGACTGAATATACAGCTTACGGCTCCCGCACTGTATAACAGTTCAGTAAGGGGAGCCGGGTAAATTACAGGTTTAACATTACGGCACTGCCAAAAAATTCATGGGGGATTTTTGAAGGTGCATATTGACATACTGAAAAATCATAAGATTTTAAAATCAGTAATGAATATTAATTTTAGGGAGGCTTCATGCCTGAAAACATTATTGAAGACATTAACACGATGCTCAATGGAGAAAAATGGACTCGTGCGGCTATTAATGATTATGCCATAAGTAATTTTCAGAATCTGGATAAAACCATAGATTTACTTAGGGGCGAAGAGTTGCTGGATACTGCGCTTGAAGTGTGCGATAAACATCTTGAAACAACGAAAAACAGTATTACAGCTCTGTATCTTTCAGGAATGATTTCCTTAAGCAAGCATCAAATCGATGACACGAATTTATTGAATCTTATCAGCATTTTCACTGATAATCAGAGGTGGAATGCCGTCGAATATCTTTGTCAGCGCATTCTCGATTTTGGTGAAAACAAGGAAGCACTGCGCACCTTGGCAGATACCCTGGATCATCTCAAGCGTCAGGATGATAAATACGCAATATGGGATAGGCTGATAAAAGTAGACCATGACGAAACGGATATTGTAAAATATTTAGCGGAAAAAAAAGAAACAGACGGCAATAAGGAAGAGGCGGTTCTCTACTACCGCAAGGCCATACACCGCTATGTCAACAAGAATCAATTCAGCCAGGTGCGGGAAATTTGGAAAAAACTTGTTGAACAGGGTGTGGACGATTATGAATTTTTCTTCCTTATTGAAAAGAAAGTTGCGAAATCCATATCTTCCGACAAGGCTGTGAATCTGCTTGAAGACCTGTATCCCGCTGTCAAGAACTATGAAAACTGGGATACCGCGATTGAAATACTGAAGCGCATTCTCAATTATGATAACAAAAGCCACTTGGCGCGGCATGAAATTATTGAATGCTACAAAGAAAAATATGCCGATCATAGCCAACTGGACGAATGCATTAAACTATCCAATCTCACTCAACACTGGCGCAGCATAACGGAAGCCATAGCCGATTTTGAAAAGCATATTTCATTCGATTCCGGCAGCTTTGTTTATCACAAAACCTGGGGAGTCGGCATAATTAAAGAGATTAAAGACGATGAAATAACCATTGATTTTACCAAAAAGCGTGCCCATACCATGCAGCTTAAAATGGCCGTCGGTGCCTTGCAGAGTTTAAGCCGCGAGCATATCTGGGTATTAAAAAGCGTCCATTCCAAAGAAAAACTCAAAGCAAAGATAAAAAAGGATATTCCCTGGGCACTCAAGACAATAATAAAAAGTTTTGACAATGTCGCGGATATAAAGAAAATCAAGAGTGAATTGGTTCCGGCTATTTTAAGTGCCGGCGAGTGGATAAGCTGGAGCGCGGAGATGAGAAATATCCTTAAAACAGATCCCTTCTTTGGTAACGTTCCGGACAAAATCGATCAGTTTGTTGTACGGGACAGGGCCATAAGTTTTGAAGAGAAAACCTTTAACCAATTCAAAGCCGAGAAAAATTTCTTCAGTAAAATTCAAACCGCCAGAAATTTTCTTGAGCACTGCGATCCGGATTCGGAATTTTTTGCTGAAATTTTCAATTTTTTTACCGCTTTTCTGCGAGCCGGAACTTTTTCTCCCCAAACTGCCGCGAGTTTCCTGTTTGTAAGCAAAATTACTCAGGATTATCCATTTTTAAATCCTGGACTGGATTGGGGATTCAAGGAACTCTGGGAACAGATGGAAGAACCGATTCAAATTTTTTCCCAAATTGAAGATTCCATCCTGAGAAAGCAGTTTCTCTCCGCTGTACATAAAGAAATCGAAGACTGGCCCACGGTTTATCTTTCCCTTCTCCCCATACAGCTTTCCAAAACCATGCTGGATGACTTGCTGAATGCGGGATATAAAAAAGCAGTATCGGAAAAATTAATAGAGATGATTGAGCATTACCGGGAATACAGGGAAGGTTTGGTCTGGATAGCCCGGCATACCGCCGAAAGCAGCTGGCCGGAACAGCTGGGATTAAACGGAGAAAAAATTCTGATCAATATGATACTTTTGCTCAATCTCACCTACAGCGATATTGAAAGCAAACGGGATGTGAGCAATAACCGCAAGCTGAACCGTCAGATTCAAAGCTATCTTTTCAAAGAGCAGATTCTTGGCAACTACCTTGCCGGATGCGATGAAAAAACCGCAATGAAGATTTATAATCTGTTAGAAGATATTGATGCCATCGATCCGGTTATCAAGCGGGATTTGAAAAAAATTATACAGAATAGATTCCCGAAAATTAAACTCTACAGTGACAAGAAGAACCTTGAAACATCTGCGGCGGCGGCCAGCCGGTATTTTTACACAACGGAAGCCAGCCTTCAGGCCAAACAGCGTGAGCTGAAAAATATTATCGAAGTGGAAATTCCAAAAAACTCCAAAGAAATCGGGGCGGCCATTGAACTCGGAGACCTGAGTGAAAATGCCGAATATAAGGCGGGCAAAGAGCGACAGGAAACTTTGCAGATACAGGCCGGAAAACTCAAAGATGAACTGGAACGCGCCCGGTTATTCCCTGAAGATGAAAGGGAAGCCGATAAGATTGGCTTTGGTACCATTATTACTCTAAACGATTTACAGGAAAAAAAGGAAGAAACCTATACCATTCTCGGCCCCTGGGAATCCAATCCCTCGGAAAGGATAATATCCTATCTTTCGCCATTTGGAAACGCATTTCTTGGCAACAGCAAAGGCGATACTCTGGATTTCACCATCAATGATCGCAATTATAAATTCAAGGTAAAAAATGTTAAGCTGGTAGCATCTTAGGGATGTTATTTAATTTTGGAAATATTATAGGAGATATTAACTATGAATAAAAAGTTTTTACGGCTTGTTTTGATTGTCATTTCAATGTTCGCAGCCGTCGGTTTGGGTGCTCGGGGAAACCAGGAAGCCGGGAAAACCATTGCTATTGCCTCGAAATTTGACACCGAAGGTGCGCTTTTGGGGAATATGATGCGTTTGGTGTTGGAAAACGCAGGCTTCAACGTTATAGACAAGACGGAACTTGGCCCAACCGATGTTGTTCGCAAGGCCCTGGAAACCGGTGAAGTGGATATGTATCCCGAATACACGGGAAACGGCAACTGGTTTTTTTCGCCAAACGACTATGGCGATGATTGGTATGACCGGGAAAAAGCCCTGGCCGCGGTAAGAGAGCTGGACAAGGCCGCTTATGACATAGCCTGGCTGGAGCCTGCTCCGGCCAACAATACCTGGGCCATAGCGGTTCAGGGCAAATTGGCCGCCGATGAAGACATTGTTACTTTGAGCGATTTTGCCGCCTATGTGAATTCTGGCGGAAAGGTAAAACTGGCTGGTTCGGAGGAATTTGTGAGTCGTCCGGATTCCCTGCCGGCTTTTCAGGAAGCGTATAATTTTATGCTCAGTAAAGACCAGCTTCTGGTACTTTCCAGCGGCAATACGGCTCTTACCGAACAGGCCGCCGCACGGGGAACAGACGGTGTAAACGCGGCCATGGCCTACGGCACGGATGGCCCCCTGGCCGCTTTGGGACTGGTGGTGCTGGAAGACAACCTTGGTGTTCAAATGGTTTACGAACCAGCCCCCAGAGTGCGTGCTTCTGTGCTGGCGGAGTATCCCGAACTGGAGAGCCTGCTCAATCCGGTGTTTACATCCCTGGACTTGAAAACATTGCAAACACTGAATGCAAAAATAGCCGTTGAAGGAATATCTGCTGCGCAAACCGCGGAAGACTGGCTGAAAAGTCAGGGGTTTATAAACTGATCTTTGCCCCGCGGAAGAGTATTGATAGTGTTCCCTTAGCGGCCCTGCTTTTCGCGGCCTGTTCCTTTATGGCACCCTTCGCCGCGATAAAGGAAAACCGGGTGAGTATCGGCACCTCTTTGCGGGGCATTGAAATTGCAGGGCCTCTACTCAGTGCCGCGGTTCTTCTTGCCGTGCTTCTTCTGATAATAGCTACTGTAAGTTTCAGCCGATGGCGGTATGCGGTCTATCTCGGTGCGGGACTGGTTTTTTTCTGGCTTTGCATCGCATTGCTGGTTCATGCGGGTAGGTTTGCTGTTAGAGGCGCCGCACCGCGGGTGAGCCCAGCCTTGGGCTTCTGGGGACTGCCAATTGCGTCTTACATTCTTGTCAATCATTCAAATATCCTAAAAAGTGGTGTTCAAAAACTTGTTTTCACAGCAGCACTGCTTATACCGCCCGCTCTGATGCTGTTCGGTAGCGAAAGTGCCCGGATGATTTCGGTACTGCGGGAATACAGTATGCTTAAAGACCGATTTCTAACGGAGCTGTTTGTTCATCTGCGGCTGTTTTCCACCGCGGTTTTATTAGCGGCTCTTATTGGTATTCCTCTGGGAGTCATGGCCTCCCACCGCCGCCGGCTGTCCGCTCTTCTTATCGTCTTTGTCGATGCCGCTCAGACTATTCCCTCAATTGCCCTTTTTGGCCTGCTTATGGCACCCTTGGCGGCTCTTTCACGGGCTGTACCTGTTCTCAGAGACATCGGTATTAAGGGAGTGGGGGCGGCACCTGCCTTAACGGCTCTTACACTGTATGCCCTGCTGCCGATTATGAGAAATACCATCTGCGGATTGAATGAAGTTCCGCAGGCCGTAACGGAAGTTGGCAGCGGTATGGGAATGACAGCGAATCAGCTTTTTCTGCGCGTGCGCTGGCCAATGGCCCTGCCTGGGGTTCTTGCCGGTTTGCGCACGGCCTCGGTGCAGGCGGTTGGCAATACCACCGTGGCGGCTCTCATTGGCGCCGGAGGGCTGGGTATGTTGATATTTCAGGGACTTGGCCAGGCTGCGCCGGATTTAATTCTTTCAGGAGTTATCCCGCTTATAGTGCTGGCCGCCGCCGTGGACAGGCTTTGGGACTGGCTTTCGCATATATGGGTGCCGCCTGGTATTTCAGGCTTTAGGGCTTAGGTTGGAGGGTTTAGACTGGAGGTTTCAGTTAGGGGGATAGTTTTTCCTTTTTTGGTTTGGAACCACCTGCCTGCGCCGAGGCTTCGACAGGCAGGCGAAAAGCACGAAAAGGTTCAAAAGACGATCCTTTTCAAGAAAACCACTCCCACTCCCCCATCCCCACTCATCCCTCATCATTCCCAATTCCCAATTCTCAATTCTCAATTCTCCCCCATCTGCCTGCCTGTGCGTTGCACGCAGACAGGCGTAATCTGCGGATTCATAGTACACCTTCCACATCCAAAAATATTCAAAAAAATTCACAATCAGCCCCCGTTGCGTCAATACTAAATCTACTCGGGGTTGACATGACAGTTTTTTAGAGGTATTCTAAAGAAGTACGAGTTTATGAAGAAGCATAACAATGAATTTAGGGTACCTCTAAAAAACCGCTTTAGGAAATTGACGAAGAAATTTTTTGTCGGGCGGCAAAAGCGGAGCGTAGCTGGGCTACGTGAGCATTTTGACAACGCAGTAGCGGCGGAAAAGTTCGAGT
>MUIB01000050.1 GCA_002084135.1 Spirochaeta sp. LUC14_002_19_P3 | reverse complement strand
CTCCCCGGCAACGGATATGAAGGTGTCATCCTTAACGCCGTCATCGGAAATGAAGGGAATATCCAGACCCATCTGGGCCATCTGCTGAACCAGTTTGGAAGCTTCGGGATGATAACCGCCATAGACGATGCCTTCAGCTTCGGAATTGGCAATCTTGGTAAGAACCGCAGAATAATCAACAGCACCAGCGGTAATACCTTCATAAAGCACAACATTAACACCTAAATCCCCCAGTGAAGTTACACAGAAATCGGCAAATCCCTTGCCGTAATCCTGCTTGTCATGGAGAACCGCCACATTTTGGAGCTCAAGTGTTTGGGCGATAAAATTGGCATCGGTGGCCGCCTGGGCATCATCGGGTGCAATGGTGCGGAAAAAGTTGGGATACTCTCCGCTTTGGGTAAGGGCCGGGTTTGTCGCCGATGGGCTGATGGCGGGTATGCCCGCTTCGTTGTAAATACCCATGGCACTCTTGGTAGCTCCGGAACAGATATGACCGATAACGGCAACGACACCATCGCCAATAACCTTTGCAGCACTGTTCGCCGCAATCTCAGGCTTACAAACATCGTCTTCGATTACAAGCTCAATCTGAAGGCCAAGCAGCCCGCCTTTGGCATTGTATTCCGCAGCCACCAATTCGGCAGCCCGTACCGTCGGGATACCATAGGAAGCCAAGTCTCCGGAATGGGGGCCGACAACAGCAATTTTGATTGTCTCTTTCCCCTTGCATCCCGCTAACACGATACTGCCCACAATAAAAGCAGCCAGTACTCTCAGAATCTTTTTCATAGATTCACTCCTTTATATAAACTAACCTTACTTATATCACTTCGTTCAAAACTTGTCAAGCTGAAAATAATCTGTTAGCATGAAAAAATACAATTTTTTACATATTATCCGAAGCGTCCCCCAGGGAAGGACTTATTAATGGGCTGATTTTTTGATTTCCTGAATGTTTTTTCAAAGACATTGACATTGGGGTACCTCTAAAAAACCGCTTTAGGAAATTGACGAAGAAATTTTTACCTCGGGCGGCAAAAGCTTAAGCCAGCCTAAGCTACGTGAGCATTTTGACAACTTAAGGAGCGGCGGAAAAATTCGAGTCAAGAACTCAATGGGTTTTTTAGAGGTGCCCATTACCTTTTCTTCACCCTTGCTTCCCGGTAATACAATACTGCCCGCAAGAAAAGCGGCAAGGATTCCAGCATCTTTTTCACAGATTCACTCCTTTTCAACTAACCTTACCCATATAACTTCGTTCAAACCTTGCCAAACGGAAAATAATCGGTTAGCATGGAGAAAACAGTTCCTTACAAAACCAGTGCGATGGAGGCAGTATGTCAAAAGTTTATATCGATCCCGATCCGAATGAAACTCAGGATTGGCTTGATTCCCTGCGGGGCGTTATTGATACCGAAGGCGAAGAGAAGGCCGGGTTTCTTATCGGAGAACTTCACAAGAAGCTCCGAGACAGCGGAATACGTCCGCCGGATACAACAATTACACCCTACGCAAACACTATTCCGCCGGAAACATCGGAAAAGATACCGGGCGACAGTTTAACCGCACGGGATGTTGCGGCTTACGTGCGCTGGAATGCCATGGCAATGGTGGCCAAGGCCAATCAGTCTCCCGATGCGTTGGGCGGCCATATAGCCAGCTTTTCGTCTTCATCTTCACTCTATGAGGTGGGATTTAACTGGTTCTTCAAAGGCTGCGATGCCCCTAACGGCCCGGACCTTATCTTCTTTCAGGGCCATTCCGCTCCCGGCATGTATGCCCGCGCTTACGTGGAAGGGCACCTTAACGACGAGGACCTGGAAAATTTTCGCCGGGAGGTAGACGGCAAAGGTCTTTCATCCTATCCCCATCCCTTTCTGATGCCCAATTTCTGGCAGTTCCCCACCGTATCCATGGGTTTGGGGCCGCTGATGGCCATTTATCAGGCACGGTTTATGAAGTACATGGAGGCGCACGGCCATGCAACAATAGGTAACAGAAAGGTTTGGGTTTTTATGGGCGATGGTGAATCCGACGAACCGGAAAGCCGCGGTGCGCTGAGTCTGGCGGCACGGGAAAAACTGGACAACCTTATCTTCATCGTCAACTGCAACCTCCAGAGACTGGATGGGCCGGTGCGCGGCAACGGCAGAATCATTGATGAACTCGAAGGGGTATTCAACGGAGCCGGCTGGAATGTTATTAAAGTAATCTGGGGCAGCGAGTGGGACAAGCTGATTGCAAAGGACAGCTCCGGTGCCCTGATGAAGAAATTCGCCTCCATGGTGGACGGTGAGTTTCAAGATCTCCGTTCCAAAGGCCCCGAATATCTCCGCCAGGAATTCTTTGAATCCGATCCGGCCATTGCCGAACTCGTTAAAGATATGAAAGACAGGGATATATGGCAAATGACCCGCGGCGGCCACGACCCGCGCAAAGTTTACGCCGCCTTCGCTCAGGCCACCAAAACCAAAGACAGACCCACAGTAATTCTGGTAAAAACCATTAAAGGCTACGGCATGGGCCCGGCGGGTGAATCCGCCATGGGTACCCATAGCCAGAAGAAGATGGATTTTGAATCGCTCAAGGAATTCCGCACCCGCTTCCATGTCCGTCTTGAAGACGATCAGCTGGAAGCGCTTCCCTTTATACGGCCCGCCGAGGATTCCAAAGAAATGGAATTCATACGCCGACAGAAAAAACAGCTTGGCGGCAGTGTTCCAGCCCGACAGTTCAAGGCCCCCAAACTGAACATTCCCCCCCTGAGCGATAAGCTCTTCGCATCGGCACTGGAATCCTCCGCTAATCGGGAAATTTCCACCACCAACGCCTTTGTCCGTCTCCTGTCCGGCCTGGCCCGACACGAGGACTTGGGCAAATACATCGTGCCCATCGTGCCCGATGAAGCCCGCACCTTCGGCATGGAGGGTATGTTCCGGCAGCTGGGCATTTATTCCCCCCTCGGCCAGCTTTACACCCCTCAGGATGCCGATTCCATGATGTGGTACAAGGAATCCAAAACGGGAAGAATTTTGGAAGAAGGCATAACCGAAGCCGGAGGATTTTCCTCCTGGCTGGCCGCTGGCACAGCAGGTGCCAATTACGGCATTCCCATGATTCCCTTCTTCATCTATTACTCCATGTTCGGATTTCAGCGCATCGGAGATTTGGCCTGGGCCGCCGGAGATATTCACGCCCGCGGTTTCTTGATGGGAGCCACGGCCGGGCGCACCACCCTGAACGGCGAAGGGCTCCAGCATCAGGACGGCCATGGGCTCCTGCTTGCCGCCACCTACCCCACCTGTAAGGCCTACGATCCGGCCTTTGCCTATGAGATGGCGGTAATCGTTCACGATGGCTTGAAGCGCATGTACTCCAATCAGGAGAATGTGTTCTACTACATCACGGTAATGAACGAAAACTATCCCCAGCCGGCACTCCCCAAAGGCTCGGAAGAAGGCATTGTCCGGGGCATTTATCTGTTCAAGAAAGGCGGCAGCGGCAAAGCGCCCAAGGTGCAGCTCATGGGATCGGGCACAATTTTCCGCGAAGTTATCGCCGCCGCCGAACTGCTGAAAGCGGACTGGAACGTGGAAGCGAATGTATGGAGTGTTCCAGGCGTGAACCAGCTTCACCGGGACGGCATTGAATGTGAGCGCCATAATTTAATGCACCCTGATGCCCCAAAAACGCCCTATCTGAGCGAAGTTCTCAAAGGCCATGAGGGCCCGGCGGTGTTTTCTTCGGACTACATGCGCGCCTATCCCGAACAGATACGCCGCCTTATTCCGAATCGGCTTACCGTGCTGGGCACGGATGGTTTCGGACGCTCCGACAGCCGGAGCAAACTGCGGGATTTTTTTGAGATTGACCGCCGCTGGATTGCCCTGTCGGCGTTGAAGGCGTTGGCAGATGAGGGCAAGCTGGCGGCTTCAGTTCTGAAAGAAGCCATGAAAAAGTATAAAATTGATGTAAAGAAGCCCAATCCACTTATGAGTTAGGAGTAAAACATGATGGAAATAAAAGTACCCAATCTCGACGGTGCCAAAGACGTGGCGGTAGTAGAAGTATACATAAGCGCCGGGGATAGCGTTGAACCGGAAACTCCGCTTATTTCTCTTGAAAGCGATAAGGCGGTAATGGATGTGCCTTCCCCCCTGGCCGGTACAATAACGGAGCTGAAGGTGAAGGAAGGGGACAAGGTGAACAGCGGCGACGTTATCGCTTTGGCCGAAGGAGCGGCCGGTGCCGAACCACCCCCAAAGAAAGAGGTAAAAAAAGAGCCCGCACCACAGGCCGTACCCGCAGAGGATCACCCAAAAAAAACTCCAGAACCCGCCCAGGCGATGGCAAACTCTGCGGCACCGGTAAACGCCCAGCCCTTGGGCGCGGCCTCTCACGCCACCCCGTCCGTGCGCGGCCTGGCCCGCGAACTTGGCATAGACCTTTCTCAGCTTAGCGGCAGCGGCCCCAAAGGCCGCGTTCTCCGCGAGGATCTAACTTCGCTGGTAAAATCGCTTATGAGCGGCGGTGTTCCTGCTTCGGGCACCGGGTTTAATCTGCCGCCCATACCGGGAGGCGATTATGCCAATTTCGGAACGGTGGAAGAGATTGCCCTGAGCCGCATCCGCAAAATATCCGGCCCCCACCTGCACCGCAACTGGCTGGGCATACCCCATGTAACCCAGTTTGAAGAGGCCGATATTACCGCGCTGGAGGAATTCCGCCAGTCGCTGAACAAGGAGAGTGCCAAAAGCGGCGCGGCGAAGGTGAGTCCGCTCATCTTCATTCTCAAGGCAGTGGTGCATGCCCTGAAGGAATTCCCCGATTTTAACAGCTCCCTCAACCCCGACGGTGCCTCCCTTACCCGCAAGCATTATTACAACATTGGCATTGCGGTGGACACGCCCGGCGGCCTGGTGGTGCCAGTTATCCGCAATGCCGATACCAAAGGCATACGGGAGCTGGCGGCTGAACTGGCCGGCTTGAGCACCCGTGCGCGGGAGGGAAAGCTCAAACCCGATGAAATGAAGGGCGGCACCTTCACCATTTCCAACCTCGGCGGCATCGGCGGCACCTATTTTACGCCCATCGTTAATGCTCCCGAAGCGGCAATTTTGGGTCTCTCAAAGAGTGCCATGAAGCCAGTATGGGATGGCTCTCAATTCGTGCCCCGCCTGATTCTTCCACTATCGGTTTCTTACGATCACCGGGTAATAGACGGCGCTCAGGGCGCTCGCTTTACAGCCTGTCTTGCATCGGTTATCGGTGATATTCGCCGGATGCTGCTGTAGGTGAAGGATGAAGGGTGAAGTGTGAAGGGTGAGGGCACCTTGAAATGATAATACATCTGATTTACACTAAGGCATTCATAGAGCTATTTTCTTTTTGAGTGTTAAATTTTTTCTGTTTAATATGAAAATGGCTTTTTTACCATGAAGTCCGTGAATTTCCGGGACAGGAGAAAGAATTATGGCTGAAATATTACAATGCGGTACTGCGGTTCTCGGAGGCGGCCCCGGCGGCTATACGGCGGCTTTCCGGGCGGCCGATTTGGGGCAGGATGTTATCCTTATAGAGGAGAGGGATTGCCTTGGAGGAGTCTGCCTCAATGTGGGCTGCATCCCCTCTAAAACCCTGCTCCATGCGGCAGAACTTCTTGAAGAAGCGGAATCGGCTGTTTCTTACGGCATTAAGTTCGCAAAGCCCGCCATTGATATTGCTGCTCTGCGCGGCAAAAAAGATGATGTTATTGCCAAGCTCACTGGCGGTTTGGCCTATCTGGCCAAAGCACGGAAAGTTCGCATTCTTACCGGACGGGGGCACTTCACTGGCAGCCGGGAAATTACTGTTTCCCATGGAAGCAAAGACGTGAAGGTGGAGTTTGAAAATGCCGTTATCGCTACCGGTTCCCAGCCGGTGAACCCCTCCTTTATACCCATGGATGATGAGCGGGTGTGGGACTCTACGGATGCCCTGTCTCTTCCTTTCGTGCCTGCCCATCTGGCAATATTGGGCGGCGGGATTATCGGCCTTGAGATGGCGCAGGTGTATGCCGCTCTTGGGGCGAAGATTACCATCATAGAAATGCTCGATCAGCTTATTCCGCCCGCGGATGCCGATTTGGTGCGGCCATTGGCGGCCAGGCTGAAAAAATTGTATCAGGGGGTGTATACCTCAACAAAGCTCACGGCGGTAAAAGCCGGCAAGAACGGCCTGAAGCTGAGTTTGGAAGGCACCGGTGCCCCGGAAAGCATCAGTGCCGATGCCCTGCTGGTATCGGTGGGACGGAGCCCTTCCAGTAAAAATCTTGGCCTTGAAACCATTGGCGTGAATGTTGACGAGCGGGGCTTTATCGGCGTGAATGCCCGCATGGAAACCAGTGCTCAGGGTATTTATGCCATTGGCGATGTGAACGGCAACCCCATGCTGGCGCACAAAGCGGCTCACGAAGGAAAAATTGCCGCCGAGGTGATAGCCGGGCACAAGAGTGCCTTTACCCCAATGTGCATTCCCTCCGTGGCTTACACCAGCCCGGAAATCGCCTGGGTGGGGCTTACCGAGAAACAGGCCAAACAGGAGGGCATAGCAGTAAAGAAAGGCGTTTTCAACTGGAACGCCAGCGGGCGCGCCCTGTCGGCGGAAAAGGAAACAGGCCTTAGCAAGGCCCTGTTTGACAAGGAAACAGGCCGCCTCGTAGGGGCGGGCATGGTGGGTGCCCGAGCTGGAGACCTCATTGCCGAAGCGGGACTGGCCATAGAAATGGGTGCCGATGCGGCCGATATTGGCTCCACGATTCATGCCCATCCCACCTTTGCAGAAACCCTGGCCCTTGCGGCAGAAATGGCGGAAGGAACAATAACTGATGCGCTTCCGAAATAAAGAGAGGTGCTCTTAAGGAGGAAAAATGCGATTCGATTATGATGTAGTTATCATTGGCGCTGGCGGCGCGGGGCTCTATGCGGCTCTGGAGGCCTCGGGCGCGGGAAAGACAGCGGTTATTTCAAAACTGTATCCGCAGCGGAGCCATACCGGCGCAGCTCAGGGGGGAATTGGCGCGGCCCTGGGCAACCTTGAGGAGGATAATCCCGAATGGCATGCCTTCGATACCGTTAAGGGCGGTGATTATCTGGTGGATCAGAATGCCGCGGTTATCCTGGCCGAAGAGGCCGTGCGGGCAGTTTACGACCTGGAAAACAAGGGACTGCCCTTCAGCCGCACACCGGAGGGCAAAATCGATCAGCGCCGCTTTGGGGGCCATACCCGCGATTTTGGCGCGGCGGCGGTGAAGCGCTCCTGCTTCTCGGCGGACAGAACGGGGCACATGATTCTGCAAACCCTCTATCAGCAGTGTATCAAGAACAATGTGTCCTTTCACGATGAGTGGCAGGCTGTGGATGTGGTAATGGACGGTAGCCGGATAACGGGCATTATTGCCTTCGAGCTATCCACCGGCGAGCTGCATCTTGTTAGTGCCAAAGCGGTGCTTTTTGCCACGGGGGGCTTTGGACGCATGTTTAAGGTGACCTCCAACGCCATTGCCAATACGGGAGACGGGCCGGCCATACTCGCCCGAAACGGTTTGCCCCTGATGGACATGGAGTTCTTTCAGTTTCATCCCACCGGCATCCGCAAGATGGGCATTCTGATTACGGAGGGGGTGCGGGGCGAGGGGGGTATGCTCTTTAACCGCCATGGAGAGCGCTTCATGGAAAAATATGCCCCGACTCTACTGGATTTAGCCCCCCGGGACATGGTGAGCCGGGCTATTATAACGGAGCTCTCCAGGGGGAACGGCATTCAGGGCAGCGGTGCCATTGACGACTGGGTGAATTTGGATGCCAGCCACTTGGGCAAAGAGGTGGTGGAATCGAAAATTCCCGATATTGCAGACTTCTGCCGCACCTACCTGGGGGTGGATCCGGCTGTGGAACCGATGCCGGTTCAGCCAACCGCCCACTATGCGATGGGCGGTATTCCCACCGATGTGGATGGCCGGGTAACGGACGGCACAACGCTCTGGAACGGCCTTTTTGCCGCGGGAGAATGCGCCTGTGTCTCGGTACACGGTGCCAACCGTCTGGGCACGAACAGTCTGGTGGAGCTTATCGTCTATGGCCGCCGTTCCGGCCAGGCCATGGCCGCTTATGTTAAGGATGCTCCCGCCGCCAATCCTGGCAGTGCCGGAAATGATAAACTTGCCCACTGGAAGAAACGGATTGAGGCGCTTAAAAAGGGCGGCAAAAAAACCGGGGACAGCATGGAGGCCATGAAGGAAACCATGATGACCAATGTGGGAGTTTACCGGACGGAGAAGAATATTCAAAAGGCGGTAAAGGATATTACGGCTCTTCGCGCCTCTTTTGGGGAAATCGGTGCTCAGGACAGGGATGCCCATTTTAATATGGAAGTGCTTTCCATTCTGGAACTGGAGAATCTTCTCGATTTGTCGCTGCATACTTCGGCGGCGGCCCTTGCCCGCACGGAAAGCCGGGGTGCTCATTCACGGGAGGATTATCCCGAACGGGACGATGCGCAATGGCTCAAACATACCTTGAGCCGACTGGACAAAGACAAAATAAAACTGGACTACAAGCCTGTCGATGTTAGCCGCTGGGAGCCCAAGCCAAGGGTGTATTAGGGGGTTGCTCCAGTGAGGAGTTATGAGTGGGGGTTTTTGGGTGCAAGAATGCTCGCGAGCGTTCCGATTGGAAATGCGTTAGGGATTGGAAGGGCGGCGTAAGCCGGTCCGAAGCCTGGGCTTCGGACGGTACCCCTGGAAAGCCCGGCCTGCCTTTGGCAGGCAACGCCCAAAATAATCCATGGATGTATTTTTGAACATTTTATAAGGAAGGTGAATAGTGAATGTAATATTGGATATTAACCGGTTCGATCCCGAGAGGGACAGCGAGTCCAGGCGGGAGCGGTTTGAAGTGTGTGTTGAGCCGACCGACCGGGTGCTGGATGCCTTAATCCATATCAGCCGGTATGAGGATGGCACTCTGGCGTTCCGCAAGTCCTGCGCTCATGGAATATGTGGTTCTGATGCCATGCGCATTAACGGTAAAGAACGGCTGGCTTGCAAAACATTGATACGGGATGTCGCGGAAGCCGATGGCGATATTGTTACTCTGGATCCCCTGAATCATTTTCCGGTTCAGAAAGATTTAATGGTGGATCAGAGTGAATTTCTGGCGAGGTTCCGCGCTGTAGAGCCTTATTTGAATCCCAAAGAGGCTCCTCCTCCCAACGGCGAGTTTTATCAGTCGGCACAGGACAGGGCGCTTATTGATGATGCCACCAAGTGCATTAACTGCGGGGCCTGCTATTCGGCCTGCCCAAAACTGGATGAGAATCCGTATTTTCTGGGACCGGCGGCACTGGTTGCCGCGGCACGCTTCGTTTTCGATAGCCGGGACAAGGGTTTGGATGAGCGCCTGAAGATTGTCGATGATGCCGATGCGATATGGTCCTGCGATAATCACTTCGATTGCACGAGGGTGTGTCCGCGGGAGATAAAAATTACCAAGCTTATCAATCTTATGAAACGTACTGTAAACAAGTACAAAGAGGGGCAGTTATGAAGATTCATGAATATCAGGCGCGGGATTTGTTCCGTGAATACGGTATTCCGGTAAACGATTATAAACTTGTGGCCAATGCGAAGGAGGCCGCTGAGGCCGCGAAGAACTGGAAGCAAACTGTGGTAAAGGCCCAGGTGTTGGTTGGCGGACGGGGCAAGGCCGGCGGGGTGAAGCTGGCCGATTCCGCGGCAGAAACGGAGGAAAAGGCGGCGAAGATTCTTGGCCTGAATATTAAGGGCTGTAAGGTGGAGAAGCTTTTGGTGTGCGATGCGGCTCCCATTGCCCGGGAGCATTATCTTGGTTTGGTTCTCGATAGGGCACGGCAGGGTGTAACGATAATGCTTACCAATCAGGGCGGGGTGGATATTGAGGAACTGGCGGTGTCTAACCCGGATGCGATTCACAAGCTAACTCTTCTGCCAGATGAACCGGTGAGCGATGAGGCTCTCAATGCGTTTATGGCTCAGGCTATTGAAGCCGAAGCGCAGCGAAAGCAGGCTCTGGCCGCACTCAAGGCGCTCTATAAGCTCTTTCTGGAAAAGGATGCTTCGCTGGCGGAAATAAATCCCTACGCCATGACTCCCGATGGGAATATGCTGGCTCTGGACGGCAAAATCAACTTCGATGACAATGCTCTTTTTCGTCATCCGGAAATTGCCGCGCTGCGCAATCCGGAGGAGGATAGCCCAGACGAGGTAGAGGCGCGGGAAAAGAATCTCAGTTTTGTGAGTATGGACGGCGATATTGGCTGCATTGTGAATGGAGCGGGCTTGGCCATGGCTACTATGGATTTAATTCAGCACTATGGCGGCAAACCGGCGAACTTTCTCGATGTTGGCGGCAGCTCCAATCCCCAGAAGGTGGCCGATGCTTTGAGCATTATTTTACGGAACAGGCGGGTACGGGCTATTTTGATTAACATATTCGGCGGCATTACCCGCTGCGACGACATTGCCAATGGTTTGCTGATGGCCAGAAAACAGATTGATATACGGGTTCCGCTGGTAATACGTCTGGTGGGAACCAATCAGGAGGAGGGCAAGGCCATTCTTAAGGAAGCGGGGTATTCCGCCGGAAATGATTTGGACGAAGCTGTGAAGGATGTTATCACAGCGGCAGGGGGTGCGGCATGAGCATTTTACTCGATGAAAATACGAAACTGATTGTGCAGGGTATAACCGGCAGGGACGGCTCTTTCCATGCGAAAAGCATGAAGGCGGACGGCACCAATGTGGCCGCGGGGGTAACTCCGGGCAAAGGCGGCAGCGAGGTGGATGGTATCCCGGTTTTCAACTCTGTGGCCGAAGCGAAAAAATCCACCGGCGCGAATGCCAGTGTTATCTTTGTGCCGGCCAGGTTTGCGGCGGCGGCTGTAAAAGAGGCTTCGGACGCGGGGATTCCCCTTATTGTCTGTATCACGGAGGGGGTGCCGGTGCTGGACATGGCCGAAATTTATCATCTGATACGCAGGCGCAATCAGGTGCTTATTGGCCCGAATTGTCCAGGCTTAATTAGTCCGGGCAAGTCCAAGATAGGCATTATGCCCGCTTCCATTCATAAGCCGGGCAAAGTTGGGGTAATAAGCCGTTCGGGTACTCTTACCTACGAGCTTGTCCATGCCTTAACCCTTGCCGGTATAGGTCAGTCTACTTGCATCGGCATTGGCGGCGACCCTATTATCGGCACTGGCTTTATAGACCTTCTTCAGCGCTTTGAATCCGATCCCGATACGGATGCGGTGGTGCTTATCGGCGAGATAGGAGGAGATGCCGAGGAGCAGGCCGCGGCCTACATTGCCGCCAATATGAAAACTCCTGTAACAGCCTTCATCTCCGGCCGCAGTGCCCCCGAGGGCAAACGCATGGGCCATGCTGGTGCTATTATTTCCGGCGGCCAGGGTACGGCCGAGGCCAAGGTGAAAGCCTTCGCCGGGGCAGGCGTTCCGGTAGCGGATACCCCAAGCGGGATACCCGGTTTGCTTAAAAGCAGGGCTTGACTCTTTGAAGAGGATTCTTAAGGAGAATATCCTTAAGGGAGTAAGATTATTGATGCTGGAAATGTTGGCTTCTACAATTTTATACTGGTAAACTTGACATACCCTGTTTGAAGCAGGGCTTGACTCTTTGGAGAGGATTGTTAAAAATAGAACATCCTTAAGGGAGTAAGATTATTGATGTTGGAAATGCTGGCTTCCATTATATAATTTTATACTGGCAATCCTGACAAACTTCTGTTTGACGCAGGGCTTGACTCTTTGGAGAGGATTGTTAAAAATAGAACATCTTTACTGGAGTAAAATTATCGATGTTGGAAATGCTGGCTTCCATTATACATTTTTATACTGGCAATCCTGACAAACTTCTGTTTGAAGCAGGGCTTCTTATTGCTGTTATATTCTTATGGAAGCAAGTTAAAAAGAAGCAGAAACAACTGATTGAAGCAAAAAATGAGGAAATTAACCGCCTCATAGACGACAATAATACGTATAGAGATGTATATCTCGTTAAACTGATGGAGAAGGAGAAGGAAAAATGACACTATTATCTTTGGTTTTAATCCTGTTTATATGTATGGAAGGAATTTGGCTCTTTACTCTCCAGAGATACCACAAACAAAGCCGAATAACGGATAGGCTTATGAAGCAGAGAATGCGGCTGATTGCTTTTCTCCATGAACAAAAAATTACTGCTGATTCCAGTGCTTTTCGCTTTTTCAATATGCTGTTTGATGTTCTTATTGAGATTCACTCGAAGGAACAGTATCATCTTTTAATATCCCCCGGAGAAGTTTTATCAATTCTGAACAAAAGTCCTGAAGATGATATAGAAGCCTTGTCCAAGCCAGTACTGGACGAAATACGGTGTTTGCCTGAAGGAGAATTGAAACAATTCTATTATGAGTCGGCGTTTGTTCTTATGGAAGCCGGCATGAAGCGGTTCTGGATTTTCATCTTCAGGCTTATAGCAAGGGCCCAGATGGATAAGGTGAAGTGCCTTTTATTCAATCCGGTACCACAGCAGATTGCTGCCATGGCAAAGCCGTAAGTTGTATATATGCGGCTTGAAACCGCTACAATAAACACTAGGGTACCTCTAAAAACCAGCTTTAGGAAATTGACGAAGAAATTTTTTGTCGGGCGGCAGAAGCTTAAGCCAGCTTAAGCTACGTGAGCATTTTGACAACTTAAGAGCGGCGGAAAAGTTCGAGTCAAGAACTAAATGGGTTTTTTAGAGGTGCCCACTAAGGAGTTCATTTATGACTGCATTGCTCAATGTAACCGATAAGGCACGGGACCAGCTCAAAGGGCTGGATGTTTCCGGCAATAACTTTCTCCGGCTCTCGGTAGAAGAGGGGGGTTGCTCCGGCATGTCCTATCAAGCCGCTATCGACAACGCTTCAACACCGCTGGATGTGGTACTCTATAAGGATGAGGAAATTACCATTATATCCGATCCCAACAGTCAGCAGTATCTTGAAGGCATTACCATTGATTATGAGGACGACTTGATAAAAGCCGGCTTCCGCTTTCTCAATCCCCGCGCCGTAAAAACCTGCGGCTGCGGCGGCAGTTTTCAAGTATGAGTGTCCTCAACATTCAGGAGCAGCTTACCGGCGGTGAATCGGTGTACTGTATCAATCAGGCCCAGATGAGCCGCACCCGGGACATGCTGTTCGCCGAAAATTCCACCGGGGAACGGCTCCGCAGTATTTTGGACGACCTTGAATGCCGTCTTTCCCGCAACGAGCGGGCGGCACTGGCATTTACCATTATTGAAAGGTTGAAAGACAAGTGAAAATCTACACAACGGATACCATTGTTGGAAAAGAAATTACCGCTTCCCTTGGCATCGTTTGCGGCAGCATGGTGCAAAGCAAGCACTTGGGAAGGGACTTTATGGCCGGGCTGAAAACACTGGTAGGCGGCGAAATAAAGGGCTATACGGAAATGCTCAGCGATGCCCGTCAAAAGGCTGTGGATAGAATGTTAGAGGATGCCCGCCGTTTGAATGCCGATGCCGTTGTAGGGGTTCGCTTTACCACCAGCTCCATAGCTCAGGGCATGAGCGAAGTCCTGGCCTTTGGCACCGCCGTAAACATTGCCCGGTAATCCGAAAAAGAGTGTAATTTTCCTTAGGGTACCTCTAAAAAACCGCTTTAGGAAATTGACGAAGAAATTTTTACCTCGGGCGGCAAATGTTTAAGCTAGCCTAAGCTACGTGAGCATTTTGACAGCTTAAGGAGCGGCGGAAAAGATCGAGTCAAGAACTAAATGGGTTTTTTAGAGGTGCGGTGTATTCTAGATGGGCACAGTTCCGCCAGCGGGCAATCCGCGCAGTTCGGCTTGCGGGACATACAATATTTGCGTCCGTGAAAATTCGCTGTCATGGAGAATTCATGCTGGCGCTCTTCGGGGATAAGCCGCATCAGTTCCATTTCCACCTTTACGGGATCGGTTTGCGCGGTGAGTTCCAGGCGGCGGCATACCCGTCCGAAATGGGTATCGACGATAATGCCGGGCAAATTCCATAGATGGCCGCGGATAACATTGGCACTCTTGCGGCCTATGCCAGGCAGGGCGGTAAGCTCATCCATCTCCCAGGGCACCTTGCCGCCGTACTTTTCCACCAGCATCCGCGAAGCGGCAATGAGGTTCTTGGCCTTCTGACGAAAAAATCCCAGTGAGTGAATCACCTCTTCCACTTCGCTCTGCCTGGCGGCAGCCAGGGCAGCCGGTGTAGGCCAGCGGCGGAACAGTTCCGGAGTGGCCTTATTCACGGACGCATCGGTGGTTTGGGCCGAAAGTGCCACGCATGCCGAGAGTTCAAAGTCGTTCTTATAATTTAACAGGGTTTGAAAGTTGGGAAATTCTTTTTTCAGAATGTCCATTATCTGTAAAATACGTTTATCCATGTCCATCAGCTTACCCTGCGGGAAGGGGTAATGTAAACTGGGGCTTTTCCCTTTTTTATGACACGGGTATCTCTAAAAAACAGCTTTAGGAAATTGACGAAGAAATTTTTTGTCGGGCGGTAAAAGCTTAAGCCAGCTTAAGCTACGTGAGCATTTTGATAACTTAAGAACGGCGGAAAAGTTCGAGTCAAGAACTAAATGGGGGTTTTTAGAGGTGCCCAAGGGAAAAATATCCGCTTATCAGCCATGTCCCCAAATTGCAATCAACCGGGTTGAACCTGCTTCAGCTTGCCGGGTTCGGCATGAGCAATTAAAGCTCGCGCCAGGATAGAAGCAGGATCAATCAGAGGGATGCCAATATCTGTATTTTTCAGAGCTAAAGGAATTTCCGTACATCCTTCTATAATGGCCTGAGCACCCATCTTTTTTAATTTTTCTATCATCTCATAAAGAATATTAACAGATTTTTCTGTAACAGGATTGGAGACCGCTTTTATACCAAAATCTTTGTCATAAATTGCACTGTGCACTCTAACCTTATCCTGCTCTTCAGGGACAAGTACGGTTAAATTACTGTTTGCAGCAAGACAGTTCTGGTACACCTCTGAGCGGTAAGTACCTAATGTGCAGAGAAGCCCAATTTTTGATACATGAAACAATTCTTTACAGATATGCTTCCTCACTTCCTCTATCATGTGCAGAAGTTCAACGTGTATATTGTTTTTGTTAATCAGCGTTTTTATCTGATTAAATATGGCAGGGCTGTGTGCGGTGTTGCATGGAATGCCTATAAGTTCTGCTCCAATACGCGATAATTTCTCAATAACATTGAACATGGCGAACGCGGGATTTTTTATCGTATCCGGGCTGTTCAAATACTCTGTTCTGTCAGCGATGTATTTTGAACAGGATAAGAGATATACCTCTAAATGTTCCTGATCGCTACCCGCGCTGGTGTTATCGAATATTTTGGTATTAATATCCAGGCCCGCATAGGGGCCAACACCGCCAACAATTCCTATAATTCTTGTGTTCGCCATAAACTTACTTGCTTGTAACAATATACACACCGTCCCAGTTTTCCGGCGGAGGATTTTTGAGAAATTCCTGACAGCGCGTGCCCAGTATCTGCGATAGGGTATCGCTGCTATCATGCCGCAGCAGCTTTGCAAATATTTCAAGCGCTTTTTCCCATTCCTTGCCGAAATACAGTCTTACGGCTTTATCAGATTCTTCGATAAAGTGTTTTTGTGTCTGACCGATTTCCCCGTTCCTGGCTATAAGCTCATAGACATAAACACCCTTTTTCTTTCCCTTCACCGCCACCTTATCCAATAGCCGCGTTACGACATAATCCTTTACTTCATAGTAGGTGGATTCGCTTATTATTATTTTGGTATTATAGAGCTTATTCAGCCCTTCCAGGCGGCTGGCCAGGTTCACTGAATCGCCGATTACAGTATAGTCCATCCTTTCCGACGATCCCATATTCCCAACAATAACATCCCCGGTATGCAGACCGATGCGGGTACGAAACCGTGTGCTATTGGGATTTTTTTCCATAATACGATTTATCGCTTCCATACAGTCCAGAGCCGCATAACAGGCCTGTACAGCATGATGTTCTACATAGTCGGGAGCACCCCAAAAAGCCATAACGCCATCGCCCATATATTTATCGACTGTACCGTCATGCTTGATTATCCTGGAACTCATCATGCTCAGATAGCGCACGAGTTCCTTAACAAGCTGTTGAGGCGGTAGTTCTTCTGAAATAGAAGTAAAATTCTGTATATCAGAGAAAAATAATGTCAATTTTCTTTCTTCACCGCCAACAACAGCTACCTTACCCAGAAAAATGAGCTTTTTAACCAAATTGGATGGTACATATTTCTGAAACGATTTCAATCCTGCAACCATTTTCTGAAATGAACTGTTCATT
>MUIB01000088.1 GCA_002084135.1 Spirochaeta sp. LUC14_002_19_P3 | reverse complement strand
CAAATTCATAAAGAATGTTTACCTTTTCAGGTTTTGACTCTTATCTGGGTTTCATCCACACTGAGAATTATCACTTAAACCCATCAGTTAACACCTTTGTAGCCATATTACGACTGCAGACATCTAAAAGCAATCCCGCCAATAACGCTACAATAGACTGTGATGACAGTAGCCGGAAGAATCAGCTTGGCAAGGAAGAAATGATGGAATTAGGTAGGATGGCTAGAAAAAAATAAAGACGCTAAAGGGCATTACCCGACTTTTGAACAAGCACGAGGAACATTGAAGTTGTCTGCCTCGATTTGATGAGAAATGATAAAAACAATATGAATCGGCTGTTAATTACTGCAATCAAAATAGCAATTGCGGCTTTGCTGCTTACTCTCATTGTTATTATCGCTATAACTATTTTTTCTCCCGTCAGCCGTTTAGCGTCCAGAAACAGACGTCTTGCGGTTTCCGGGCTGTTTGGAACTGATGGCAGTTTGTATCGGATACGTTTACAGGTAGAGCAGCCGCTAAAGCCCAGCGGCACGATAGCCAACCTGGATCATTTCCTCTCCAAAAATCCCGGAAGTAGTCATTTTAAGAATAAAGCTAACCAGCGCCGTGCAGAAAACTATCTTGCCCCGCTCATGCCGGAACTGGAAAAATACAGGATGGTTTATGCCGATGATAGCCGGGAATGGCTTCCTGATTTTCTTGCAGCAGTCCGTGTATTATTCGAGCAGGTAAAATCGGATATTTACGGCATTACCGGGATTCCCGATTCCATGTTAGATATACGAAAACCTCCTGTGGGTGCTGAGTCTGCTATTGAAGGCACCGAAGCGGCAATCGCGGAATTTGCCGCGGTATGGGTGCCTCCTGGAAAAAATATAGCAGCGATTGACAAGGAGTTAATCCGGGAATACTTTCTTAAAAGCCGCCGATTCAAAAAATCCATGCTTCGGATTGATAATGCCTGGAAAGCACTTATTGCCAAACTTTACAATATTTCCGTGAATCCCAACTGGCAGCTTGCCGCGGTGTACGATGCGGCGTTGAATAGCGAGTTAAATGATCTGATTGTTATTGTACTCAGCGCTGATATATACCGTCGCGGACGGGATATAATGTCCGGCATATCTCCCTCGGGAGGTATTGGCATCTCCTCGGCAGGAATACAATGGATGCCCAGCATGTCCTTTTATAAAAACATTCCTGAAATAACAGGCTCCCTGAAAGACTCCGCGCAAATATTCTTCTTTGTGAAGGCCAATATCGGCTATACGTTTCAGGATGTCCGCACTCAAACCTGGCTGAATCAGCATAAGGATTGGCTTTCGGATTATATAAAAACTTATTTTTCCAATTTATATTCTGATGATATACAATATCTCAAATCGGACGTTGCTCTGGCACCTGAGTGGAAATTGGCTATTCTTAAAGCGGATATTATTCATCCCATCAATCTGGCAATCGTTAAAATGAATCGCTTTGGTGCAAGAAAGGTATATGGAGTACGGGAAATTGCGTTTTCTCGCATTAACTTGATAGAGGATAGATAAGAGGCCCCAGATGGTTTCAGGAGGCATATATCTCGTTCATTCTGCGGATCTGCCGGATAAGCAGTTTTTTGGGAAGCAGTATCAATAGCAGTCTTGTAAAAAGCACTTTTCCTGCGGATAATCCGGCAACGGCATTAAGCCTGCCCCTTAGCATAGCATTATATCCTGTTTGGGCAACGGCAGCGGCTTCGGCCATTTTCCCATAGACTGGAAGTTTATTTACAACGGCCTTCTTAAAAAATTCCGTTTTTGTCATGCCCGGCAGGAGTGCCGTAACGGTAATGGGTGTATCATGCAGTTCTTACGCCAGGGCATTGCTGAAGCTGGTTACATAAGCTTTGGTTGCGTAATATACCGCATGCAACGGACCGGGAATTAAACAGGCAATCGAAGAAACATTCAGGATTTTTCCATGGCCGCGTTTTACAAAATCGGGAAGAAACAGCCTGGTTAGCGTGGTAAGGGCAAGTATATTGAGCTGTATCATATCCAGGTCTGCCTGCATATCCCTTTCATAGAATTTACCCCGCCCGCCAAAGCCGGCATTGTTTACAAGATAGTCAATCTCAATGCCCGCTTTTTTAATTTCGTTATAAATTTCGGCGGGTGCGCCGGGCTGAGTTAAATCCTTAACGATAATTACAACCTTTACGGTGTATGTTTTTTCCAATTCAGCTTTAAGCTGATTCAGTCTGTCTTCCCGTCTGGCCGTGATAACCAGATTTCCGCCAGCGGCGGCATGAATTATTGCCAATTCCCTGCCTATGCCCGCCGATGCGCCTGTTATTAACGCTGTTTTACTCATAAGCGGACTGTAGCACATATTTCGGTTAATTTGAATGGTTTTTCAGAGCTGGTGCTGAATTCAATTTAAATTTCTGGACATTATTTTGAAATTATGACAAAATACAGCTATCGGACAGTGTCCCGCATAATAAAGATGCCATTGAAAAATCCATGGCAGGGTTTTTCAATGGTGTTGTAAAGATTCATTTTAACAGGAGCAGAATATATGGCTGAAATGGCGTATTCTCCAGGACTTGAAGGAGTTATTGCAGGTGAAAGTAAAATCTGCAAGGTAGACGGTGAAAAGGGTATGCTCTACTACTATGGCTATCCTGTCAAGGATTTAGCGGCCAATGCCGACTTTGAAGAGGTTACTTATTTGCTACTGTACGGCAAGCTGCCAAATGCCGGGGAACTGAAAGATTTCAGTAAGCGCATACGATCCTGCCGGGCTATCAAGGCTCCGGTTCTACGGATGATTCAAGATTTTCCCCGCAATTCCCACCCGATGGAACTCTTGCAGGCGGTTATCAGTTTTCTCTCCGGGTATGTGGATCACAAAATAGAGCATTCGCCTACCTGTAGCTGCCGTAGTACTCTGCATCAAATTGCTCAGCTGCCGTCCGTTGTTGCGGCTTTTCACCGCTTTAGCAATGGGTTAGAGTATATTGAGCCCAGAGAAGATTTATCGCATGGCGCCAACTTTTTATGGCAGCTTAAAGGCGTTGAGCCGGATACTGATGAAGGGGAGATAATGGACAAGTGCCTTATTCTCCACGCAGAGCATTCCTTCAATGCCTCGACATTCACCGCCAGGGTGGTAGCGTCCACGCAATCCACCTGTTACTGCTCAATTTCAGCCGCTATCGGCAGTCTTTTTGGTAGCCTGCACGGCGGGGCTAACGAGAAGGTAATGGCTATGGTGAACGAAATAGGCCGTGTGGAGAATGTACGCCCCTGGCTGGAAAAAGCCCTGGCGGACAAGCGCAAGGTTATGGGGATGGGGCACCGGGTGTACAAGGCTAAAGACCCCCGTTCGGTTATTATTGAGGATTATCTGCAAACTCTGTCGAAAAAACATCAGGATACCAGCAGTTATGATATTCTGAAAGAAGTGGAGCGGGTGTTCCGGGAAAAGATGGAAGAGAAGGGTAAGCCCATCTACCCAAATGTGGATTTCTTTTCCGGAGCGGTGTATACTCTGCTGGGTATTCCGTCCAACCTGTTTACGCCTATTTTTGCTATTGCACGGGTGTCCGGCTGGCTGGCTCATATTATTGAGCAGAGGGAACATAACCGCCTCTATCGTCCTAAGGCACTCTATGTCGGCGAGATGGATAAACCCTGGCAGAAGCTGGAAGACAGAACCTGAAATAACAGACATGCCGTAAACAGCCTTCGCCTTACGGCATAACTGTTTCCAGTACGGATTATTATCCAGCGAGAACAAGCTGCCCCGATTTATTCGATACCGCTCACAGCAGCGACATTTTAACCCGTTTGAGCAGGCTGATTTTTCTCAGCGGATACCGCGATAGTTCTTCATCCGGCAGTGTTACGCCGGTTAGGATATGGCCGGTATCCGTTTTTTCCAGGGACTGGGGTATTAACAGAATAGTTTCCACTCCGGTTTCGGCGGCTATGGTGAGTTCCAGCCGTTCATGGCGGCCGGATATGGCAGCTTCGGCAAGGTTGAATTTGGCCTGATAATTGAGTCCTCTTGCGGTAATAATTTCCTGGCGCCAGGCTCCCGGCTTGATTTGTTCGGGTATAAGGATGAGGCGGCGGCGGAGTCTTTCCTGAAAAACGCTTATTTCACTTTCACTGAGCTGCTTAATGGCGGGAGACTGGGCGTATTCTGCTAACAGGGCTTCCGGCTGAATAAAATGGGGGTGCTTAGAGGTATAATTCAAGAGGTTCTGCTCTTCACCGCAGACTGCCCATACAGATGGCAGAGGAATCCTCCCGGATTTTTTCTCTTCGGCGAATACGGCTTCAAGCGGAGGGCCAAGTCCCTGAATCCTGGGAATATGAATTATGCCGATTTCGCTGAGAATTTGCTGCCACTCTTCCTGTTTTCTATAATCCAAAAGCCATATACCTTCGGCGGGATGAGCAAGGGAGAGATTCTTCAGTGCCTGGGTTTGCTCAAGAACGGCACGGTGCCTATCTTTAACCTGAAGAACAACGGCGAGCTGGAGGGATACGGCGCGAAATTCATTTTCCCATTCGGAAAGCAGAGTTGCGATGCTGGCGGGAAGGGCGCATCCGGTATGGTGTTCCATGCCTTTTATGAGCGGTTCTGTTTTCATGCCGACATCAAGCGCGGCGATGAAGCGGGTTTTATTCAGTCTGTAGGAGGATGCGATCTGGCAGTTTACCAGTTCGGCGGCGAAGGCCAGGCTGGAGAACAACGGCAAGCCAGGATAGCTAACAATGTCCCCTGAGGGAGTAAGGGTGAGCGGGTTCGGGCGGAGAGAAGTTTGAGAGAGGCAGGGACGGCCAAGGCCGCCATTCTCCCCGCAGGTAAGAAAATTAAGCTGGATAAGGCTGATTATAATATGTTTGATAATGCGCGGCGACATGGGCCGGGACATACCGGAAACGATGCGGATAAGAGTGTTCAGGCCGCCGGGGTTAAAAGCCCTGCCGGGGGGAAGTATTTTTTCCAGTGCTACCCCGATGTTGGCGGCCTGAAGCGGAGTTATTCCCTTTCGCAGAATGGCCGCAGTTATGATAAGCTGCTGTCTCCGTTCGGGTTCAAGGGCCTCAAAGGAGCGCCAGGTTTCGGGGCGGAATACAAGTTTGCCGTCCTCTATACGAACGAGTTCCAAATTGAGGAGTATGCGTCCGGCAAGGTTTAACCTCTCATCTTCCCCTTTTTCCTCAAACAGGATGGGAAAGCGTTCCTTAAGCATTTTGTACGGCTTTTTTCGCCAGGCACCGTCTGCCCGAAACAGGGAATGGGATTCAAAGAGAAAACTCAAAGCCGCATTGAGAAAATTGTCATTGAACCATTGATGAGAAGGCGTTTTAATTTCGCCAGTGGACTCACCGAGTATTACTTCCGGGGCGATGAGGCCGTATTCCTGGAGATGGCCGCCCAGCGGTGTCAGGTAATAACAGCGGCCTTTGGATCGATCGATCTTCGCTGTAATCAGCAGTCTTTCTTCGAGGTTGGCCAGAGCTTCCTGAAATGCTATGTGCTGTAAATCCTCCATGAGGCATTTCAGTTTTGCCTCCGGGATGCCGGGGCAGAAGGCTGTACAGGTTAATATTTTCGCATCGGTTTTGTCTACAAACTCACGGATGCGCTGGAGTACATCACTGCGTTCAAAAAAGGCGATGAGGCGGGCGATAATGTCCGGTTTGTGAAAGGGTGTTGCGATGGGGCCGAGATAGTGCCGGGCAATGTTAAAGAATGCGGTGTTGGGGAGGGGGGAAAGCACCTCCTGCCAGCTTTTTATGGTCATTCATTCTCCCACAGGTCTATGGTGTAGCGGTAGCCCTGTTCTGTAAGAAAGCGCTGCCGGTTCAGGGCAAAGTCTTCTTCCGCGGTGCCTCTGGATACCAGGGAGCAGAACAGGGAATTTCTTTGTTTCGGCCTTAAAATACGCCCGAGCCGCTGCGCTTCTTCCTGGCGGGAGCCAAATGCCCCCGAAAGCTGAATGGCCATGGAGGCATCGGGAAGGTCTATAGCGAAGTTGGCAACCTTCGACACGACGATAATCCGATCCTCTCCTTTCCGGAAGCGGGTGTAAATGGCTTCTCGCCTGGCATTCGGTGTTTTGCCGGTAATGAGCGGTGCCCCAAGCCGTTTGGCCATATCTTCCAGCTGACTTATATATTGCCCAATTATTAAAATATAATCCTCCGGATGATTCTTTACAAGCTGCATGGCTATATCTATCTTACGGGGATTTTCCGCCGCAATACGAATTTTCCGTCTTTTGTCGGCCATGGCATAAGGCAGGCGCAGATTATCCGGCAGGGCTACCCGTATTTCCCGGCACTGGGCTTCGGCTATCCAGCCGGATGCCTCCAGTTCCTTCCAGGGAACATCATAGCGCTTGGGGCCAACCAGGGAAAACACATCGCTTTCGCCGCCGTCTTCCCTTATCAGTGTTGCGGTGAGTCCCAGTCTTCTTACGGACTGAAGTTCGGCTGTTACTCTGAATACAGGAGCAGGCAGAAGATGAACCTCGTCGTAGATAATGAGTCCCCATGGATGGTTTCTGAAAAGATCGAAATGAGGGTAAGGGCTATTTTTGTCCTTCCGCCAGGTGAGTATCTGGTAGGTGGCAATGGTAACCGATCCGATTTGCTTGCGGCTCCCGGTGTACTCTGCAATGGAATCCTCCTCCAGATCGGTTTTATCCAGCAGCTCATCCCGCCACTGATGAACCGCAACTGTATTTGTGGTAAGTATCAGGGTTCGGCGGCCTAAACCGGCCATTATGGCCATACCCACAACGGTTTTGCCCGAACCGCAGGGCATTACCACGGTTCCAAAGCCTGTGCCCGGTTCGCCGGTGCCGAGAAATGCCTGTACCGCAGAGCGTTGATAACCGCGAATTGCCAGGGCGCATCCGTTCCGGCAAACCTTGCGGAGTTCAATGCTCAGCGCCTCCCCATCCTTCAGGGGCGCGGTGTCGATAACCGGAAAGCCCAGCCGGATGAGAGCAGCCTTAACAGTACCGCGGTTCAGCAGATGAAGAATAAAATTGTTTCCTTGGGGAATTATCTTTGTACTCAGGGATTTATGGTTCCGCAGTTCCTCGCTGATATGGGGATCGGACACTTCCAGAAGCAGCATGTCGGAACGCTCCGGTGCGGGATTTTGTATAAGTTTCAGCTTGCCCCACCGGGACAATATATCGTTAGTCCAGGTAAGGATACTCTCTGGAATCTCATAGCGGCTCCAGCGCCGCAGGGAAGTCGATATCCGTCCGCCGCTCCAGCCCGCACTCGCCGCATTCCAGAGCGATAGAGAAGAAAGTCTGTAGGTGTGAAGGTGCTCCGGGGATTTTTCCAGCTCGGCATAGGCGGATATTTCTCCACGGGCTTCTTCAAAAGAGGAATGATGAACATCGAGAAGAAGCGATCCATCACTCTGAACGATTAACGGTTTATCCTGATTCATGGAATTGACAAGTTTACCCTGATTCGGTGGAGCAGGGCAATCAGGAGCACTGCGGATTGGGAATTTCATACCAAAAGTTAGCGGCTACCTGCCAGGCAGAGGGCTTTAGCCTCCAATAGCCACCTCCCCGCTTGCCCCCCTGTAAACAATGCGACAACAATGCACCAGGCATGGGAAACCACAATGGGTACCTCTAAAAACCAGCTTTAGGAAATTGACGAAGAAATTTTTTGTCGGGCGGCAAAAGCGGAGCGTAGCTGGGCTATGTGAGCATTTTGACAACTTAAGGAGCGGCGGAAAAGTTCGAGTCAAGAACTAAATGGGGGTTTTTAGAGGTGCCCTTGAAATCAGTAATGCCTTGGGGAAGTAGCTTGGTCATAAGGCTTTGAGTATAGCATGTTTTTTGGGGAAGGTGCTGAAGGTACGGCGCCAGAGGTCAGCTAAAAAGCTAAAAGAAGCCGTGAAGCTCAGAGATGGATTGAAAGCCCTGCTGTTCCATGTATTGCTCTATGCCGGATAATACGCGAAGGGGCGTGTTGGGGTGGGTGAAGAGAGTTGTGCCTGTTTGTACGGCGCAGGCTCCCGCAAGGAGGTATTCCAGGGCATCTTCGGGGCGGCTTATTCCGCCTACGCCTATTACGGGAATTTTTACGGCTTTGGCGCTGCGCCATACTGCGGCAACGCCAATGGGGAGTATGGCGGGACCGGAAAGTCCGCCTGTGCCGCGGGGAATGAGGGGCTTGCGGCGGTGTATGTCTACTTTCATGGCGGTAAGGGTGTTGATGCAGCTTAAGGCATCGGCACCAGCATCTTCGGCGGCTCGGGCCGGTTCGCTTATATCGGCAACATTGGGGGAAAGTTTCACTATGAGGGGTTTTTTTATAACTTTTCTTACGGCGGCTACCAGGCGGGCGAGAAGGGGGGGACTGGTGCCAAAGCTCATGCCGCCATGGTCTACATTGGGGCAGGAGACATTGAGTTCCACTCCCCATACCGGGGCACATTCCTCCATGGCTTCGCATACTTTGATGTAATCGCTTTGGGTGGCACCGGCAACATTGACGATTATGGGTGCGGTTATGTTTTGAAGGATGGGGACTTTTTCCGTTAGGAACTTGTTCAGGCCGGGGTTGGCAAGGCCGATGGAGTTGATGAGTCCTGCGGTGGTTTCGGCCAGCCGTGGAGGGGTATTTCCCGGCCGCTCTTCGGGTGTGAGGGCCTTGGTGTAGATTGCTCCGAGGGCGTTAATGTCGATGAGGGGGGAATATTCTTCGCCGAATCCAAATGTTCCCGAAGCGGTGCCTACCGGGTTGGGCAGGGTTTTCCCGGCGATGGTAACGGTAAGGTCTATCTGTCCCATTTCAGCTTCCGTGAATTGAATACGGGGCCTTCCAGGCAGGCCCGCTGATAAGTTGTTCCTGTGTCATCGGCGGCGGAAACGGCACAGCCCTGGCAGGCACCGACTCCGCAGGCCATGATTTCTTCTACAGATACCCAGCATGGGCGGTTTTGTTCCAATGCCAGTTTGTGGACGGCTTCCATCATGGGGGCGGGGCCGCAGGTGTAGAACTCCGCGCTGCTGGTATCCGTTTCTTTCAGAGCGTCCATTACGGTGCCTGCAATTCCGGCACTACCGTCTTCGGTGCATGGAAGAACATGTACGCCGGGTGGCCAATGCAGCCGGGGCAGGAGGTTGGCTTCGCGGGCCCCTGTAACGACAAGAGGGCCATGTTCCTTCAGGGCTACCGCGAGGTAAAAAATTGGCCCGATGCCTGTTCCGCCAGCGATAAGTATAGGCCGACTGGCAGGCTCAGGCGGCGGGAATCCTGTACCGAGAGGGCCCAGCCAGTCCGTTTCGTCTCCGGGGCGCAATTCGGCCAGTTCGGCACTGCCCGGGCCGCGTATCTGATAAATAAACCCGAAGCCGCTGCTGTCGGCACTGGAGTAGGCATACGGCCTCCGCAGAAGCGGCAGGGGGTAGCGCCGCGGGGCAAGGGTAAGAAATTGTCCGGGACTGGGATGTATCTCCGCGCCGTTCCATCCGATACGAATTTCTCCGCAGCCACGGGCTATGCTTCTGTTGGCCAGTATTTTGCCTGTTCTCTGGATGCAGGGTGGATGTTCACTGTTGTGCTGGTTCTGTATCATTCTTTCAGCTTGAAATTACCGCATTTATTCCTGTTCGTCAAGGAAGGTTCATGCGGGTATTCTGATTTAAAACTGATAGTGCTGGAATTTTGAGGCTGGGGGCTGGGGCATTGCGGTCAATAGCTCCAAGCGCCTTAAGGCATACACCGCTCACACCTTGACAAAATCACTCAAACCATAATAATTGAAGCTATCTTCAAAATAGGGGAAACAGCCATGAAACCAATAAAACTCGGAGTACTCGGCGTATCGAAGCACTACGGCCTGCGGATGCACACGCCATTGTGCGTCTTAAACCTCTTTGAAACACGTGCCATCGGTTCCCGGCAGCGGGAACGGGCCGTTGAAGCCGCCGAAAAATGGGGCTTTAGCAAGGCTTACGGCTCCTATCAGCAAGTGGTAGACGATAAGGAAGTGGAAGCCGTTTACATTCCCCTCACCAACAATCTGCACGCCGAATGGATAAAAAAATGCGCCGATGCCGGGAAGGCCGTCCTCTGCGAAAAACCCCTTACCCTGAACGCCGCCGAAGCCGCCGATGCCCTGGAATACGCCGACAAGAAAGGCATAATGGTAATGGAAGCCTTCATGTACAAATTTCATCCTCAGTGGATAAAAGCCCGGGAAACAATGGACATTGGCGAAATAGGGGAAGCCGCGGCCATTCACACCGTCTTCAGTTTCTTTAACAACGATGCGGCCAACATTCGCAATCAGCGAGCACTGGGCGGCGGCGCCGTCTACGACATTGGCTGCTATGCCATCTCTTCGGCCCGGCTGCTGATGAACCGGGAACCGCTGCGGGTTATGGCGAATATTGAAGAGGATCCGATCTGCAAAGTGGACACCCTTGTTTCCGCCATTCTCGATTTCGGCGGCCCGCGGGCCTTGTTCACCGTATCGACACGAATGGCCCCCATGCAGAACGTATCGGTATATGGCCGCAAAGGCAGCCTAACCCTTAAGCGGCCTTTCAACGCCTACCGGGACAGCCCACTTACCCTGGAACTCAACGACGGCAATGGCGGCCCGCGCACCCTGCACTATGGGCCCTCCGATCAGTACGGTGAAATGCTGAAAGCCTTCGCCCAGGCGCTGAACAGCGGGAGTCCCGCTCCGCTGCCCCCGGAAGATGCACTTGCCAACATGAAAGTTATTGATGCCATATTCCGCTCCGGCAAAAGTGGGGAATGGGAAAAAGTGTAAAGACTGTATCAGCAAGACAATATACCCTGCTGATACAATAATACGGAAGTGACGGGGATCGAACCCGCGATCTCCGGCTTGACAGGCCGGCGCGATAACCGTCTTCGCTACACCTCCAGACTCATCCATAGATAATACAAATTCAAAAATTAGTCAAGAGGTAATTTTCATATTTTTTTGAAACTTCCGTTTTCCATGCTTATTTTGACCTCTGGCGCAGTGCAGCTTATACTTCCGGCTGGATTTTTACAGCACCTTATTCGCAAAAACAGTAAAAGCCCTCAAGGGCAGCCCCAAAAACAAGTTTTCAGCACTGCCCTCAACGCATAAAAAATAATTTATATGCGATTATTCAAGTAAAAGGGTATTGACGCTCTGCAATCACTGAACATAGTGTTATGGTATGAACTTGAAGAAAATTTTAACACTGGATTCGGTGAAAGTTGGTTTAACCGGAAGTACCAAGCAGGAAATAATTGAAGAACTGATAGACATAATTGTGGCTAATGGCCGGAATTTATCCAGGGATGTTCTGTTAAAGGCGGTTATGGAGCGTGAGAAGCAGATGTCTACAGGCATGAACAACGGCATTGCAATTCCACATGGAAAAACGGATGTGGTTACCGATCTTCATGTGGTTATTGGAGTAAGCCAAAAACCAGTAGACTTCGCGTCTCTGGACAAGAAGCCTGCCAGAATTTTTATTATGACTATTTCCCCCAAGTCTCAAACGGGTCCTCATTTGCAGTTTCTCGCCGAGGTGAGTCGGCTGCTTGGCAAGGATGAGGTGTGCCGGAAAATTCTTGAGGCCAAATCGAGTGGGGATATTCTGAAAATTTTCCTTGAAGGCAGAGCCTAATGGAGCATGGGGATTCCCTGATTCATTTGATGACAAAGCTGGTTTTTCAGCTTTCAATTATTATTATTGCGGCGAAGCTGTTTGGTTTTCTGGTATCGCGGTATTTGAAGCAGTCTTCGGTGCTGGGCGAAATTGTCGCGGGAATGATAATCGGGCCATTTGCGCTTGGCAGTATTCCCCTGGCCATGTTCGGCGGGGAGTCCTTATTTATTATTCCTCATGGGGCCGCTATTCCCATTATGCCGGAGCTGGAAGGCTTTGCCACCGTTGCTTCGATTGTTTTGCTGTTTCTGTCCGGCTTGGAGACAGACCTAAAAACCTTCCTGCGCTTTGCGGGTGTGGGAGCACTTGTCGGCCTGGGCGGTGTAATTGTGTCCTTTTTTCTTGGAGCGGGATCGGCCATACTGTTTATTCCGGGTGTTTCCCATTGGATGGAGCCGAAGGCGCTGTTTATGGGCATTATCGCAACCGCAACGAGTGTGGGAATAACGGCGAGGATTCTATCCGAACAACGTGAGCTTTCCAGCCCTGAGGGGGTAACGATTCTTTCGGCGGCGGTTCTCGATGATGTGATTGGCATTATTCTGCTGGCTATAGTCGTCGGCTTAACCAAAACCGGTTCCTCCGGCGGAGTGGAATGGTCTCTGGTTGGCTCCATCGCGCTCAAGGCGGTTGGATTCTGGCTGGGCAGTACAGTTATCGGGATTGTTCTGGCACCGCGGCTTACCAAGCGCTTGAAGCGGCTGAAAGATCTGGATGCTCTGGCCATGATTTCCCTGGGACTTGCCCTGCTTCTGGCGGGCTTCTCCGAAAAAGCGGGTCTGGCCATGATTATCGGGGCTTATGTTATGGGACTGGCGCTTTCGAGTACAGATGTGGCGGAAGATATTCGCCACCGTCTGGAGGGGCTGTATAACTTTATTGTGCCGATTTTCTTCTGTGTTATGGGTATGATGGTGGATTTTGCCGTAATGAGGAAGGTGCTGGGATACGGCCTGCTGTATGCGGCTTTAGGTGTTGCGGGTAAACTTGTTGGCGCGGGAGGCTTTTCGCTTTTCGGTGGCTTTAACCTGCGGGGAGCTTACCGAATTGGAGCGGGTATGCTGCCACGGGGCGAGGTAACGCTTATCATGGCGAGCCTGGGGCTGTCTACGGGGGTGCTGGATTCAGGCTTGTTCGGGGTTGCCGTTATTGCCATGTTTATTTCCAGTCTTGTTGCGCCGCCAGTACTGCTGAGGGCCTTCAAGGGCGGCAGTGGCTACAAGGGGGAAATGGCGGAAGGCGGGGACAGTGAATTAAAAAGTATTGGATTTGAGATGCCGAGTGAGGCCCTGGCAGGCTTCGTTTTAACCAGGCTCCTGGAGGCCTTCCGCGAGGCAGATTTCTTTCCCCGGCGGCTGGATCATCAGAATCCGGTTTATACTCTGCAAAAGGATGCGGTTCATATAACGTTGTACCTGGATGGCGCGAACATAACCTGCAATGTGCCGCCTGCCCAGGAGTCCTTTGTGCGCCTGCTTCTTACAGAAGAAATTCTTTCTCTCAAGGAGCTGTTCCGCAGCGTGGAGAAGGTAGCCGAGTCTGATTCGGTAGAGCGGAATATCATCGGCAATCTTTTTGAGAGCAATGAACAGAATGATTGATGTGCTGGAGTCCAAATCACTGGACTATAAAACACTGCATAATGGCATAGCGGATAAGCTGCTGGAGCGCTTTCTTCGCTATGCACAAATTTTTACCACGAGCAATGAAGCCGCGGCATCGGACAAAACCCCTTCCACCGACTGCCAGTGGGATTTAATTCGCTTGCTGGAAAAAGAACTTAAGGCGTTGGGAATAAAAGATGTTCATGTCGATGAACATGGCTTTCTTATTGCCCGCATTCCGGGCAATCTCCCGGCTTCAAAGCAGGTAAAAACCATCGGCTTCATGGCCCATGTAGACACGAACGAGGATGCACCGGGGGAAAATGTACGCCCTATTGTCCATAATGCCTACGATGGGGGTATCATCCGGCTCGCGAATAATGTTGTTCTGGATCCGGCGGAATTCCCTCTCTTAAGGAAATACACCGGCGAAACGATTATTACGACGGATGGGAACACCCTTCTGGGCGCAGACGACAAGGCCGGTATCGCCGCGATTGTAAGTGCCGCGGATTGGCTGCTTTCGCATCCCGATATTCCTCATGGTGAGATAGAGATAATTTTTACTCCCGATGAAGAAACAGGGATGGGCATGAACCGTTTTCCAATTGAGTCTCTCAAATCTTCCTGCTGTGTTACCGTGGACGGTGGAGAAGAAGGGGTACTGGAGTGCGAGTGCTATTATGCCAGCAAAGCCGATATAACCTTTGCTGGCAAAGTTATCCATCCGGGTACAGCACGGGGAAAACTGATAAATGCTGCTACAATGGCCGGGGAATACATTGCGCTGCTGCCGAGAAATGAGAGCCCCGAGGCCACCGATGGCCGTTACGGCTGCTATTGGCCGCATAAGGTAAGCGGCGGTTTGGAACGCACGGAATTGATAGTACTGCTCCGCAGTTTTGACCGCAAGGATATGGATCGGCGTAAAAAGGCCCTGAGGAAATTTGGCCGGGCCGTAGAGGCGGCTTTCCCCGGCGGCGGGGTAGACATTCAATTTACCGATCAGTACTTCAATATGAAGGAAGAAATAGACAAACATCCCCGCCTGATGGACTGTCTGCGCAAAGCCTATAGGCTGGCCGAAATCGATCCGATTGAGAGGCCCATCCGCGGCGGTACGGACGGCTCCCGGCTTACGGCCATGGGTATCCCTACACCCAATGTTTTTACCGGAGGGCAGAATTTCCATGGCCGCTATGAATGGGTTGCGCTCCCGGCTATAACCCGGTCCGCCGCCGTGCTGCTGAATTTCGCCGCTATTTGGCCTGAATTATAGATCACCCTTAATTTTAGCACGAAAATATACCGATAATACTGGTATAAATTTCGATCAGGATATTAAATGAAAAGAAGTCTGTCTTTGTCTCTTGTGGTTGCCATATTCTCCTTGGCGGCTATTTCGTGCGCAGGCAGACCAGAAGTGGGAAATACTCCTCCGGATTGGATATCGACCGCGTATATGGACACAATGGATACCTTCCGGTTTCGCGGCACGGGTGTTGCCGATAATCTTTTTCTTGCCAAGGAAGAAGCGGTAAATGAAATAATAAATGCGGCTCTGGAAAAGATGAATCTTGCGGATCCGTCTGCATGGAATATCGGCAGCCGGATAGCCGTTGAAACTTTTAAGGATGAATTGGAATCGGCACTGAGAATGCCGGATTATTATGCTATCAAAGGACTGGATATTCTGCGGATTGATGCCTGGGAGGATAAGACAAGTATATTTTTTGCTATTGATACCGCCTGGGTAAAAGATGAATTTATCAAGCGGGCAAAAGACATTACCGCTTTTACCGGTACGGCTTCGGCTGCTGTAAGTCTTGAAGACAGAGCTTCAGCGGCTGAAAATGAGGGAAATATCTATGAGGCGGCGCTTATTTGGGCAGTCGCAGCCGGTGTCGCAGAGAGAGATAAACGCATGTCTGATTATTCTCAGGCATTCATGGAAATATCCCGGCTGCTCAATAAACTGGCCTATACTCTGGTATCAGCCCCCACAGAGGTATTTACTGGTTCACCGCTACTTAATCCCATTGTATTGGATATTTCTTATGGAGGAAAACCGGTTGGCAATGCGGAATTTGTTATTTCATATCCCGTGCCACCTCAGGGGGGCATATCGCGTCTGGGAACTATACGTGTCTTGACAAATTCGCAAGGCCGCATTGAATTTTTTCTGCCAGCAGCAGGATCGGAAGGCACCCAAACCATCTTTATAGCACCAAGCTCTACTCCTTTTATAAAATACCTAAGTGATACCCAATCTGACACAGCCGTCAATTTTGTGGATACACTTGAAAGAAGCCATTTTGAAGTGAGCTACAAGTCTTTGGCACGGGACAGAACAGTGCTGACTGGGATACTGATACTTGAAACGGATATTGCCGGGAATCCTCTCAACACCTCTTCAGCGGCCGGAGGTGTTTTAAGCGATCTCCAATCTGACGGTTTTAATGTAAAAATGCTGTCTTTGGATTCTCGTGAGATTCTTTCGCGCAGTGGAGAAAAATTGCCAGAAACTCTCACCTCGCAGTTGCAGTTTTATCCCGGAGTTCCCCGTGTTATACACGGCATTATATCTCTGAAAAGTTTTGAGCAAAATGGTGATTCTTTCACTGTGCGGGTAGGAGGAACCCTCTTTCTTTCCGATGTGAAGCGTCAGATTATTCTTTACCAGTCCAGTATAAGCAAAACAAGCCGCTCCGGCAGCGGGCAGGATGCCATTAACGCCGCATTTCGCCAGTTAGGCCGTTCATTCGCGGCAGAGCTTATAGACAGAGCGCGGTAGTGAATGCAAGCTATACAGCCGACGATCTCATCGTTGCCCCGGCAACAGCATTAACCCGGAGTGCCTTGGCTGTCATTCGCGGCTCCGGGCCAAAGTGCGTTGAAACCTTTGCCCCTGTTTTTTCCCGGCCTGAAATATTAACGCAAAGCAAGGGAAACCGTGTTCATTACGGCTGGATTGTCGATAAAGAGGGCTCCCCAATCGACGAGGTGCTGGTTACGGTATTCCGTGCGCCAGCGAGCTATACCGGTGAAGACGCCGTCGAGGTGAGCTGTCATGGTGGTTCGATGGCTGCATCCAAAATACTGGAACTTTTTCATCAGTGACTTTCATAGAGTTATTGCATTAAATATCTTACAATATCACTGATGTCCAGACCCCTTAAA
>MUIB01000009.1 GCA_002084135.1 Spirochaeta sp. LUC14_002_19_P3 | reverse complement strand
TCTTTTCCGCCGCTACTGCGTTGTCAAAATGCTCACGTAGCCCAGCTACGCTCCGCTTTTGCCGCCTTGTATCGACAAAAAATTTCTTCGTCAATTTCCTAAAGCGGTTTTTTAGAGGTGCCCCATAGCTGTTTCCCATTGGACCCGGATTCACATAAGTCATTATACTCTGCGCTTCAACTCCCTTAACATGCTTTTCTTTTCTATAAGGACATCCTGAACCAGGGAGTGCTCTTCTCCGATACAAGATGTTTTCCGGGTTCAGATGCCGCTTGAAGACGCACTACAATATTTAGCTCAAAATACTCCATTTCCAAAAAAGAATCAAGAGAAAAATTTTTAGCCGCATGAATACTGTTTAATTCATGGCATAGAAAGTATATCTGACCGGGAAAAGCTGTTTTTTAGAGCTACCCTTATCCCATCCTTTATCTACCCCCAAATCAGAAAATATAGTATACTCACGGAATTAAAGGAGATATTATGCTGGATTTTAGTTTTATAAGCCCCACTCAAATCGTATTCGGGCGGAACGCCGAGGATTCCCTTAAAGATGAGATACCCAAACTGGGTACCAAAGTGCTGCTTCATTACGGAGAAGGCAGCATTAAAAAAATTGGTCTCTATGAGCGGGTTATTGCCGCTCTGAAGCAGGCGAACACGGACTATGTTGAGCTGGGCGGAGTTATTCCCAATCCCTCCCTGGCGCTGGTACGGAAAGGAATTGATCTTTGCCGCAAGGAGCATGTTACCGGCATCCTGGCCGTTGGCGGCGGCAGTGTTATTGATTCGGCCAAGGGTATCGCAATCGGTGTGCCCTACAGCGGCGATGTGTGGGATTTTTACACCCGCAAAACCGAAATTACAACAGCCCTGCCCATTGGTACCATTCTCACCATACCGGCGGCAGGCAGCGAGGCCAGTACCGGATCGGTTGTTACCGATGAGGATACCCAGTCCAAGTTTCACTGCGGCTCCGATCTCATCCGTCCGGTATTCGCTCTTTTGAATCCTGAATACACCTTTTCGCTGCCGCCCTGGCAAACCGCAGCCGGTGCCGTTGATATGCTTACCCACGTTATGGAACGCTACTTCACCAACACGCCCCATGTTGAGCTCTCCGACAGGCTGTGTGAGGCACTTATGCGAACCATTATCAGCAATACCCCCAAGGCCTTGTCCAATCCCAATGATTACAATGCCCGGGCAGAAATTATGTGGGCAGGCACCCTGGCCCATAACGATCTCATCGGGAAAGGTCGTCAGGATGACTGGGCAAGCCACGACATTGAACATGAATTATCCGCCCAGTACGGAGTAACCCACGGTGCCGGCCTGGCCGTAATATTCCCCGCCTGGATGAAATACGTGCATAAGGTAAATATTCCGCGCTTCATTCAGTATGCGGTGCGGGTGTGGGATGTCCCCTACACCGCCGGCGAAGAAGAGGAAACGGCGCGGGAAGGCATACGACGGCTCGAAGCCTTCTATGTCTCCATCGGCATGCCCATCCGCCTAAAAGACCTGGGCATTACCGATAAGCGCTACGAAATCATGGCCGAAAAGGCCATGCGCTTCGGAACTCTGGGAGGATTAAAAAAACTCACCAAGGCGGACGTTATCGCAATTTACCGGCAGGCGGAGCAGGTTTAGATGATCTTGAAAGCCCTGAGGGGAAAATCAGTCTGGATTACCGGGGCAAGCTCCGGCATCGGTTTGGAATTAGCCCTGCTGGCAGCCCAGGCCGGAGCCCGTCTCCACCTTATCTCTTCCCGCGAAGAAGCGCTGAAGGAAACAGCCCGCCTCTGCACCGCCAAAGGGGCCCAGAGCACCCATTATCTCTCCGCCGATCTGTCCCAAATTCCCGCCGCTTCAGAAGCCGCGGAAAAACTCCTGAACGAACATGGCCCCCCGGATTACCTTATTCTCAATGCCGGGGTAACTCAGCGGGCACGCTGCGGAGAAACCAATATAGATGTCGTTCAGTACATTATGAATCTCAACTTTCTCAGTTCTGCCGCCATTGCCCGAACCGTACTGCCTGCAATGCTTCGCCGCAACGGCGGACATATAGGTGTAACCAGCAGCCTTACCGGCCGCTTCGGATTCCCGCTGCGCTCCAGTTATTCCGCCAGCAAATGCGCCCTTTACGGCTTCTTTGAAACAGTGGGGCTGGAATACGCACGGGAAGGCATACATGTTACCCTGGTAATTCCCGGGCGCATCCGCACCCCCATCAGTAAAAATTCTCTGGATGGACAAGGAAGGCGCCGGGACGTGATGGACCCCGGAAACGCCCATGGGCTGGATGTGCAAATCTGTGCACTGAAGTACTGGAAAGCGGTAATAAAAGGCCGTCCGGAAATTGCCATCGGCGGCCTCGACAAAGGCATGCTCTTCCTGCACTGCTTTGCCCCCCGGCTCTTCCGCTTTATTGCCCGGCGGGTGAATCCGTATTAGCCCCGGCGCAGCCCAGATGGAACCACGGATGGGGAGGGATAAATTCTTTTTGAAACCACCTGCCTGCGCCGAGGCTTCGGCAGGCAGGCGAAAGGGTGGAAGGGCTTGTTTTTGGCTGGGGGGATGATTATTCTAAGTGCCCTCCTGGCACACAAAAGCATAAATTTTCAACTTTTTTAATAAATTTTTCCAAATTTTGAATTTTGAAGGCCTTGGAGCCCTTCTTATATATATAAGGAGTGCACAATGAGCAAGAATAAAAACAAAACCCCACAAGACACAGGGCAAGTTAAAAAGAGCATCGACCACGATTCCTTTTTCAAAAACATTATCAAGGATTACGGCGATAAGTTCTTT
>MUIB01000010.1 GCA_002084135.1 Spirochaeta sp. LUC14_002_19_P3 | reverse complement strand
TCGAACTTTTCCGCCGCTACTGCGTTGTCAAAATGCTCACGTAGCCCAGCTACGCTCCGCTTTTGCCGCCTTGTATCGACAAAAAATTTCTTCGTCAATTTCCTAAAGCTGGTTTTTAGAGGTGCCCTAAAACGCAAAACCAGCCGAACTGGATACCCGGAAGAAAATCCTTATTCATCAGCAGAAGACGCTGCAAACAGGATACTGCTAATCTTCTTTTCCAAAAAATCGATTCAGCAAACCTTTTTTCTGAGACTTGGCTGTTTTCCTGTCAGTTTTGGATTTTTCGGACTTTCCCCGGTTCGTGTTATCAGCTTGAAAGTCATCGCCATATTTACTGCGATAGTATGCCAGTCTATCATCTATACTGGTATTGGCGGAAATGCGCTTGGAGAAGGATTTTTCCGTTTTTGCGGGTTTGGCAGGTTTTGTCGTTTTGGCAATCTTCTTGGGTTTAGCTGTTTTCTCGGGTTTTTCTCTCTTTTCCTTTCCGGCAGGGAGGTCTTTCTGGGTGCGCTTTTGTTCATAACGGGGCGGAGAGGGGCGTTTTGATGCCTTTATGGAAATATCGTCCAGTTTTCCGCCGCTTACCAATGTTACCGCTGATTGAATTTTAGCCATGCGCGGATCGATAGCAGCTTTTCCAGTTATTGGATTGGGCTGGGGCTGAAACGGTTTTCTGCCGTAAGAGCGCGAATCTTTGCGTTTACCCTTGCCCTTTTCGGTGCGCGAATTACTGTTTATATCCCGGTGCCGGTCTCGCGGAGAAAAGTTCATGCCGACGCTTTTGTCCTGTAGAAACAGGGTTTCATCGGCCCAGCTTACCGGAATTTTATGCCCAATCAGTTTTTCTATGGGACCCAGCCCATAAACAAATTCCTCGCAGGCCAAAGTAATGGTTTTACCGTGCCGACCAGCGCGGGCGGTGCGTCCGATACGGTGAACATAGCTTTCCGCTTCCTGGGGAACATCGTAGTTAATTACCAGTGCAAGATCGTCAAAATGCAAACCGCGGGCGGCAACATCGGTGGCAACCAGAAACTTATGGTGCCCCTTTTTTACTTCATCAACGATCTTCATCCGTTTGGACTGCGGCATATCGCCCATTAGGGACTGCACCTGATAGCCGTTTACTTCCAAACGCTTCGCCACTTCCCATGCCCTGTGGCGGGTGTTGGTAAATATTACGGCATTTTCGGGATTATCCCGTTTCAGGAGCCCCAGCAGCAGCTTCATTTTTTCATCTTTGCCAACATGATACAGCTCCTGAGACACCGTATCCACAGTAACCTTTTCCGGCTCAATAATTATCTCGCCGGGATCGTTCATATACTCCCAGGCCAGATTGCCCACCCGGTTATTCATGGTAGCACTAAAGAGTAACGTTGTCCGCTCTTCGGGAGGCCTCATCTGATTCAGCATTTTGCGTAAGTCCGGCAGGAAGCCCATGTCAAAGAGCCGGTCTGCCTCATCAATAACAAGAAACTGAAAATCCTTAAAATCAAGGACATTCCGTTTGCTGAAATCCAGAAGCCTTCCAGGAGTGCCTATAAGCACATCAGGCCCATGTTGCAGCAGGCGTTCCTGTTTATCATAGCTTACGCCGCCAAACACACAGCCAATCCGGAGATCCAAATATTTCCCCAGCAAAATACCTTCCCGTTCAATTTGTACGGCAAGCTCACGGGTTGGTACTACCACCAGCGTTTTAGCACCCCGGTACCGCTCTTCGGTTGCAATAAGCTGGAAAATGCCAAGCAGAAATGCTGCCGTTTTGCCCGTGCCGGTTTGAGACTGGGCATAGACATCCCGGCGTGCCTTGATAAGAAGGTTGAAGCATTGAGACTGTACCGGCATGGGAGTAAGAAATCCGGCATCCTTTATGCCCCGCAGGATTCGTTTATCGAATCCAAAATCGTCAAAAGTCATGGAATCAATATCCTTGTGGATAAAGCGCATAGTAACGCTTTTTGAGTATATATTTTTTTACATGTATTAAAGCCAAACCCTGCACGTACGGTGCAACGCTACCAGACGGGCTCGGAGTAATTTTACACAGGAAGGATGCAGGCTGAGGGAAAAACTCCCCGGCAGTCCTCTGCCCTTCCCCTAAATACCCACTGAGATAGACTTTTTTACATGTACCATCATTGCCGATTAGGAAATACCTATAGAGAATGTGGACGAATTATTTGTTCTTGTGTCGGTTCTTCCGAAGTTTCTTCTTACGCTTATGAGTGGCGATTTTCTTTCTTTTGCGCTTACGTCCGCAGGGCACTATGAGCTCTCCTCTTGCAATTTTAAGGGGAGCAATAAACATGTTCCCCTTAATCTGTTCGCATTATATCCATCGTCTCAAGTTATGTCAAGAGAAAAATACATCAAATTCAAGGAACCTGTCGAATTTTGGGTGTGATTTTTACTACGGCCCGCTAAAACGGGGGAGCTTCGCTCCCCTCAAGCCACATAACGCCAGAAATTGGGACCGTTCAGCCGTACCGTACCATCCGGGTTCAGGCAGCACCAGCTTTCCGGCAAGCCCACTAATTGATACAGTTCATGCCCATTTTCGGCATCCCAGATTCTGGCGGTATTGTCATCCGAAGCGGTGATAATGCGTTCCCCGTCCGTGGAGAATGCCGCACTGCGTACCCGATCTTTATGCCCACGAAGTTCCCGGATCAGTTTTCCGCTGTGAGCATCCCAGATTCTGGCGGTGCGGTCAGCCGAAGCGGTGATAATGCGTTCCCCGTCCGTGGAGAATGCCGCACTGGTTACCCAATTTTTATGTCCACGAAGTTCCCGGATCAGTTTTCCGCTGTGA
>MUIB01000043.1 GCA_002084135.1 Spirochaeta sp. LUC14_002_19_P3 | reverse complement strand
GTGTTCTGAATACAAGCACAGGCAATAATAGTGCCATATTTGAAAACCCCTCTGGCGCTCAAAGCATGTTATCTTGGGATAATTATGTTGCGGGGACTTCAACCAGTACCAAAATTGCGCGTACTGTTATTGATATAGCCCATACAGCCACGACTCTATTGAGTAAGTTTACACCAAATTCGAATGCGACTGATTTTCTCAGCGATAACTGGGAAATAAACGCGGCAGTAACGAACAATCCCCTCATAGCAAGCGGAAAAACATTGGATTCTACAGAGAGTAAGAATATCCATCCATTCCCCGATGAAACTTATTGGGATTACACCGGCAATGCACGAAATGGTTTATGGTCGGTAGGTGCTTACTTTACAGGTTCCAGTAGCGGAATAAAAGTCCTTACTGTAACTTTCAAGAAAACAAATGGTGAAAATGATGAAGTTGTAAATGTTGACTACGATAATTCCGTTTCAAGAATTGTGGATCCGACTCTTTCGGGAAACTATTTCCAAGGCTGGTACGATGCACAAACAAACGGTACTCTTTTTGACTTCAGTACAAAGATTACCTCGAATATAACCCTTTATGCCCAATGGGATCGATCGAAACTGCCAATACCAGTAGTTAAGACCTATTCAGGAAGCACTACCGTGGGAATCGGCATTATAGATGAATCTGTATCTTCAGTTCAGAGCTCACCATCTCTGAGCATATCCAACATTCCATACGGCGAAGCTTTTACCCTTCATATTGGGACTCAAACTCACGATTTTTCGGCAGGCAGCCCTATAGGAGGAGAACTCAAAATTGACAGTACAAATTATCCAACTCTGCTTGGAGATTTTCACTCTCCTTTTCCTGCTATAAATAAGGATATTGATGTTTATATCAGTAATAGTGCTTCTGTTCAGAGTAGTCAGGTTTTCTTAGTCTATGAACCGTGGAATATACGGGTATGGCAAGACCTTCAGGGAATACGAAATAATTTACTTGCGTCCTACACGCTTCAAAATGATATTATTATTCCTGATGGGTACAATTTTTTTCCTCTGGGGGAAGGGGGAACTTTCACTGGCTCTATTGATGGAAACAATAACTCAATCAAAAATCTTTTTATTAACAGAGGTTCGTCTTCGGAAGTTGGTCTTATTGCCGTTAATGAAGGAAATATTTCAAATCTGACAGTCGATATTTCTATGTTACAAGGCGCTAATAATGTTGGAGGCATAGCTGGTATAAATAACGGAAATTTAGAAAATGTTGCGGTGGGAGTTGGCTCTATTCAGGGAAACGAATATGTCGGAGGACTGGTAGGATATAATCGGGGTAATGTGGTGGGAGGAACCGTTTCAAGTCATGTACACGGCAAATCTACAGTCGGTGGACTGGCAGGATATAATGGCGATACGGTGGAAGGCTCTTTCACTGGAAATATCTACGGCAATTTCGGAGGAGATTATACTGGCGGGCTGGTGGGTATGAATGATGTAGTGACTCTAACGGGTTCTGTAACAGGCTCTGTAACGGGCTCTGTAACGGGCTTTGTGAACGGAAATATAAACGGGGGTGATAATGTTGGCGGACTAGTGGGGTGGAATAAAGGCAATGTAGAGGGCTTTATGATAGGGGCTATAAACGGGGGAGATAAAGTTGGCGGGTTGGCGGAAGTCAATAGTGGCAAGCTAATCGGCTATGCAACAGGTGCAGTTACCGGAAATAATCGCATCGGAGGAGCCGTTGGAAGTGCTGAAGTCCACAGTATACTCTGGGGATATGCCACAGGCGATGTTACTGGCCTCGGCGAGACCGGAGGTTTGGTTGGCCTAAAAAGTCATACGACTAATATAGAAGGTTATGCCCGCGGCAATATTACACGCACAAGCGGCACAAATACCAATTTCGGTCGGGTTATAGGTAGTGGTAATGAAACTGGATATTATTCTTCCAAGACAAATGAAAGTCAATTACTGCCTAATTCCAGCATCTCAGGGAGAACTAGTAATACTGCCGTAGAAGTGGATATTACCGATGCGAATTACGATCAGACAATATTTACCAGATCCTCCGGCAATCAGCTTACCTTTGGCTCAGATTTAGGAAAATGGAAATTCAACGACGGTAAATGGCCGTCTATAATACTTCCTACCCTTACTGTTAATGGTAATAATTTCGATTTGAATGCCAATCAGCCTATTGATTAGCAGATGGCTGCCTGTTTGTTGTAAACTGACGCATTATGGCTCTGAAGGTTTTTACTTGTTTATCGGATTCCACCTAATAACTTTACGTATGGGTATTAAATATTGGAAACTCTATAACTCTTCAAAATTACAGGGTACCTCTAAAAAACAGCTTTAGGAAATTGATGAAGAAATTTTTTGTCGGGCGACAAAAGCTTAAGCCAGCTTAAGCTACCTGAGCATTTTGACAACTTAAGAGCGGCGGAAAAGTTCGAGTCAAGAACTCAATGGGGTTTTTAGAGGTGCCCTACAGCTACCCCTGCCCTACTCCTCCATGGCCTGCCGGTAGAGTGCTTCATATTGTTCGGAAGAGGCATTCCAGTCAAAGCGTAGCCGCATGGCTCGTTTTCTTACCTTTTGAAGGGTTTTTGTATTTTTATAGAAACTCACCGCACGGCTGAGGGTGTCGCCGAGTTCGCGGCTGTCGGGCTTGTTGAATACAAAGCCATTGCCGCTTTGGGGGCTAGTATCGAGGCTGCGGACGGTGTCGGCGAGGCCGCCAGTGCGGCGGACGATGGGAAGGGTGCCGTAGCGCAGGGAATACATCTGATTCAGACCGCATGGTTCGTAGCGGCTGGGCATGATAAAGAAATCCGATCCGGCTTCCACGAGCCGGGAGTAGGGACCGCTGAAACCAATCCGGGCCCGGCAGTTTTCGGGTATTTCTTTGCTAATCCCCTCCAGGGCTTCCTCATAGCGGCGTTCACCGGAACCAAGTATGGCAAGCTGGGCGCGGCCTTCCCGGAATTCCTTTAAGGCGGGAGAATGAATGTCGGTAAGTAAATCTATGCCTTTCTGACCGGTTAATCGGGTTACCATGCCGAAAAGGGGCACATCCTCGCGCAGGGGCAGACCCGCTTCGCGCTGAAGGCGGGCTTTGAGTTTGGCTTTGCCCCGCAGCCAGTACCAGTCGTAGTTAAGCGGACGCAGGGCCTTGTCGCGGGCGGGGTTCCAGTCGGCGTAGTCCATGCCGTTAAGTATGCCTCTTAAGCGATCGGTTTTGGCGTTTAATTCTGCGCCCAGGCCTTCGGAGTATTCGGGGAGGAGTATTTCTTTGGCGTAGCTCGGGGAAACGGTGTTTATGGCATCGGCACAGTTTATGCCCGCTGCCAGAAAGTTCATGTCTGCTCCGCGTAAAAGATCAGCAAAGCCTGCATTCAGGGCTTCCTGAGGGAATATTGCCGCTTCGGAGGGCGGAAATACGCCCTGATAGCCAAGGTTGTGAATGGTGAGCACGGAGGCTGTGTGTTCGAATCCGCGGGCGCGTTCAAAGTGCTTGAGCAGCCAGGCGACGGGGGCGCTCTGCCAGTCGTGGAGGTGCAGGATGTCCGGTATCCGGCCCAGGAAGCGGGAGAGCTGAAAGGCTGCGGCACTGAGAAAGGCGAAGCGCAAAGAATTATCCGCCCAGGAATGGGAGCCGTCGGGTCCATAAAGGCCCTGGCGTCCGAAGAGGTCTTCCCTGTCGAGCATCCATACGGGTATCCGGCTGGAGGGCAGTTCTGTGCGGTATACCGCGCACCAGCGCTCCGTATCGCCCATGGGAACTCCCATCGCATTGGGGTATTTGAACAGGGTGTTTTTGTCTGTGGAATAGTAGCGGGGCATTACGATGCCAACGTCGATTCCGCGCTTTTTCAATGCACGGGCCAAGGCGGGCACGGCATCGCCAAGTCCTCCGGATTTGGCGAAGGGGATGGCTTCCGATGTTACCATGAGTACTGTCATGGCTGCTTTCTTCCGGCGGAAATACCGATTAACAACATGTTCCATACAATCATTATCTCAGTTCGATTACTCCAGCATTCACGGCCTAATTAATTTTGGTTCAAAAGGGAAATAATCAATTCTATTTCGCCCCGGTTCATTCCGACTTTATCCACAATAGCATCCAGGGAATCGCCACGCTGGTACATTTGTAGAACCTTGTCCCGCGGTGATAATGAATCCGCCGAGGATTCATGCTCAAAGGGGGGGGGGTCTTGAAGTTTTATGGGTCTTTTTTTGCCGAGTTCGCTGTAGATGCGTTCAGCACTGGCCTGTTTATTCTTTTCGGCTTCAAGAACCTTGCGCACTTTGGCGGCTTTATCAAGTAATCGCTTGAGTTCCTGTATTCTGTTTTCTAATAATAAAATATTGCGCTCCGTGGTTCCATTCATCTCAATAATAATTTCAGAAACCTCCCTGCGGAGCTTGCTTATAATGTTGTTTACGGCAATTTCCCGCTTAATGCTGCGGTGGTGCAGCAGGCTGAATATCAGGCCAATGGCCCCCGCTGTTGTAAACGATATGAAAAAAACTATTAAATACATATTTTTAGCCGGTTAAATCAATATGCCGCCCGATGTCCTGATCTTTGACGACAATACGATCCTGTTCAGTTTCTGGTTTTTGACTGTTATCTTCCCGCTTTTGCCTGGAATCCTGCTCCTGCCTCCCGGCTTCATCGTCCTTGATGGAATTGAGTCTATTTTCCTCAAGCGAGTGCGTTACACGTCTGTCATCTGCAAGTTCCTTGCTTATCTGATTGCGAGCTGTTTGAGACTGCTGAAGCGCGACTGATTCCTTTTGCAATGACTGCTCCTTGCTCACTTCATTCATCTTGGCAAATAATGACTGTATATCGACAGGTTTAATACTCATAGCACTAACTCCTTGTAATATCTTCTGTTATTTCACGATACTTATCGGTTCGAATATAGGTGCCGTCCAGTAGAAATGTAACCGCACGATCGTAGGACTCACGGACGACATATTCTACATCCCTGATGCGCAGTATAACACCTGCCAGGACTTTGCATGAGGCAGACATTCTGCCATTGGCAACAAGCGAGTCCTGATCTTCCTGACGGGTTTTAATCTCGGATTCAATTTCATTGACACGCTTGGTTATTTGATTAAACTGTACCTGCATATTGCCAAAAAGTTTCTTTTTTTCTTTTGAGAATTTAATTTTTTTAAGTCTTACCTGCCGAATGATTCCCTGAATGTTAAGGTGTATTTTTGAACGCAGTTGGGTTATTTTTTTCAATTCTTCGTTTAATTGATCGATTTCATCTTTTAACTTTGGGTTGTAACCTACTTCAATAATGGTTTTAACACCGGATGTAGAACATGAAGGCAGTAGCATGGTCTTTCTTATATTAATGGCACGAAAAAAGTCACGTAAAGACTGTGGTTCTATTGTTCTTCATTCTTCTTGGATAGGAAGTTCTAGGTCTGCAGTCTTTGCTGAGAGAGTAAGAAAGAATTCTTCTCGAATTAAGTATAAATACGGTACATGTATTTATTTGCGGGTTTTACATACGAAACTGATTTTGCAGACAACAGTTGCTTCTTGACTACTAAATGAGAAGCGGTTTTATTGTGGTTTTCCATGTCTTAATCATGATTTGATTTTTTGCCGTCAGGTTCCCGAATGATCCAGTATTTACAAGAATACTGGACCTTATGATAGTTCAAGCATTTCGAACATGCTGAATTTATCAGTCGGTGAACTGTAAATAGGTGAAAATTTTGTTTTCAAGGTCCTTACTTTTTTGTCCTTTTTAAAAAAACAAAAAAATGTACTGCATATAAAGGCTGTTTAC
>MUIB01000051.1 GCA_002084135.1 Spirochaeta sp. LUC14_002_19_P3 | reverse complement strand
TATAATACCCTGCCTACCAAGGCCAGGCTTCGCTTTGAGATACGCAGCGAATCGGATGAAATTGTTTCGGAACTCGCGCAAAAAATTCATTATTTAACAGAAGAGATGACCTCCAAAACAGGAGCGGTAATTGAGTTTCAGGAAATTTCCCGGCGCAAGCCGGGAGGCATGGATTTTTCCCATCCCCTCAATACTACGGCGCGTAAAATACTTGAATACCTTCAAGTAACTCCGCGAATTACTCCGAGTACATCGGAGGTAACAGCTCTTATAGCCCGCGGGATACCCGCGCTTACCATAGGGCTTACCACTGGCGATAATGCGGGTGAAATCAATGAATCGGTGGATATTGAACCCATAAGCAGGGGATTGGCTCAGTTTATCGCGCTCCTCAAAGCTATTGACACAGGATGTACGGATGAATCTTGATAACTGGATAAAGAACAATACTTATCATCACTCAAATTTTGCGGATATAAAAAAACTGGTTGACGCCAAGGAAAAGGCAAATCTTAGCATTTCCCTGTGTATTCCCACTTTGAATGAGGAGCGGACTATCGGGAAGGAGATAGTAATATTTGTCTCCGAACTGAAAACCCGTTACCCGCTGCTGGATGAGATTGCGGTGATAGATTCCGGCAGCGAGGACAGAACTCTGGAAGTGGCCTCAAATTTTGGTGCTGATACGTATCTTTCCGCAGATATTCTCCCCGAGGAGGGATTCAAGCGCGGTAAGGGCGAGAATCTCTGGAAGGCGATATACCAGCTTAAAGGCGATATAATCGTGTATATTGACGCAGATATAAAAAATGTCCATCCGCGGTTTGTTTATGGCCTTCTGGGGCCTTTAATCCAGAGGCCGGAAGTGAGTTATGTTAAGGCGTTTTATGACCGGCCTCTGGCATTTTCGAACAATATCCGCTCTTCTGGAGGCGGCAGGGTAACGGAATTGCTTACCCGTCCGCTGTTTAGCATGTTCTTCCCGGAGCTTACGGCTATTATGCAGCCGCTTTCGGGGGAATTTGCGGTGCGGCGCGGTGTGCTGGAAAGCATTCCCTTTCCCGTGGGGTACGGGGTGGAAACAGGCCAACTCATAGACGTATACCGCGCTCATGGCCTGTCCACTTTTGCTCAGACCGACCTGGATAAGCGTGTTCACAGAAATCAGGAAACTCTCGACTTGGGAAGAATGTCTTTTGGCATACTTCAAACTTTTTTCAAACGTTTGAAGGAGGAAAATATTCTGCATTGGGAGGGCGAGCTGCATACAGTGCATAGACAGTTTCAGGCTCAGCATAAAGAATATAAAATAACGGAGTATAATATACAGGAAGATGAACGGCCTCCCATGATAAGCATTGAACAGTATCGAAAATCCAGGGGATATACTGCATAACGAACATAGGGGCATCTCTAAAGCTGTTTTTTAGAGGTACCCATAAGAAAAAATGCCAATCTTGCAGGGTTTTGAATTTTTCAGGCTTGCTTTAAGGCATCCATTAAGCGCCGTCCCCGCGCCAGCGATTCCTTCATTCCCAGTAGCCGTATGGCCGGAAACAGAGGCAGGCTCACCTTGTTAGCGGTAAGGGCCAGGCGCAGCGGCTGCATCAATGCCCCCAGTTTGCATCCCAACCCGGCGGCTGTGCCGCGGAATTCTTCTTCCCTGTCTTTATCCCAGCTCACGCATGCGTCCGGGGTGGAGGGGAGGGGAGGGGCTTTTGCAAGCAATTCAAGGGCTGTGCCGAGAATGGCCGCGGCTTCGGTGTTATTCATTCCTTTGGGAATAGCATCCCCTATCGTGCCGAGTCCCGGATCGGTGTAAAGGAAGCGCGTTAAAGGTGAAACATCCGTGAGTGTCTTTAATCGTTCGCGCACAACAGGGAAGGCACCTTCCAGAATAGCATAATCCTTTTGGGAGGGCGGATTGGCGGCAATGCCGTCTTTAACCAGAATGGCCATGAGTTCGGCTTTCAAAGCTTCCGGCTCTTTGAGGCGTATATACTGACCATTAAACCAGTCGAGTTTGTTGTAATCGAAAACCGCCGGGGACTTGTTAATCCGCTCCAGGGTAAACAGAGCGGAAAAATCATCTTTGGTGAAGAATTCACGGGAATCGTCATAGCTCCAGCCAAGAAGGGTTATAGAGTTAATCAGCGCTTCCGGCAGATAGCCTGCGCGGCGAAACTCGCTCAGAGCTGTAGCACCATGGCGTTTGGAGAGCTTCTGGCCATCCTTGCCCATTACCATTGGCAGGTGGCAGTATTGAGGCAGCTCCCAGCCGAATGCCCGGTAGAGCAGAACATGAAGGGGGCCGGAGGGTATCCATTCCTGGGCGCGCAGGATGTGGGTAATGCCCATGAGATGGTCGTCGATAACATTGGCCAGATGGTAGGTGGGAAAGCCATCTGCCTTGAGAATAACCGGATCGGGACTGATGTCCTTGTTCTTCCTTCCGGTACGGCCTAAAAGAATGTCGGTGAACTCAGTTTTTCCTTCGAGCGGCACTTTTAATCTGATAACATGGGCTTCCCCCGAAGCGGCGCGGGAGGCGGCCTCATCAGGATTCAGGCCGCGGCAATTCCTGTCGTAGCCTATAATACTTACTCCCTCAGCTTTCTGCTGCTCCCTGAGCTGTTCAAGCCGCTCCGGGCGGCAGAAACAGCGGTAGGCAGTGCCGTCCCCGATGAGCTTATCGGCCATTTCCCGGTAAAGAGCCTGCCGCTCGGATTGAATATAGGGCCCGCAGCCGCCGTCTTTTCCCGGTCCCTCATCGTAATCAATGCCCAGCCAGTTCAGGCTGGAGTAAAGGTCTTCAAGGGCTTCCGGAGTGCTTCTGGTTTGATCAGTATCTTCTATCCGAAGAATGAATTGGCCGCCGTTAGCACGGGCAAAAAAATAGTTGAACAGGGCGGTGCGAATTCCCCCTATGTGCTGCAGGCCGGTTGGGGACGGTGCATAGCGCACTCTAACACTCATAATTCCTCCGAAAAATTTCCATTATATCAGCTGCCCTCTGTATGAGAGGCGGCTTCCGCCATTAACGATTTCATGACTTCTTCAGTCTGCTGTGCCATAACAAGGGCCATTTGATGATTTTCCTGGGAATGCCGTAGCATCCGCAACCCGTTCCTGCCCTTAAAAACCGGACAAAGAATTTTCCTGACCGATGTAATTTGCTCAATTTCTTCTTTTTTTAATCCATCGATCTTTTGCTCCAAAGAGTTAAGGGATAATAACTGTATCGAAATATCCCTGGAGTTCAGCAGCAATACCAGCTCATGGTTCCATTCATTCCCCCCGGCACAGGCTCGGCACCACCGAGCCCAGTCCCTGCCGTAGGTCTTTTCATCGTCGGCCAGGGGAGTAAAGTACTCGAAAACGGCCTGACGGCTCTCGTTCAGAATAACAGGAATTCCCAGAGCGACACCTATGTACCGCAATAATTCCGGCTGCCCCTGCCTTATTCTTGCCTCAAATTTTTTCACCGCAGATAAATCAGCTATTGTTATTGCGGTACTGATGTACAGATTCGCTAAACTCTTGCTTATCGGTTTATCGGTATACTTTTTATCGATCCAATCCAGCACGGCCAGCCAGTCTTCATTTTCCATCAAGTGAAAAAGCTGCTGGCGGCGGATAAAATAAGCATTCAGAAAACCGATAACAATGAAGAAAAGCGCAGTGAGTATCCATATCCAGTTCCGGTAGAAAGCTGTATAATCTTTTTCAGCAAGAAGCAAGGTTCCATATATAAACACGACAAGAATGGATATAACCGCAACATTGAAAAGAAGGAGTAAGGTTTTAAATTTCACGCTGCGCTCCGAAGGCATGTACTAATGCCGGATTTCTGAAACCTCAGTATTTCAGTGGATAAATCTGGCAATAAACTTTCTTTCCCGGTATAATACATATACTATCTGCTAAACAGCAGTTTATAATGGAAATGAAAAGGGATCAAGAACGATGAAAGCCCGCACAACAGAAGTTGATAAAATATCTGTGGATACGCTGAAGCCATTCTCGCAGACGGAGGATTCTCTTTGGCTTGATGCCAAATATCTTCTTTTAACCAAAGGGGTACCTGCACCCGAATCATTAATCAGTAATTTAAAAAAATGGGGATTCATGGAAGTCCTTACAAAAGGACGCATTGTGGAACCTGATGCCTCTGCCACGGAAATTTCGGATGGAGATGAAATTATTGAAGACGAGGATGAAGAAGAATTTCAGAATGCGAGAGCTTTCTATCAGGAACTTGCACTTTTTACCCGTAAGGTATATGAGATGTTCAGCCGTAAGCGTCAATTAGATCTACAAGCAGTTATGGAAAGGGTTAAAGCACTCATCGGCATAATTAAAACAGAGAAAGGCCCAATGCTGCAAATTGCAAAACTCAACTGCTCGGAAGTTGATTATCTCATCAATCATACCATAAAGACAACAATTATCGCTCTGATTATTGGAGAGGAGCTGAATTTTTCCCAATTTCGGCTTGTGGAACTTGGTACTGCGGGACTGTTCCACAAGATTGGCATGATGAAGCTGCCTTTTGATATTTGTAGCAAGATTTACAATAAGAAATCAGAGCTGACTGATATTGAAAAAAAACTTTTTACAACGCATCCCGCATTGGGAATGAATCTGTTAAACGATTATTTTAAAGAAGCAAAACTGCCCGTTATACCGGATATTATCCGGGGGGTGGGTGAACATCAGGAAAGAGAGAATGGCTCCGGCTATCCAAGAGGGCTGAAAAAAGGTCAGATTAGTGAAACAGGCAAGATTTTGGCTGTTGCCAGCGTATTCAATGCCAAAATTTCAGCACGCCCCTACAGAGCGGGTATGAACGGTCATCTGGCGATGCTTGAGATGATCCGGGAGATGGGGGGGCTTTATGATGCAAAAGTTATTAGGGCCTTGCTGTTTGCTTTTTCACTCTATCCCCCTGGTACCTATGTGCAGCTTGAAAATGGAACCATTGGAGTTGTTGTCAATGTTAATGAAAACGCTCCCAAGAATCCAATCGTAAAGCTGATATTGGATGAAAATATGAATGTATACCAGCAAAGTATGCGGCTTGATACCAAAGATACCCAAATAGATATTAAGGGTATTCTCAGCGATCAGAGGCTGAAAGACTTGAGAGCACAAAAATTAATCCCAATGAAATAGCCCCGCATGTACAAGAGGTTAAACTATGCCCAATTCCATAGATGTTATTATTTGGCCCGAAAAACAGCAAATATCAGTTCCCACGGGTGTGCGGGTTATTCACTGCCTTAAGCAGATAAATAAGAAAGTCGATCCGAATATCGCGGCAGTCCGTGTAAACAATGAGTATTTTTCACTCATGGACCCCATTGCCATCAGCAGTGAACTCAAGCCAGTATACTTCAATGAAGAAGCCGGAAGCCGCATATATCGCGATTCACTTGTTTTTGTGTTTGAATTTGCCGTACGTTCTCTTTATCCAGACCAAAAAGCGGTAATAGGGCATTCCCTGGATCAGAGTTCTTTTTATCGATTTCAGGATTCCGGGCTGGCAGTGAGCAGTCGGATTGCTCAGGAAGTGGAAGAAGCCATGTGGGAAATAAGTGCGAGGGATCTGCCTATAGAACCGGGGTTGATGTCGTGGAAGGAAGCATTGGCATACTTTGCTGGACGGTCTACTGGACAACTTGTACAGGAGAAGAATGATTCTCATGTACCAATATGGCGTTGCGGGGATTTTATCGCTTTACGGCACAGTCCGCTGGTAATGAGTACCGGTGTACTCAAAATATTTGCGGTAGAATTTTACCAGGAAGTGCTGCTGCTACGTTTTCCATCTGTAGAGAAGCCAGATATTCTGCCTGTAAGACATGAGCAGCCCAAGCTCTATGCTGTGTACAAAGAGCATAAAAGGTGGGGTGAAATTCTTAGAGTTCCCAATGTGGCAAGCCTTAATGCCCTTTCCCGGAATTCTGAAGATGCCAGAGACTTTATTCTTAGCGCGGAAGCTCTGCATGACAGGAAAATTGCCGAAATAGGCGGGATGATAGCCGATCGTAGCAAAAATATTAAGGCGATAATGATTGCCGGCCCTTCCTCTTCCGGAAAAACGACGTTTACAAAAAAGCTTTCCTTAAGTCTTAAATCCAGTGGTCTGAGTCCGGTGCTGATTAGTCTTGACGACTATTACCTGGAAAGGCCCAATATTCCCAAAGATGAGCAGGGCAAGCCGAATTTTGAAATTCTGGAGGCTCTGGACATACCGCTCTTTAATCAGAATCTCAGCGATCTTCTCGCCGGAAAAGAGGTTGAAACCCCAATTTTCGATTTTAAAAAAGCCGGTGGCCGCCTGCCCAGGGGCAGGATGCTCCGTCTTGAAGAGAACAACATTCTACTTTATGAGGGCATCCATGCATTAAATCCAAGTCTTATCAGAATATTGGATGAAGACAGCGTTTTCCGTATTTATATTTCCGCACTTACCGCGCTTAATATTGACGATCATGTTCGCATTGCTACAACGGATAACAGGCTGATTCGGCGCATTGTTCGCGATCATCAGTTCCGGCGCTATACCGCTCTTCAAACTCTGAAAATCTGGCCTTCCGTGCGCCGGGGGGAAGAGGAGAATATCTTCCCCTGGGATTCCAGCGCGGATATTATGTTTAATTCAGCTCTGGATTATGAAATAGCCGTGCTTAAGGTGTTCGCTGAGCCTCTGCTAGGCACGGTAACTCCCGATGAGTTTGAATACGGGGAAGCCCGAAGGCTGATAAACCTCCTGCGGAATTTTTTTCCTTTTCCCATTGAGGAGGTTCCCTCGTTCTCCATTTTACGAGAATTTATCGGGCACAGCGGTTTTCATTACTGATATTGTGATTTAACATAATCCTCTATGAAAATTTGCTCTGCGGCAACGGAAAAAATTTCTAAAATAAACAATAAAAGGAATAGTAATGACTGACAACACAACAGAAAAGATTCTCAAGCTGATGGATGAGATCAACAGGATTCCACGTCAATCCCATCATCTGGAGAAGATTCATCCCTGGCTGATGAACTGGGGCAAGGAGAAGGGTTTCGAGGTTCGTACCGATGCGGCTCACAACATCCTTTATAAGGTGCCCGCTTCGCCGGGCTATGAATCGGCACCAACCCTGGTGCTTCAGGGGCACATGGATATGGTATGCGAAAAACGCCCCGGCGTGGAGCACGATTTTCAGAACGATCCCATTGTCTCATGGCGGGATGGGGACTGGCTGAAGGCAAAGGGCACCAGCCTGGGAGCGGATAATGCCATTGCACTGGCGATGATATTCGCCCTTATTACAGAGGAAAAGGCCGAACATCCGGCGCTGGAAGTGCTCATTACCTCCGATGAGGAAACCGGTCTTGTCGGGGCCCAGAATCTTGAGCCCGATTTTCTTGAAGGGCGGGTGCTGCTGAATATTGATTCCGAAGATGAGGGGGTATTCACTATCGGCTGCGCAGGGGGAATGGATGTTAATTTGACCTTGCCTGTGGAGTGTGCACCGTTGCCGGAGGGCTTTGAAACCATGGAGCTTACTATTGGCGGCCTGGAAGGCGGCCACTCGGGGATAGAGATTATTCTGCAGCGCGCCTGCGCGAATGAATTGTTGGTTCGGGTGTTAAGGGCGATTGTAGATGCCGTTCCCGATGTGCGCTTTGGGGGGCTGTGCGGTGGTAGTGCCCATAACGCGATTCCCCGCGATGCGTGCGCCTTAATCGCCGTGAGTGCTAAAGGGGTCAGCAAGGTAAAAAAAGTGGTGGAAGAAATGGAAGCTGTTTCGAAGGCCGAGTATGCCCAGAGGGAGAAGAATCTCCGCTTCACTCTGGGTGCCGCCAAACCGGGTGAGGGCGGTCTGTTCACGCCCGAGAGCGGTGGAAAACTGCTGGATGCCCTGAAACAGATTCCCCATGGGGTGAAATTCATGTCTTACAGCGTTCCGGGGGCGGCGGATACCAGCCTGAACTTTGCGATGCTGCGCACTGAGGCCGCGGCACTTAAGGTGCTTACCAATATTCGCAGCGCCCGGGCCAGCCGGGGGGCGAGCCTGGCCGAAAGCATGTACTGTCTGGCCCGGCTCTGCGGCGGCAGCGGTGCCAGCGGCAATCATTATCCGGCCTGGGAACCGCGTCCCGATTCAGCCCTGCTGGCCAGGGCGAAAACGGTGTGGAAAAAATTATCCGGGGAAGAGGCGGAGGTGGAAGTTACCCATGCCGGTCTGGAATGCGGTGCGATTGGGTCCCATTATCCCGATATGGAAATGATTTCCTTCGGGCCAACGATACGCCAGCCCCATTCCCCGGATGAGCGGCTTTTTATTCCTTCTGTTGGGAGAGTTTACGCGTTTATGAAGGAGCTGGTGAAGAGTTAAGCTGAAGCTTGTTCTGCCACCGGGGTGTCGTATTACAGCAGAAAGCGGAAACATCCCTCTTGGTATGGTTCCATTAGCTTATTATAAAAGTGCCCGCCTGGTAAAAAGTTTTAATTGCCCTTTTCATACAGGCAAGAGAATAAACTTCAGTTCCTGGGTGCTGCCGGATAATTCATTGCCGTACAAAACAGCCTGAATGTATTCCTGAGGATGATTTTCTCCTTCTGCTGAGTCTCCGGTGTTGGGGAATTGGGCTTTGAAGCAGTTGAAGCTGAGGGGAAGCTGTTTGGTTTTCATGCGTCCTTTTATCGGTGTCTCCGGGCTGCTTATGCGGACGGCATGTCCGCCGTCGCCCAGTTCCAGCCAGCGCACTCCCGCATAGGCGGGTATGTTTTCATACGACTGATTTTCGGGAAGCGGTTCATCTACGGTTGAGGTATGGAGTCCGACTGAGGCGCTCATAAGGCTGCTGGAATACACGCGGTGGGGACCGCAGCCATACCAGATGAGCTGCTTGTATTCGGATGGAAGGCCAAAACACAGGATAAGCCGCCGGGAAGAAACGGGTGCGGCTTTCAGGAAAACGGCAATGCGGCCGTCGGTGTATAAATTTACCCTGAATTCGGCTGTGCCTGTTAATTCCGGGCTTTTCAGCTTGAACAGCAGTTCCAGATTGTCGGGATGGTTTTTTAATTTATGGCTACTTGACGCAATCGGTATAGTCTCTTTTGCTAAATTATCGCCGCACAGGGCAAATCCGTGCGTGAAAAAATTTCTCCAATCCAGGTACATGGCTTCCAGCAGGCCCGTGTTCAGGCTGAAGCGCAGGCCGATTTTACCTCTTACCGCCAGCAACTCGCTACCGCTAATCTTGTGCGACCAGGGAATGTGCGGCGGCTCTTCCTGAACACTTTCCACCGGGGGAGGGGCCGCCACTTCTGAAGGCCGTTCGCTGATAGTCTTATATATCTGATAAGGTTTTAAGTTCTCTGGAACTGGAATTTGCATTCTGCCCACCGACTGGCTGGCCTTTGCCCATGTGTTTTCTTCCTTTACCCGCACAATAAAGGTTAGAAAACCCTCTCCGCGGCCGGGAAAGGCTTTCAGGTCTCTGAATAGATGAGTAAGGCGGCTTTCACCGGGGCCTGTATCGGGCTGATATATCATGCCGGAGGCGGCTGTTTCCCCTTTACGCTGGAGCCGCCAGTATATTTCATAGTCGAACAGCCGATTAAATGTTAAATGATTGCTTAACGCGATTTTGCCGTATTCCAAATCGATGGCGGCGATGGAAACGGGACAGAATTGAACCTGAATTTCGGCCGCATCGGGAGTGAGTCTGTGCTGGGGGGTAAGCATGGCTCCGGCAAAGGAAAGGTTTTCCGCATAAAGATTTTCAATGATTGTTCCGGCAATGTTTTTCTGAGTTCTTGCGAGTTCCGTGTAGGGGCTGAAATGACTTCTCAGGGAGTTGGCGGGTGCTCTTAAAATTACCGGTTTGTCCTGATACTTTGGCGGGGCGATTTTCTGCGTATTCTGCGGTTGCACCGCCAAATCGGTATTCAACGGCGGATAAAAGAAAAAATCTGAAGCCTCGGCGTTGGTACTGCCTGGAATACAAAGAAGACGGCTGCTGTCCAGGCTTGATTTTTTGAGTGCTTTCAGGTGCTTCTCCGTATGCGGTGAGGTTCTGATAATCCAGCCGACAATAGATGGATGGGTACGGCGGCTTCTTATCACTGTTTTCAGGTATTCCATAACGGTGCTTTCATCCCCGCCATCGGCGGTAATTTCCTCAAAGATATACAGGCCAATCCGGTCGGCAATCTGATAAAGGGCTTCGGAAAAGGGCTGATGGGAGCATTGCAGGGTGTTCATATTCAGCCGCTTCATAAGCAGAAGACCGGTTTCCAGCTCTTTAAGGCTCATCTCCCGCGGGGGGGCGGGCTGTCTGCAACCGAGGAGGGTGGCAGGCTCGTTATTAAGCATAAGCATTCCACCTTCAAGGCCGTTGAGGAGGGTAAACTGGCGGAACCCCCATGCCATGGAGCGCACATCCTTAACAACGCCTATGTCGTCGATCATTTCTATTATAATGTTATAGAGAAATGGGGATTCAGCAGTCCAGTGCCTGGGTTCATGTATCCAGCCGTTCATGGAAATTGAGGGATTGTGTTGTCCGTCAAAAGTTACCGAAACCGGATCGCTGGAGGCGTATATATCCGGTGAGCCCGGCTCGTACAAATACCAGCACAGCGTCCGTTTTTCACCCTCCACGGCTGTCCCGCCATCCAGAATACACCGTACTTTAAGCTGGGCATCCAGGCAGGTACCATCGAATTGACATGATATGGAAATGTCCAAAAATCCTCCAGGGGGAAAGACAATCAGCTTTGTCGGCAGGTGTAGCGGCTCCGTCTGTTCCCCGGATTTTCCAGAAGCCGGGATTTCGTTCAGGATAATTTCATTGCCTCCGGTTTTCAGGAAGGGCTTAATGTTCAGCTCTACGGGAACAAAGTCAGCGGGGAAGCAACCGATTTCACTGCTGTTGACTGAAATATCCATGGCACTGGGTAAATTGTCAAATCGCAGGATAACCGGGCCGTCGTCAAGATGATCCTCAAGCACCTTGAATTGGAAGCTCCAGCTGTTCTTTGAGTCTTCAGCAGACTTGGCATCCGACTTCCCATCGGTCTTTTTGCATGTCCAGACTATATCGTCTGCGATAATTCTTGCGGAAGGTTTGCCTTTCACGGCCTCATGAACAGAATTATAAGGCAGATGCTGAAATCGGCCAGGGAGAATGCTTACTGTTTCTTTTTGTACCATGGCTGCATTTTCCGACAATTCAGCCGTATCGTCTAGTAGACGGAGGGGATATTTTTGTTTTCCAGGGATCGATGCGTATTTTCTTGCTGCGTGAATGCTGCCCGCTTATAATGGATATTTTTGACTTGGCAACACCCATCTCGTGTGCCAGCAGTTCTATTGCCGCCTTGTTGGCTCTGCCATCCTGAGCAGGGGCCGTAACATAGACACGGTAGAGTATCCCATCCTCATGGAGTTCCTTTTTTACTGTCTGAATTTTAGCCTTTGGGATTACCCTGACATTGATTATCTGCATAATGGCATACTTCCTATGCTGTCGGCACATTGTTTTTGGCTCATATCGGCATTTTATTTCCAAACTTGAAAAAAAAGAATAAAAGTTATTGAACTTTTCAGCCGATATATGGTATGTTACGGTATTAACAATGTATTCTCACAGGAGGAATTTTTTATGAGACGAATTTTAATTGCTATGGTGTTTACATTTATTATCGCGATGAGCGTTTGGGGGCTGGATGAGAAAGGCAAGGGAGTAATTTACACAACGAATTCCCAAGTTATTCAGGCCGATGAGATTCTGGCCAATTTTGGCCGGAAGTGGAATGTTACGGTCATTCTGGACGATGGGGAGAGAATCAAGAGTAACCTTGCAATTAACACCATCAAACGACTGGAGATTATAAAGTGGGACACCGAGGAGGAATGGTGGATTGAAGCCAAGGTTGTTTTGAGAAACGAACTTGGAAAGGCGGCTGCTGAGAACGGCGACATGCCGACTGCAAAAGAGGATGTGAATAAATTCGAGCTGGAATATATGATTATTGCCAATCCCGATAGTTTGTTTCAGCGTGATGAGCAGTACGTCGTTTACAAAAAGTACGATCCTATCAACCACGAACTTGTTAGCAATCGTATTTGGAGCAAATCCATTTCGACTGTTGAATTTGGGCCCAACACAGGAAGTTATAAAGTGGATGCTCTCGGCCATAAGTTCAATCCGGACTACATCTACAGCCCTTATACGGGTGAAATAATGGAATTCGGTAGCAGTGGAAACGATACCTTCAAGACTGACTCTCTAGGCAATAAATTCAGCCCTGAGTACATGTACAGTCCCTATACAGGTGAAAGACTAAGTACAAGGCAGTAGCTGCGAGGTATGGGTAAGGCTCCCAATAATGATGTTTTTTACCGCGATCAGAATTGGAGCTATCCAAAAATAATCCGCGGAGAGGGAATCTACCTCTTCGATGACAAAGGCCGCCCCTTCATAGATGCCTGTGCCGGGGCGGCTGTTGCCAATATCGGACACGGCAATAAAGAAGTTGCCGCCTATGCCAAAGAGCAAATGGCATGCCTTGCCTACATCCATCTCTCCCGGTGGACGGCACAGCCCATTGAAGCCTGCGCGGAAAAAACCGCTCAATGGACCCCCGGAAGTCTTAACCATGTCTTCTTCGTGTCCGGCGGCTCCGAAGCCACGGAGGCCGCCCTTAAAATGGCCCGTCAGTACTATGTCGAACGCGATGGCCTTAACACCCGGAAGCATAAGGTTATTACCAAGTATCATTCCTTTCACGGCAACACCATTGGTGCCCTTTCCATGACCGGCATGGAAGGTCGGCGGCGGCTCTACGGCCCCCTGTTGCTGGATTTTCCCCATATCAATCAATTCTATCACTACCGCAATCCCTGGAACTGCAAAAGTTTGGAAGATACCAGCATTAAAGCCGCCGGGGAGCTGGAGGCGGCAATTCTTAAGCACGGAGCGGAAAACATTGCCGCCTTTATCAGCGAACCCGTTGTAGGTGCCGCCGCTCCCGGCATTCATCCCGAAAAAATCTATTTCGATATGGTGCGCGCCATCTGCGACAAGTATGACATCCTGCTCATCATCGACGAAGTCATGGCCGGTTTTGGCCGCACCGGAAAAAACTTCGGTTCCGATCATTATGGTGTACAGGCCGATATTCTTACCGTCGCTAAAGGTATGTCCAGCGGCTACACCCCCATGGGTGCCGCCATCGCCTCCGATACGGTTTTCAATGCCATTATGATAAACGGCTCAGGCCGCCTGGCTCATGGCCACACCTATGCCGGGAATCCTCTTTCCTGCGGAATATCCCTCAAGGTACTGGAAATAATTGAGCGGGAGGGCTATGTATCCAACGCCAATATGCAGGGGGAATACCTTCTGAAACGAATGCAGAATCTGCTGGACATTCCCATCGTTGGCGATGTCCGCGGAAAAGGACTGCTGCTGGGTGTGGAGCTGGTAAAAGATCAGAAAAGCAAACAACCCTTTCCCGCCGCACTTAAGGCCGCGAACCGGCTTACGGAAACAGCTCTGGAGCAGGGCATTGTGCTCTACCCCGGCGGCGGCACCGTAAACGGCACGGAGGGAGATCATTTTCTTCTCTCCCCTCCTCTGTCCATTACCCGCGAAGAAATCGATTTGCTCTATGAGCGGATGGAGCGCGCCCTTCAGCTCTGCGCTCAGGAACTGGTTCATCAATAAGATGGAAAAGCTCATCATTACCCTTGCCCTTACTGGCAATGTCCCCACAAAGGCTCTCAACGAGTCCACCCCCATGACTCCTGAAGAAATAGCCGATCAAATAGAGGAGGGTATGGAGCAGGGCGTATCCATTGCCCACCTCCATGCCCGCGATGAAAACGGAGAGCCTACCCATTCCCGCGCCTGTTTCGAGGCCATACTGAATGAAATACAGCGCCGCAGTCTCAATGTTATAACCCAATGCTCCACCGGGGCCCGCGGCGGGGAAAACACTCCCGAATGCCGCGGCCAAATGCTGGACTTGCCCTTTGAAATGGCCAGCCTGTCGGCGGGCTCCTCTAATTTTCCTGATTCCGTTAACGCCAATTCCCCCCGGCTCATTGCCGCGCTGGCGGAAAAAATGTACGCCAACGGCATTAAGCCGGAAATTGAAGCCTTCGACAGCGCAATGATAACCAACACCTCTTACCTGCTGAAAAAAGGTATTCTCAAAAGCCCCCTGCACTTCAACATGGTAATGAATGTTCCAGGCTCCATCGCCGGTTCTATAAAAAACCTGCTCTTTATGAGCGAAATCATTCCGCCCGGTTCCACCTGGACAGTCTGCGGTATTGGCAGTGCTCAGGTTCCCATGCTTACCGCCGGCATTCTCCTTGGCGGCCATGTCCGCACTGGCCTGGAAGACACTCTCTCTCTCAGGAAAGGTGTTCCCGCCACCAACAGGACTCTCGTTGAACGGGTGCTGCGCATCGCCGGGGAATTGGGCCGCGAGATTGCTTCTCCGGCGGAAGCCCGTGAGATTCTGGGACTAAAGGCAAAGTAAGTTTCAGGCTGCTGATTTAGGGAAACCGTGATTGGAACAATCTGCGTAATATGCTATGAATGAAATATGATAAAACTTAGAGGCACCTCTAAAACCCCCCATTTAGTTCTTGACTCGAACTTTTCCGCCGTTACTGTGTTGTCAAAATGCTCACGTAGCCCGGCTACGCTCCGCTTTTGCCGCCTTGTATCGACAAAAAATTTCTTCGTCAATTTCCTAAAGCTGTTTTTTAGAGGTACCCTTAGGCAATTTCTATGGTTTGGACTCCCCTTTCTCGGTCTGCTGGCATCGCCGCTTGGCGCCCGGCAGCTTAACCTGGGGAATCTCCTCTCGAATATCCCGGCTGAAACCGTGGAGAAGCTCAAATCCGAGGGGACGGTGCTGCGCTACGATCGGAAGCATATTGGTATGGCTCTGGCTCCGAATCACTCTTCGCTGGAGAGTATCAAGCGGCAGTATCAGCGCCTGGAGCCGAATGTTTTGTCCGAGGGCTTGTACCTTATTCCCTATCCGAAAGGCGTTCATGATATTGATTTGAATCTCTATAACATTACCCGCCGGGTAAGCAAAATTACTGAAGTAACATATCAGTCGGACAAAAAAAAGGCAGTTGTGCCGCTGTTCGATAAAGTTTACCGGATTCAGGATGTACAGAACCGCAGGCGTCTGGAAGACGAGATTGTAGACAGCATTCCCATGCACGACAGGATTTTTATGTATATGAAAGAAGTGGTGTTGGGCAGCGGTTTTTATGAAACGCAGTATGTTTATGATGGTGAGAGCCTGGGGTTTTTTGTGAATAATGTTTCGGTGCTGCGGCCTCTGATTAAGGTGGCCGACAAGAATAATCTGGCCATGAATATTCTTATCTTTGCTGTGGAAGAGGGCTATCTTGTTTACGGCTTCTGCGCAGTGAACATGGCGAATATGGATTTTATTTCCAGAATGATGGATGTTTATTCAGCGTTTTACAAGCGGATGTATGCCATGGTGGTATGGGTGGAAAATTCCCTGCACGGCACGGATAAGCAGCCTGTTTACGGGAAAGAGCTGGATTATTAGAGGTAGGCTATTCCCGAAGTTTCCGGCCTTCTTCCAGTTTCGCTTCAAGCCGCCGGGCTTCTTTGCCGCTTAGGCCATGTTTTGTTTCCATTCCGCTCAGGGCCGCCCGTTCCGCGGCGGAGAAGCGGGTTCCTTTAAAAATATGCTTCTCAAAGGATTGGCAGGCTCGGGGACAGACCTTTTTGGCCATATCATACATTATTTCCGCATAGACACGAATTTCCCTCTGGGCATGGGCATCCAGCCGTAAGTGCAGAAAATGGAACAAGTTGTGGAGATCGATCTGCCAATACCATTCTGTATACAGATTCAGGGGAAGCACCATGCGGGCCAGCTCCCGGGCGGTATCAAGGCCCAAAAGCTGCTCGTATGCCTTGCAGGATTCTTCACACGCTTCTTTAATAATGGTTCTTACCGCTTTCCCCTGATCGGGCGGGAGGGGGCTTTCCTCCCTGCCCTGTTTATTGTCCGCACTTTGGGCGCAGATATCCTCTAATTCAGGAAGGTAGAAGTCGTCATTCAAAACGCTGTAGCGTCCGGAAATTTCGTTGAGCCGGGCGGTTCGGTGCCGCACCCACTGGCGGGCAACGAAAATAGGCATTCTGGCGTGGAAAGTTAATACAACCTGTTCAAAAGGAGAGGTATGCTCATTGCGTAAAAGGTAATCGATAAGAGCGGCATCTTCACGGAACGATTTTGTGCCCTCACCGTAGGACACCCGTGCCGCCTGCACGATGCGCTCATCGCTGCCCATGTAATCCACCAGGCGGACAAAGCCTTTGTCGAGAACCTGAAATTCCTTGTCAAGTATCGCATCCGCTTCTTCGACTGTACAATGGGCCATGATGATTCACTTCCTTCAATTTAATCATTCTACTCCAACAGCTTTTTTTCATCAACCTCATTTTTCCGGTTCAGTGCCGCAACAATGAACTGCATAAAACAATTTTCCGCAAACCAGGTATTACAGGCAGATGGAATACCCCAGAACAGGGTTTTGATTCAAGGGCACCCGTCCTGGAAAAGCTGACCAGTTTTGTATTATCTGCCAAATACCCCTCCGGTATCTGCTGCCAACTTTGCGGTACTTTTGTTTGCTGTATTTTCCCAATGGCTGTAGTATGGCTAATATTAAACATTAGTAATGTTCAGGAGGAACAGTATGGAACAGACTGCTATGGGCACAAGAGCCCGTATTCAGCGTTTTGGCCGTTTTTTAAGCGGTATGGTTATGCCCAATATTGGGGCATTCATTGCCTGGGGGTTGATTACAGCATTTTTTATTCCCACGGGCTGGACTCCCAGCGAGAAGCTGGTAACTCTTGTCGGGCCGATTCTGCTTAATCTGCTGCCGATTCTTATTGGCTATACGGGCGGCAAGATGGTGTGGAATGTCCGCGGAGGTGTTGTAGGGGCTATTGCCACGATGGGTGTTGTTGTTGGAGCTGACATTCCCATGCTGCTGGGTGCCATGATTATGGGGCCTCTCGGCGGTTTCGTTATCAAGAAGTTCGATGAGATGGTTGAACCGCATATTCCGGTTGGCTTTGAGATGCTGGTGAATAACTTTTCGGCTGGTATTATCGGCGGTTTGCTCGCCATTCTTGGTGTTTTGGTGATCAACCCGGTGGTGCTGGGCTTAACCACTTTTCTGCAGAGCGGTGTTGACGCCATTGTGAAGATGGGTTTGCTTCCCGTTGCCAGCCTTTTCATTGAACCGGGCAAGGTTCTTTTCCTTAATAACGCGATAAACCATGGTGTGCTTGGCCCGCTGGGGGCGGCACAGGTGCAGGATTTGGGCAAGTCGATTTACTTCCTGCTGGAAACCAATCCGGGGCCCGGCCTGGGAGTTCTGCTGGCTTACTGGTTCTTTTCAAAGGGAATGGTGAAGGAATCCACTCCGGCTTCGATTATTGTCCATTTTTTCGGGGGTATTCACGAGATATATTTCCCCTATGTGCTGATGAATCCGGCAGTGATTCTTGCGGTTATCGCGGGCGGTATGTCGGGGGTTCTGGTATTCAGTCTTCTTGGTGCTGGTTTGGTGGCCACTCCTTCGCCGGGTAGTATTATTGCCCTGATGGCGGTTGCACCCAAGGGCATGCACGTTATTGTGCTTCTGGGCGTTGCCGTTTCGGCGACGGTGAGTTTCTTCGTCGCTATGCCGTTCGTTAAACGCTTCTCCAGGCGCGAAGACGAAGCAGGCGCCAGTTTGGCTAAGGCTAAGGATCAGGTTAAGTCGATTAAGGGCATAGGTGTCGTGCAGAAGATTGTATTCGCCTGCGATGCGGGTATGGGTTCCAGCGCGATGGGTGCCAATCGCCTGCGCAAGAAGCTCAAGGCCGCAGGCCTGAATGTTGAGGTGGTTCACGCTTCTGTAGACGAGGTGCCTCAGGATGCGCAGTTGGTTATATCTCATGTCAACCTGACCGAACGGGCCAGGGCAGCTGCGCCGAATGCCAGGCATTTCAGTATTACCAATTTTGTTAATGCTCCAGAATACGATGATATTGTGAAAGAGTTGTCGGCAGGAAAGCAATAGGTTTGTTTTGCAGGGTACGCCGCCCCGGTTGGAGCCAGGATTGGAGGGGCGGCGGCTTGCCTGCCAAAGGCAGGAAAGTCCCAAATTGTTATATTGACAGTTCTGTCACAGCTTCGATAAATATATCCGATTAGACAATAAGCATCGGACGATTGGATAATCCCAATCCGGCAATTCATTTCAAGGGAGAAAATAATGATTGAAAAAACACTGGAAGTGGGCAATGAAGAGGGTCTGCATACCCGTCCCGCCAATAAATTCGTTAAGATTGTAAAAGAGGGGCAGTCGGAAGTAAGTCTGAGCAAGAATGGGGTGGAAGCTCCCGGCAAGAGTCTTTTGAAAATAATGAAGTTGGGAATTGTTCAGGGCGATAAAATAACGGTCCGCTGCGATGGTCCTGATGAGAATGAAGTGATGGCCAGCATTACGGCACTGGTACAGTAAGGAGCAGGCCTGTGGTTAAGGGAATTCCATCTTCACCGGGCGAGGGGGTTGGCCCTGCTGTTATTCTTTCGGAACGGAGCATTCCGCCGGATATGCGGGTAAGTTCCACCGACCGGGAAACGGAATTGTCCCGGTTTCAAACAGGGCTGCGCGTTACCAGTGAATATTACCGTAAAACTTATGAGCTGGTTAAACAGCGGATAGGCCAGGACGAAGCGGATATTTTCGACGGTTACCTTGAAATTTTAACCGGCGGAGATATCGAAGAAGGGGTACAGGACGCACTGGAAGGGAAGCCCTGTATCAGTGCGGTTGAAGCGGTTTTAACGTTCTGCGGAGAAACCGCGGACGAGTTTGCCGAAATGGATTCGGAGTACTTCCAGCAGCGTGCCGCGGATATCCGGGATATTGGGAACCGCCTCGCTGAGGCAATATGCTTTGGCGATATTCTGGATGTGGCATCCTTAAGCGAGCCATCCGTTATCATAGCCAGGGAACTTTCCCCGGCCTATACAGTTACTCTGGATCTGGAACACGTTGCCGGAATTGTTACCGAAACCGGCGGCCCTACGTCCCATGCGGCAATTCTGGCACGTTCCCTTACCATTCCCTGCGTAACCGGCGCCGAAGGAGCCCTGGTGGCTGTGAGTCCCGGAGAACTCTGCCTGGTAGACGGCGGCCGCGGAGTGCTGGAACGCAATATTTCCGATGAGAGGGCCAAGCGCGTCCGAGAGAACAACCGTGCCCTGAAGCGCGATTCGGAGCTTAAGCGGGAATGGTCGCGAAACACGGAAGCCCGGCTGAACAGCGGGGAAGCCCTGATAATGAAGGCCAATATCAGCAGTGCCAAAGATGCCCGTCTGGCCGTGGAGGCGGGGGCACAGGGAAGCGGCCTGGTGCGGACTGAATTCATCTTCATGTCCTTTAATACTTACCCCACCGTTGATGAGCAGTATGAAAAGTACCGCGAAATCTGTGCCATACTCCAGCCTTATACAGTAACCATCCGGCTATTGGACTGCGGCGCGGACAAGCCGCTGCCCTATTCGGATCAGCGGCCCGAAGAGAACCCCTTTCTGGGCGAGCGCGGCATCCGCTTTCTTTTGAGCCATAGGGAGATTCTTGCCGATCAGCTTAAGGCTGTTGGGCGGCTTCACAGCGAGGGCTTTAAGGTTCAAGCCATGATTCCGATGGTGGTAACGGTGGCCGAGATTCGCGCGGTACGGGCCATTCTTCAGGATATTTACCCTGAACTGCCGCTGGGCATTATGGTGGAAACGCCCGCCTCGGTGCTGCGGATAGGGGAGCTGGCCCGCGAGAGCGATTTTCTCAGCATCGGCACCAATGATTTGGTTCAGTATCTTCTGGCCATAGACAGGGGAAATCCGCGGGTGGTGAATCTTTATCAGGAGCTTCACCCGGCGGTGATAACCGCTCTGGACAGAATTGTAACGGCGGCCCGGGACGCGGATATTCCTCTTGGCGTGTGCGGCGATATGGCCAGTCGGCCTGAAACCATTCTGGCTCTGCTGGCACTGGGAGTAAGGGAGTTGAGCTCTTCCAGCGCGGATATTCCCCGCCTGAAGGAGCTTGTTACCACTCTGGACATCGATTTTCTGGCCGATATTCGCGATGAACTTTTAATCAGCGATTTTCACGATCAGAATCTGCGTCTGCTGACTCAGCGGATTGACGATTTAACAGGCGAAAACGGGACGTGAAGACGCGGCGGAGGGAAATTCTACAGGCCCTGAATTCCGCGGACGGATACATTACCGCCGAGGAAATTGCCCGCCTGACCGCTTCAAGCGTGCGTACCATTCACCGCGATTTGGACTCGCTGGAACGCAGTCTTTCCTACCGCGATATTCGTTTGGAGCGCCGCCGGGGCTTCGGTGTAAAGCTACTCGATAAGCTCCCAAAGAATTATTTGAATCAAACAGCTACGGGAAGCGCGGATCCTCCTTCCATCAGACCGATGATGATGCTTCTCTACCTGCTTCTGGAGACTGACTGGGTAAAACTAAGCCGCATAGCCGCGGATTTCTTTATCAGCGATTCCTCGGTAAGCGGCGATTTGAAACTCCTCGAAGGCCTGCTGCCCGCAGAGATAACAATTCTCCGACAGAAAGGGGTGGGGGTAAGGATTCAGGCCGAAGAGGCCGTTTCGCGGAAATTTTTCGTGGAAAGTCTTCTGGCTGTTTTCCCGCCGCATCGGATAAGCATGCTGATCTTCACCGATACGGATTCACGGGGCTGGTTTTCGCGGGCCCTGAAAGTCCGCGAGAGGATACCGCTGATTGAAGATGCCATTTCCTCATCGGTACCAATTCTGGGAATGACATTTTCCCCCCATTACCAGCTACTGCTTACCGCCTACCTGCTTCTGATGTACCGCCGTATTATCGAGGGCGGACCCATGCTTATCGAAGCGGAGGATTGTAACGGACTGGAAACGCCGCCGCTGTACCGCCAGTGCGCCCAAACGATGATAAGTGTACTTTTCAGCGGCAATGTGCCGAAAGCAAACCTGGAGAGCGAAACAGGGTTTCTGGCTACCCTGCTCTGCTGCCTTGAGCCATCAGGAGCAATCAACACCGACAGCCGGGATCTCCTGGGAGGTCTTTACACGGCTATTAAAAGAGCACTGGAATTAACCCTGGGCGAACTCGAGGAGCAGCACCGGATATGGCTCCACGACGACCATCAGCTTATCGACTATCTGCGGGTGGTTATTGCCGCCGCGCTCCACCGCATGGAATTAGCCTCATATCTTGAGCAACCTAAAACCAGGAACAATCCGCTAAACAGCCCGGCGGCTGGGCTTATGGCCAAATACATGGCCGAAGCCCTGAATGGCAGCACAATGAGTCTTAACCCCGACAGGTTCATTTGCTACGCCAAAGAGGCCATATTAGCCCTGGAGGCGCGACTGGAACGCCGCAGTAGCCGCGGCAAGCCCGCCATGATGGTGAAAATTATCTGCTATGAAGGCATGGGCATGACCAACTACCTGCGGCGGCTGGCCGTAAAGGCGCTTCCCGCCGGTACCCGGTTCAACACCGACTGGGTAAACGACATGGGCAGGCTGGCACGGAATCAGAAGCAGTTCAACCTGCTCATATCCACCTTCCCCATCGCGGATATTTCCATCCCTCACGTTTTGATAGCCCCCGGCATGAGCCAAACTGAAATTATAGGCGCGATACGGGATACCGCCCGGCAATCCAGCGCGGAGGGCTTGGAAGAACAGGAGTTCGATGGCCTGGCGGAGCTGGAGCCTGGTGTCTCCAGCCGGGTTCCTTTTGGAGAAATATCCTTCTCCGCGATTATGGACGTGCTCCGTGATTTTACCCTCCGTCCGCTGGATTCTTCGGGGGATATTATCGGGCAGGCTATATCGATTTTGAAGCCCTTTGTTCTCGATGAGTCTCAATTGCGGGAGGACTTCCAAAAACGGGAAGAATATGGCAGTCTTGTATTTGAGGAATACGGCATACAGCTCCTTCACTGCCGAACCGCGGCCATTTCCGCGCCCCGTGCGGCACTGCTTCAGGCGCAACAGGGAGGGCACTCGCTGCTGGTTATGGCGGCCCCTCCCGGCGCGAACACCGCCGAGGGACGGGTGCTTTCGGAAATCGTTTTAACCCTCAGCGAGGATTCGGAGTTCCCATCCGTTCTTGCGGAGGGCAGCCGGGAAGACATTCAGCAGAGTTTAATGCGTCATTTCAGTCAGCTCATGGGATAAGGGAGAAGATCATTATGAAAAAAGAAAAATTGGCCATACTGTTTGGTGCCGGAAACATTGGGCGGGGCTTTATCGGGCCGCTTCTTTGCGCTTCGGGCTATAAGGTTGTCTTTGCCGATGTGCAGGAGCCGATTATCGCCGAAATTAACCGCCGGGGGGAGTATGGAGTGGAGGTGTTGGGTGCCGAACGGACGGACATTACCGTGGGCCCGGTTCGGGCATTGCACTCGGACAGCGTGGAGCTCACCGAAGAGTTCGCGAACGCCGAGTTGCTTGCCACCGCGGTGGGTCCCAATATTCTCCCCTTTGTTGCCCCTGCTATCGTCCGGGGCATTGCCCTGAGAAACAGCCGGGGCATAACGGAGCCGCTTAACATTATTGCCTGCGAGAACATGGTGGGTGGCTCAAGCGAACTGGCCAGGCTGGTAAGGAAGGAACTGAGCGGCCCACAACTGGAATATGCGGATAGGCACATTGGCTTTCCCGATGCGGCAGTGGATAGAATCGTACCGCCGGGCCATGTTTTGGATGATCCCTTACGGGTTCGCGTAGAGGAATTTTGTGAGTGGATTGTGGACAAGGGCGGCTTCAAGGGTACAATTCCGGCGGTAGAGGGCATGATATGCACGGACAAACTTCCGGCCTATCTGGAGCGCAAACTCTTTACCCTCAACACCGGCCATGCCGCCGCCGCCTACCTGGGCGCACGGAAAGGATATGACACCATAGGCGAAGCCATAGCCGATACCAGCCTATACGCTACAGTAGAGCGGGCCATGATGGAAAGCGGCGAGGTTTTAGTCCGCCGCCACCACTTCGACCCCGAAGCGCACAGGGTGTATATCAAGAAAATCCTTGCCCGCTTCGCCAACCCGGCACTGAGGGATGAAATTACCCGGGTAGGCCGCCAGCCGCTGCGGAAACTGAGCCGGGAGGAACGGCTCATAAAGCCGCTGCGGGGCACTTTGGAATACCGCACGGAAAATGCCGCCCTTATCGAGGTGATAGCCGCGGCTCTGGCCTACCGCAATCCCGCCGACGAGCAGAGCCGTGAACTGGAAAAACTGCTCTCTAAGGGCAATCTCCCGGATGCCATTTCCCGCATTACCGGCCTTGGCGAAGCCGCAGAGGAGCGGGATGCACTCTTAGGGATTGCCGAAGCGTATAAGAAACAGCTCTAGGAAACTTATGGAGGAATTTTATTGCACTGGCTTGAATATTTACGCTCCCGTTATTCCCGCGCATACGGGAATCGGCGCATCGGCTCCCTGTGCTTGAGTTTCTGGTATATTTTTTGGAATACGTGCGAAAGTTGAGCATAATGAAATTGATGGTAAAAAGTCACTTGGAATACATGGGTACCTCTAAAAACCAGCTTTAGGAAATTGACGAAGAAATTTTTGTCGATACAAGGCGGCAAAAGCGGAGCGTAGCCGGGCTACGTGAGCATTTTGACAACGCAGTAGCGGCGGAAAAGTTCGAGTCAAGAACTAAATGGGGGTTTTTAGAGGTGCCCTACATATAAAAAAGGAGTACATTATGGCAGGATTTATAAAACGACTGCTCGATTCGGGCAACATCGCCGTTAAGGCGCAGGTGAAGGACTGGGAAGACGCAGTGCGCGTCTGTGGAAAAATGATGACCGTCGGCGGCATCTGCAAGAGTGCCTATGTCGATGCGGCGGTGAATAACCACAAGGAGATTGGCCCGTATTACGTTATAGCACCAGGCATTGCCATGCCCCACGCCAAACCGGAAAACGGAGTGCTAAAAACCGGCTATGCCCTCATGACCCTGGCCAAGCCAGTCAAATTCGGCGATGCAGACAACGACCCGGTCGATCTGCTCATCTTCGCCGGTGCGGTAAACCGCGAAGAGCATAACAGCGAAGTTGTCCCGGAAATCGCCGAACTCTGCGACAGCGATAAACACATTGCCGCCATTCGACGTGCCAAAGACAAGCCTCAGCTCAAGGCCGCCCTGGAAGCCTTTCAGGCCGATTTTGAGGCGGGGGTTTTGTAGACATCAGCCCCCCGCCTGCTTTAGTTGTGGTGTTGGGGGCTGCCAGGTTTTGCCTGTGCCTTTTGCACCAGACAGCCCCACCTGTGTGCTGCAAGCAGACAGGTGCTTTGAGAGGGGATTGTTTCGTTTGGGAGTGCGAGTGCGGTGTTCCTGCTGTAGGGGATTGAATTTTTTAAAAAAATTAAAAAAATTGCACTTTTTTACAAAAACTACTCTTGCATATTATTCAATGTTGTAATAAGCTCTCCTGTAATATGAAACTACATCTAAAAACCAAATGGGAGGAGGAGAGCATGTCTGAATTATCAGTTGAAGAGAAAGCTCAGTTAATCCGTGACAATGTAAGAAAATACACAACGATCCGATTGGCCCGTGGAAATATGTACCTGCAAAGAGGCGCATTTCGTACCCCGTCTGAATGGAAGAAAAGACGAGAAACCCAGGCAGAAAGAATGGCTTTTATCAACGAGCGGTTGCAGTATACTCCTTCCGGGCAGAATGACAAAGATTAAATATTGTCAGATTTTCATGAAAAAATCATTGATCTTATAGATTCTCACAAGAAGATATCCGTCAGGCAGAAGCAATATGAAACCGCTGGTAACGCCTTTCCTCCCATAGAGGTTCTTAACGAATTACGGTATGCACTTAGAGCTATTATAAAGCTTTTAGAGCAGGCTTCTTATTCCCACCTTTCCTCAGATGAGGACATGGACAAGTTTAATGCCTCATGTCAGGAAGCCAGTCATGCATTTAGAAATGCTCACCATGATTTGGTTGATGGTTCTCTTATCGATTTTAGTATGTTAATGGACAATATATCTGCCGAGTATCGATTGGCCACAGTAAATATTCTTGGCCAGAAGCGTTTAGAAATATTAGAATTTATAAATAAAGTTGAAGAAAGTATTGCAGCATCCCGCGGAGACAGAACTAATATAGAACCCATCTATGATGAAGATATTTATGGCAAATGGTTTGATAAAATCCTTGAATATTATAAATTTGTCGATCAAACAGCTTTACCGGAAATAATCAAAGAGCATGAACATCTAAAACAGAAAGAATTGGGTGAAAACCGAAAATCCAGAACTAATCTTATTATAGGCGGCATAGTTGGATTTCTTTCAGGTATCGCTGGAACTCTTCTTATAGGCATTTTTCTATAGCAACTCCAGAACATATCCGCTGCATTCACCTGAATTCCAGCAATCCAAAACAAAGCAACAGCCTTTTCCCCCTTCACGTTCACCCCAATCACCCCTCGGCACGCCACCCCCCGCCCATTATTTTTCATATTTCAAACTTCAAAGGAGGCACCCCTTGCAGCAAAGGCGATAATGCTGTATTATCATTTTCCATAAGAGAAAATAATTTCCAAGGAGGCCATTATATGGCAAAAGTCAGAGTTGCGTTTAACGGGATGGGCCGCATCGGTAAAAATGTTATGCGGGTTATAACCTCCCAGTACAACGACAAAATAGAAATTGTTGCCGGGAACGATTTAGTTCCGGCAGCGGAGATTGCAGCGGGTCTGCCCAAGGATTCCATCCATGGCCGATTTCCGGTTGATGTAAAGCTGGCAGGCGACAATATTATTCAGATTGGGGATCATAAGGTAACTGTTTATGCTGAAAAGGATGCGAGCCGCATACCCTGGGGCAAGCACAATGTGGATGTGGTGCTGGAATGCACCGGCTTCTACCTTTCCACAGAAAAAGCCAAGGCGCATCTGGATGCCGGTGCGAAGAAGGTTATCATATCCGCGCCCTGCAAGGACGATACCAAAACCGTTGTAATCGGCGTAAACCATGAATCCCTTACCGCTGCGGATAAAATTATTTCCAATGCTTCATGCACCACAAACTGTCTGGCACCGCTTACAAAAGCGGTTGACGACAGCTTTAAGGTTATTACCGGACTAATGTGCACTACCCATGCGGCCACGGCCACCCAGCGGGTTCAGGACTTTTTCGGCGGCGGCAAGAACCGCGCTACCCTGAACAGCATCATCCCCGCTTCCACCGGTGCCGCCATTGCGGTGGGCAAGGTACTGCCTCATCTGAACGGCAAGCTCAACGGAACAGCCCTGCGCGTTCCCACCGACACCGGTTCCGTTACCGAAGTGGTGTACCTCATTGAAGGCAAGCACAGCGTCGCAGAAATAAATGCCGCCGTGGCAGAAAAAGCCAAAAAAATCAATGCAAGTTCCCGTTCGGGTAAAATTCTCGATGTGAGCGACTACTATGAATGCTCCCGGGACTGCGTTGGCGAACCCTGGAGCTCCATGATGATACCAGGCAACACCATCGCTACGGAAGCTGGTGCAAACACTCTCGTAAAAATGACCAGCTACTACGACAATGAAATGGGTTATTCATCCAGAATGGCTGAACTGGCAACTCTTTTCGCCGCTATTTAATAACAGCTCCCTCCAGGAATTCCTTTGTGAATTTCAGAGGGACTGCATCAGCAGCTCACAGGCAAGGGGCAGATCATTCCTGGCCCTTGCCCGGTTGCCCCTCCAACACCTGCCTCATTCAGCCTCTGTAAAATTTCAGCCCTTCCTCCCCTGCATCGGCCTTTATTTTATCCCCTTCCGCGAATTTTCCTCCCAGGAGCATTTTGGCGAGGGAATTTTCTACCAGATCGCGGATGGCGCGGCGGAGAGGGCGGGCACCGAAGGCCGGATCGTAGCCGCGGCGGGCAATGAGAGCCTTGGCGGCAGGAGTGAATTCCAAACTCAGGTGCTTTTCCTTCAGGCGGGCGGCAGTTTGGGCAAGAAGAATGTCGAGGATGGCACCGAGCTGTTCCTCGGCCAAGGCATCGAAGATTATAATTTCGTCTACGCGGTTCAGGAATTCGGGTTTAAATGATCCTTTAAGACGGCTGTTCAGGACGGCGCGGGTTTCCGGGCTTACACCTTTTTCCAGAATTACCTCCGAGCCGAGGTTGCTGGTCATTATAATGATGGAGTGGCGGAAGTCTACCACCCGGCCCTGACTGTCCGTAAGGCGGCCATCATCGAGAAGCTGAAGGAGCAGGTCGAACACATCGGGGTGGGCCTTTTCTATTTCATCGAAGAGCACCACCGAGTAGGGCCGCCGCCGCACGGCTTCAGTAAGCTGGCCGCCCTCTTCGTAGCCAACATAGCCCGGCGGGGCACCCACCAGCCGTGAAGTGGCGAATTTTTCCATGTATTCACTCATGTCAATACGGGTTAAGGCGCGCTCATCATCGAAAAGGAAGGCCGCCAGAGTGCGGGCCAGTTCGGTTTTACCCACCCCGGTGGGGCCCAGGAATATAAATGATCCCAAAGGACGCCCCGGATCGGCCAAACCGCTGCGGTTGCGGCGCACGGCGTTGGCTACGGCACTCACCGCGGTTTCCTGACCTACCACCCGCTTCTTGAGAATTTTTTCCAGATCCAGGTATTTTTCCCGCTCCGAGGCCATCATCTTTGATACCGGAATGCCTGTCCAGGCTGAAACCACCCGTGCAATGTCTTCCTCGCCGATTTCCTCCCTTAACAGACTGTTTTCGCCCTGGTGGGATTTCAATTGTTCCGTTTTTTCAGCGAGGTCTTTCTGCGCCTCCGGAAGCTTTCCGTGGAGAATTTCTGCGGCTAAGGCGAGGTTGCCGTCGCGGGAGGCGACCGCGGCCTGTTCGTTGAGCTCTTCGATTTTCTGCTTGATAACGCGAATTTGCTCAATGGCACCCTTTTCGTTTTCCCATTGAGCTCTCAAAGCGTCCCGTTTGGCACTCAGATCGGCCAGCTCCTGTCCCAGCGTGCCCAGGCGGGTTTTGGAGGCCGGATCGGTTTCGCGGTCCAGCGACTGTTTTTCAATTTTAAGCTGGAGGATTTTCCGCTCCAGGGTGTCCAGCTCCACTGGCTGGCTTTCTATTTCCATCTTCAGGCGGCTGGCTGCTTCGTCCACCAAATCAATGGCCTTGTCCGGCAGGAAGCGGCTGGTAATGTAGCGGTCGGAGAGGGACGCGGCCGATATAAGGGCCTCGTCGCGGATGCGCACGCCGTGATGGACTTCATAGCGCTCCCTTAGGCCGCGCAGGATGGCCACGGTGTCTTCGACAGAGGGTTCGCTTACCAACACCTGCTGGAAACGCCGTTCAAAGGCGGCATCTTTTTCGATGTGCTTGCGGTATTCGTCGAGGGTAGTGGCACCGATGGTGTGCAGTTCACCCCGTGCCAGGGCGGGCTTGAGCAGGTTGGAGGCATCGGTACCGCCTTCGGAGGCCCCGGCACCCATAACGGTATGAAGTTCATCGATGAACAGAACAATTTTGCCGTCCGAGGCGGAAACATCCTGAATTACCCCTTTGAGACGTTCCTCAAACTCGCCCCGGTATTTGGCACCGGCTACCAGAGCGCCCATGTCCAGTGCCAAAAGCTGCTTGCCCCTTAGGGAATCGGGCACATCGCCTTCCACGATGCGCGAGGCCAGCCCCTCTACAATGGCGGTTTTGCCGGTGCCGGGCTCGCCGATGAGCACGGGGTTGTTCTTGGTGCGGCGGCTGAGCACCTGCATAACCCGGCGCACCTCGCTGTCGCGGCCTATTACGGGGTCGAGCTTGCCCTGACGCGCCCGCTGGGTAAGGTTAATGGTGTACTTTTCCAGCGCACGGAACTTGCCCTCCGGGTCTTCATCGCTTACCCGCCGGCCTCCGCGTAGCTCTTTGAGGGCGTGCAGTATGGAGCCGCGGCCTGCGCCGAGTTTGTTAAGAAGCTCCCCCGCGGGTGTTTGGGAATCGGCAATGGCCAGGAGTAAGTGCTCAACGGAAACATATTCATCCTTGAGCTTGTCGGCTTCCTTTTCGGCGGCTTTGAGAACGGCGGCCCCTCTGGACGTGAGTTTAATCTGCACGGTATCGCCGTAAGCGCGAGGCCTGGCATCGAGCAGGGCCTGCAATTCCTTGTCAAGCTGTCCCGAGGCAATGCCCAAACGAGATAGCAGATGGGGTACAATTCCATCTTCCTGCCGCACCAAAGCGGTAAGTATATGATCGATATCAAGCTGCGCATGGCCGCTGTCCCCGGCTATTTTTCCGGCGGCTTCCAGAGCTTCGCGGCTTTTTATGGTAAATTTATCCAATGGATTCCTCCCATCGTTCTTGAGTTTATCTTAAAATAACAAAATTTACCAGTAAACGGCAACTAACATGCTGGAACTGTGCCGGAAATACCGGAACGGCAGAACCCCAAAAGAAGGATGAGGTGCCCTGAGGATATTATTGTTTTGCATGACCTCTGGCGCCCACAGGTACATACTTTTCCCCATGGTTCTTCCCGCGCCGTGTATTTTATTGCCGAAGTTTACCAGCCTCCGCTGGCACCGCCGCCGCCGAATCCGCCGCCGCCGCTAAAGCCTCCGCTGAATCCGCCGCCGAAACTTCCTCCCGAAGAGCCAAAGCCCCCGCTTCGATAGCCGCCTCGGCTCCCGGCTCCCATGAGCATTCCCATGAACAAGGCCGTTCCCGGAGAAATTCCCCGCCGCCGATAGCTGCGATAACTGCCCATCCGGGTAAGGAGGAAAATAAGAAGGAAAAATATTAGAAATATCGGCGAAAATCCTCCCCCGCTCCGGGCGCTGGATTGTTCTACCTGCTGGGGGGAAATTTCGGCCTCGCCAGTTACAAGTTTGCCAATGGCCTCAATACCGCTGAGAATGCCCGCTTCATAGTTCCCGGATTTGAACTGCGGAACAATGGCGGTGCGGATAATGTAGCCGCTTATGGCATCGGTAAGAATTCCTTCCAAATCGTAGCCCACTTCGATACGGATTTTTTTATCCTCCAGGGATACCAGAAGGAGAACGCCATTGGCTTTTTCCCCCTGTCCCAGGGCCCACTCATCGGTAACCTGAATGGAAAAAGCCCCTAGGGATTCCCCTTCCAGGGAAGGGATGCTGAGCAGGGCAATTTGAGCGATGCCGGATCTATCAATGGCACTGAGGTAGGATTCCGCCTGGGAGGAAGCGGAAGCGGACAAAAGGTTCGCGTAGTCGTTTACATGGCCGGTTAGTTGAGGCACCTTGAGGGCACTGAGTGCGGTGGAAAAGGTCAGCATAAAAAAAATGGCCAGAAAACATAATTTTTTCATTTTCAGCTCCCCTTTTCCAGATCGGCGGGAAGGTTGCTCAGTTCATTCACCGTGCTGGGGCGGGGCGGGACATGTTCGGCGAGAATGGCACCTATGCTTGCTATGGCCTCTTCCAGGGCCTCCACTATGCGCTTCTCTTGAATGCCCTTCACCAGAGTGCCAACAATGGACTCCCAGGCCGCATTATCCACCTTCGCGCTTATGCCCTTGTCGGCGATTAGCTCCACCCGACGTTCCAGCACCGAAATAAACAGGAGTACGCCGGTGCGGTCGATGGTGTCGTAAACGGCGCTTTCCACAAAGTGCCGCAGCGCCCGATTGCGGACGGCTTCGGCCATAACACGCCTGCCAACAATGAGTCTGTCCAGTGCCGGAATCTGCGCCAGCGCATAGCTCAGAGAGCCGGTAAGCAGGGTAACCGTGAGCATGGACAAGGGAAGAAGCCGCGGGGAATCGAACCAGCTCCATTTGTCGAGCAGCCGCGCAAAAGGATCGGAGAAGATAACCAGCAGAATATAAGCTATTACCCCGCAGACAATGGCCGCCAGCAGTTCCCGGTCTTTATAATCATCGCTTTCGGGTATAATGGCCGTTGCAATTTCCCCGCTTGTATTTTTTTCCGCTTTTTCAATGCAGCGTCCTATCCGTTCTCGTCCTTCAGGTTTGAGAAAAGCCATTAGAATTCCACCTTTGGGGCGGTTTCGGCTCCATCGGCTGCTTCAAAATAGGGCTTGCTTTCAAAGCCGGTTATACGGGCCGTTATGGCCTGGGGAAAGCGGCGGATATAGGTGTTATAATTCCTTACCGCATCGTTAAAGCGTTTGCGTTCCACCGTAATTCTGTTTTCGGTGCCTTCAAGCTGATCCTGCAAGGCCAGAAAATTCTGGTTGGCTTTCAGGTCTGGATAGTTTTCGGTTACCACCAGTAAGCGCTGAAGCGCGGCACCCAAGCCGTTTTGAGCCTGCTGAAAACGGGCGAAGGCTTCGGGATTGTTGAGAAGATTTTCATCAATATTCATAACTCCCCCAGCTCGGCTGCGTGCCTCGGTAAGGGCTGTAAGGGTTTCCTGCTCATGGGCGGCATAGCCCTTAACGGTTTCCACCAGGTTGGGAATAAGATCCATCCGCCGTTGGTAAACGTTTTCTACCTGAGCCCAGGCCGAAGTTACCCCTTCTTCGTAGGTAACCATGCGGTTATACCCGCAACCAATAAACAGCGCGGGGATTACAGTAAGTAAAATAACAGTGAAAACAAGATATTTCATCTTTGTACATGATGCCGTCATTTGTTCCTCCTGTTGTGGATTCTATCGGAATTCATTTTGGATGTCCAGTTAAAGTTAAGGGCACCTCTAAAAAAAACATTATCAGTAGGGTCCGCCATGCCTGGTGTATTAAGGATAATTCATTCTCTGTGAATTGCATACCCGCGTTTGGGAATAAAATTGGTGTTGGCCTGCTGAGTGTTGGGGCGGTTTGTAACCGCCCATTTTATAGACTTTTACACCTTTGGGCTATGTTTGGCAGCAGCTATTTCCATGTAAATACAGCCACAGCATCATCCAAATAACCTGTTACATAGCTATTTTTTCCATCCTTGCTTACTGCCACAGAAGAAGCACGAAATAGCCCATCAACTCCTCCGGTTCCATCCTTAAAAACAGTAGAGAACGTAAGAGCACCGGTGCTGGTATCGAGGGTAAATACCGCCAAGGCATTATCTTCCCATCCTGCCACATAGACATTTTCCCCATCTTCGCTTACAGCCACAGACCAGGCACCATCCAGCCCATCAACCCCGTCGGTTCCATCCTTAAAAACAGTAGAAAAGGTAAGGACCCCGGTGCTGGTATCGCGATTAAACACCGCCAAGGCACTATCAAGGGATCCTGCCACATAGACATTTTTCCCATCCTGGCTTATAGTCAAAGATCGGGCACTCTCCAGCCCATCAACATTTCCCCCGCCTGTAAGGGCATCGTTATCCTTGATTACGGCAGAATACGTAAGGGCCCCGGTGCTGGTATCACGATTAAACACCGCCAGGGCATTATCATCAGAACCTGCCACGTAGACATTTTTCCCATCCTCGCTTACAACCACAGAACTGGCACCATTTATCCCATCAACCCCTCCGCTTCCATCCTTAAAAACAGTAGAAAAGGTAAGGGCTCCGGTGGTATCGCGTGTAAACACCGCCAAGGCTCTATCGCTTCTACCTGCCACATAAACATTTTTCCCATCCTGGCTTACAGCCACAGCAGTAGCACCCTCTAGCCCATCAACATTTCCTCCACCTGTAAGGGCATCGTTATCCTTGATTACAGCAGAATACGTAAGTTCCCCGGTGCTGGTATCACGATTAAACACCGCCAGGGCATTTTCACCATAACCTGCCACATAGACATTTTTCCCATCCTGGCTTACAGTCACAAAAACAGCATCACCCAGCCCATCAACTCCCCCAGTTCCATCCTTAAAAACAGTAGAATAGGTAAGGGACCCGGTGCTGGTATCGCGGGTAAATACCGCCAAGGCATTATCCAAGCCTCCTGTTACATAGACATTTTTCCCATCCTTACTTACAGCCACAGATTGGGCAGCATCAAGCCCATCAACCCCTCCGGTTCCATCCTTAAAAACGGCAGAAAAGGCAGAGGGAGTGGGGTTATCTCCCTGCGAACAGTCGGTTAATCCCACGATCAGCAGAACTATTCCTGCCATACATCCGAAAAGCCCATTTTTATGGGTGAAAAATTGCATTTTTTTCATGATTTACTCTCCTCTGAGTATAATATGGGAAATATCGGGATAAAAGTCAAGAAGATTTTATTGCATTAACACAATAAAACATAGTAGCAGTTTTTCGCTTGTTAAAATAAATTATTTGTTTTTAGGAAAAATAATTACATTAAGACAGATTCAGGCTTAAGGTTCGAATTTCACCGCTATTCATGCTCAAGCAAAGTCGGTTTCCTGGATTTTTGTATCAATGATTAAAATCGCAAGCGAAATATTTCATTTTTGGACATGGATAGGCATCTACGGTTATGTGCATTGGAGTAAGTCCGGTTTACTCTGGGGATAAGAGCAGCAACCGTTGCAATCTTCCAAAAAAGCTCTTGACAGACAATCTATAGAAGTGTACAAATCATAAAACCGTGGTGGATGTAGTTCAGTGGTAGAGCACCAGATTGTGGTTCTGGTTGTCGCGGGTTCAAATCCCGTCATCCACCCTTTTGGGCGTCCTTAGCTCAGCTGGATAGAGTACCGGGCTTCGAACCCGTAGGTCGCAGGTTCGAATCCTGCAGGACGCGAATTGAGGGAATTGACTGGCATCCCTGAAGGATTGATGCAGATTGCCTGCGGTATTTTCTAGCCTCTTTGCCTGTTAGAAATTAACTGATAGCCATTGACCTTCTCACCGTTCCCGACGCACTATGCGCCCTCGGGTGAGATCGTAGGGGGAAAGTTCTACTTTTACCCTATCTCCTGGTACGATGCGGATATAATGCTTGCGCATTCGCCCGGATAGATAGGCGAGAATTAAATGACCAGCTTTTAACTCAACGCGAAACATGGTGTTGGGCAACGATTCTTTGACAATACCTTCCACCTCAATGGCTTCTTCCTTCAAGAAGGGGCCTCCTTATTCTTGTTCCAAATTCAATGCTATAATACATGACTATTTCTGTCAAGGGGGCGAATTGCCTCATAATTCATTTACAAGCATGGCCCAAAATAAAAATCTGGTCGATCTGCCCTTTAATCTGAAGTTTTAGCCTGGAAGTTCCGGCCCAGACCATGAAAATGTTAACACAGTTTACGAATGTCTGGTAATGAGGACGCTATATAGCCGCATTCTAAAGCTCTTGTATGCATTGCAATAGCCTGTGTACAGTATTTTTCCGAAAGTAATCAATACTATCAGCGCGGGCGAGACTAATCACTAGCCACTACCCACTAATAATCTTACAGCTTCTGTATTTCTTTCATCGTAAGACCAGTGGCTCTACTGATAATGTCCATGCTTATCCCTGTATCCCTGAGGTTCTTTGCTGTTTGATGAATACCTCTCTCCATGCCTTTCTCCATGCCTTTCTCTATCCCTTGCTCTATCCCTTGCTCTATGCCTTGCTCTATGCCTTTCTGTACCATGTCGCTGATAAATAACTGAGACATTTTGTCCTCCTTTTCTGATTTATGAAATGATTCATATCCCGCGCTGTCTTCCTTCATGAAATTATATTCCAGCTCATGTAAGTATTTCAATAGCCTGTCAGAAGCATTCTTCTTCCCGAAGTAGTTAAGAATATTCATAAAAATAGTTCTAAGTGTCAATGCACCCCTGTCCATGAAGAAGGCCAGTAGCCTATCCATCTCGCTATCTCGATTGGTGTAATCGGCCGCCTTGTAGTCTTTCAGGTAGACGGGATGATATTGGAAGTGCAGAAATGTTTTCCCAAAGTATTCCTTTTTCAGCTCGGTAGGAGGGGGATTGCGTGGTTTCTTCCTGTCGCTGAATATCACAACCGGCAGAATGGGAACCTTTGGGAAACGATAGTTCAGGTGGGCGAAGTAGTAGAGGTACTTGTCTATGTCGAATTGTCTGCTCTTGGATTTGAATTCAAACAGTACCAGAATGAGTTCGCCCTTGGCGAAAGTATACTTTACCACCGCATCGGCACGGATTTTTCCGTAGAGGGGAAAGTTTTGGCCCATCTCCTCGCTGAGCACTTCATGCTTTACTATACCGCCCCGAACGGCAACGAGTTCTTTGAATAGCCATTCAAGAAATTGGACGCCATAATCCTTGATAATGTTTTTGAAAAAGGAATCGTGGTCGATGCTCTTTTTAACTTGCCCTGTGTCTTGCGGCGTTTTGTTTTTATTGTTGCCCATTGTGCACTCCTTATATATATAAGAAGCGCTCCAAGGGCT
>MUIB01000055.1 GCA_002084135.1 Spirochaeta sp. LUC14_002_19_P3 | reverse complement strand
GGGCTGCTCCAGCCACGGACGTGAAGTGATGCCCCCACAGCACATAGGGGTTGGTGGGGACATAATCCACACCGTCCTGCATCTCATTCGCAGGTGTTTTAAAGGATTCGCTTAGCTTGTAGATTCCTTTGCTGATAAACCGCGAATACAGTATTACACCCAGAACATAGGCGGCAATGCCTATAACGACTAACACAATGGTATTCATCCATTTACCTCCTTGAAATTACGCTGGAATGCGATTATAAGGAAACAAATACGGCAACATCATCTGCGGGACATCCTGAAACCGCATCAAATCAGTGTTTCAGGATTGGTATGACACTTTATTAAAAATTAGTCAATACTCAGGATGGATTTTTTTCAATAGAAAGTTTTCACTGAACTATTAAATTTTCATTATTCTTGGAATATCTTTGTCTTGTAAGGAAATATCAAATACACTATCGCCTGCCTGTTCAGCAGACAGGTGCCTGCCGAAGCCTCGGCGCAGGCAGGTGGACAAAAAAGGAGTTGGCTGGAGACCCGGGAACCGAGCCTCCAGCCTGAAAAACTAATTCGTTTTTACCGTAATGGTATATTTATACTCCAATTCATCTTTCGTTAGTGCAATTTCCGTACTTCCCGAAGTGAGTGTTAGGCTGTCATTAAGTGCCAAACCAGTAACGCCCTCGTACAGGGTTAGGCTTTTTACCGTAAGACTGGCTGGAATGCTTTCTCCCGCAGGCAGGGTAATTTCCGCGGCATTATCCCCGGTAAAGCTTACCTCGTAATCAGTAGCGTTTGCGGTAACTGTTAAGGAGGAAATTAGGATAGGATAGTCCTTGCGATAATAAATTATGAACGTATCATTGGGTAAGCCGGAAGAACTTAGATAAGCAACGTCTGCTTTCAAATGAGGTACTTTGTTTGCTGCTGAAATACTTTTTGGAGGGAGACACAATATACTAATAGAGGTCTGTTTTCCGCCTATATCCGCATAAGTGGAGTTGCCGTCAGTAGACTGGGAAGGTTGCAATAGAGTCCACTGGGGGGTAACAGCCCCCATACTTACCGAGGAGCTTGCAGCAGAACCAACAAATGATGCTAGACTGACTTGCTCTACTGTAGTAGAGAGATTAAGCAAGGCCTCACCTGTAACGTAAATACCAAATGCTATAAGGGAATCTCTGGTATCCCAATAGAAATATTTTTCATTCAAAGCATCCCATTCATTATCGGGAAACACGTCGTTTCCCATGGCCGTGGTGGTAGCGTCAATGGGATCGGTGGTAAAAGTGGTATCAAAGGTAAACACTTCGCCGGAATCCTCATGCACCGCATACAGGGTGTAGGAGCTACCGGGGCTCAGCAGGTATTTATCTACATCAACCGGGACACTTCCAGGAACCGGGTTGCCATCCTGACCAAGTTCAACATAGCCATGGCGTTGTATAGTTCCTGTAACCGAATTGCCGGAAATATAGTCTCCTATCCCTGAATCCAGTGTGTAGTACAAGAATTCGCGGGTGTAGGTGCCGTCCACCCGGCGGTAAATGCCATCTCCGGCCAATAACTCTGCCGCGGTAGGGGCAGGGCTGCTTGCAGCTTTAAGGCCAAACTTGTAGGTGCCCAAGTCTAAGCCATCGGCAGAGGCAATGGTAAAGTAGGCATAATGATAGCGGCGCGATACGGCAGGCTTGCTTACTTCTGTAATCTTAAAAGAATCTACAGTAACAGGCAAACTTGTTGTTGCGGTGGGGCTGGGGGCACCCTCTCCGGTTGCATTGGATGCCGTTACCCTGAAGTAATACGGAATTTCTGGAGACAGGCCGGTAATAGTGTAGGTAAAAGCGGTACCCGCATCTTTTGCCGTTACACCGGTATCACTTATGGCAAATCCCTGCGTTGTGCTGTAATACACCGTGTAGCTGGTAATAGTACCAGCCGTGCCATCTCCGCCGATAATGCCTGTATCGCCTGGAGCCTGCCAACTGAGAATTACCTCTCCGCCGTCTCCGGGTGTTGCCGTTAATGCCGTGGGCGCACCCGGTTCCTTGTCTGCGGGGGTGCTTGCCGACTCACATCCAATAAAAATTAGGGACAATGCTGTTAGAAAGAAAACAGCTAGCCCTAAAACCGTCAGGAATTTTGTTGATTTCATTTTATCAACTCCTTGCAAAAAAATTGGCATCCCGGTAGATTCCCTCGCAGGGAATTTTCCAGAGGTGCCCATTATATAAGAGCCAGTAACACCGGCCTTGTCCCGAGATTGAATAGCCATGAAATTTACACTCTTTTCTTGAGTGAAATTCCATTCTTGTTTTTTTGAAAAAAATGAAAGGATTGAAAAAATTGTTTTTGGAAAACGCGCTCCCTCCTGTGGGCAAATCCGAAAGGTGGAATTGATAGAATTCGCGCTTATAAATGGATGAAAATTTTGTGCTTTTCTGTTTGGAGAGAGTTGAGTAAAATCGGTTTTTTTCAGTCTTTTTCCCGGTGCCAAGCCGGGAATTTTTGTATGTTTTAGAAGACGGCGAGAGTGTGGCAGAACAGTATTGTTGTTCTGTTCTGTTCTGTTCTGTTCTGTTCTGTTCTGTTCTGTTCTGTTCTGTTCTGTTCTGTTCTCAAAGTGAATCTCATAGTGCCATTATGCTCAGAATAGATTTTCTGTCAATAGAAAGTTTTCACTGAACTATTAAATTTTCATTATTCTTGGAATATCTTTGTCTTGTAAGGAAATATCAAATACACTTTCGTGATTTGCCCTCCGTGCGAAGCACCCCCTGAATATCATACAAAGCCCAAAAAGCCCACAGCCCTTTCCTGACACCTCCAGCCTACCCCCCAGAACTTCAAGCCCACCCATTAACCCCAACAGATGACACAAGTTCCCCAGCAGGGTATGATACCATAAATGGCAGCGCAATCGTTTCAAGGGAAAAAAATAGTTATTATGGGACTCGGACTTCACGGCGGCGGGGCGGCGGCGGCACGCTACCTGGCTGAACACGGTGCGCAAGTGCTATGTACCGACCTGCGAGACGAAAACACCCTGAAAGCATCCGTGGAATCCCTAAATGGGCTGGGCATTCGCTTCGTGCTTGGCCGCCACGACAAAAAGGATTTCGATGAAGCCGACATTATCGTAAAAAACCCCGCCGTGCCCATCGATGCACCGCTTCTGGCCGGACGCAAAAATATTGAAACCGACATAAGCCTCTTCCTTCAGTGCTGCCGCTCTCCCCTTATTGCCGTAACCGGCAGCAAAGGCAAATCCACCGCCGTTTCCCTGCTCCACCACATCTTCCGCCGCCATTATCCGGGAACGCGACTTGGCGGGAACATTACCGTAAGCCCGCTCAGCTTTGTAAACGAACTGCGCGGCGATGAACCGGTTATCCTCGAACTCTCGTCCTGGCAGCTTGCCGATTTACGCGGACGTGGCCTGCTTCGCCCCAAAACGGCCTGCATTACCAACCTCATGAAAGATCACCAGAACCGCTACAACACCTTCGCCGATTATGAAGCCGACAAGAAGGTTATCTTTGAAAATTCCAAAGGGGAAGATTGGTGCGTTTTTTTGGATGACCCACGATGGAATTGGGCTTTGGAGGCCAGGGGCCGGGTATTGCTTGTGGGCGATGGCTCCGAGCCGCAATCGCCCTGTGCCGCATGGCTGGACGCAAAGGGGCACGGCTGGTTCCGTGAGGGTGCGCAAAGAGAGGAATTATTGCCCAAAGCGCTAAGAGTACCCGGCAGGCCGTATCGGCTGAATGCCCTCTTTGCCGGAGCCATTGCCCGGCTTTGGGGCATGGGCAGCGAATCTATCCGTGCGGCTCTCGCCGAGTTCTCCGGGGTGCCCTACCGCATGGAATGCTTTCTGGAGGCAAAGGGCATCCGCTTCTTCGACGACACCGCGGCCACCATTCCCGATGCGGCGGCAGCAGCCGTGCGCTCCTTCGATATGCCGCTCATACTCATTGCCGGCGGCACCGACAAATGCCTGGATTTTGCTCCCTTCGATGCGGCGGCGGCCATTCCAAAGCGCATTATTATGCTTCAGGGAAGTGCCTCCGATGCCTGGCTGCCCCGCCTGAAAGCATTAGGCGGGGCGGTAGACGGCCCTTACGGCAGCATGGAAGCGGCGGTGGGACGGGCCATGGCACTCGCGGAACCCGGCGACACCGTGCTGCTCTCTCCGGGTGCAACAAGTTTCGGTATGTTTAACCATGAATTCGAACGGGGGGATGCCTTCAAGGCGGCATGCCGGAAAGCGGTACTGGAGCAATATCAATAGCCGTCCGAGATGCTTCGGTTCATATCTTTCTTGTAGAGCTCATTGTAAACAAATCCGCGGTTCCGTAGCACATCTTTTATATGCTGTGGAAAAGGTATGAAGCGCCAAAAAAGGTTGCGGGCTTCCCTTTCCAGTTTCTGAACACCTTCCACTTCCTTTGTTATCCAGAGCAAGTAGTCGCTTTGAAATTGAATTTTCACATCTCCTTTTCCGCCGCTTTCCGTGAAATACTGATAGTATTCACCAGTGAGTCCTTCCGTCATCCAGTATTGAGCCGCTCTTTCCTTTGCCACGGTCCAGCGCAAATCGGCCAGTGCGTAAATTATTGCAATTTTTAGATCCCTTGGAAACAAGGGAATAGCAATTCGTCCCCGGCTTGTTGCCCGGTTGCGCAGTTCAAAAGGCTCCCAGCACACGCCATAATTTCCGTAGCATGGGAGAATAATGGTATGCGGCACAATGCGCAAGGTTTGTCTTTTGAACGTACGCTTGAATAAACTTTCATCTATTTTCTCTATTTCTTTCATGCAGCGGATTACATTCTCCCGTGTCGCAAGCATCTGCATATCGGATACAAAAAACGATTTCATCAAAAAAGGAAAATGATTCCCCTGACGTCCAACGCAGAGTTTTATCAGCTGCTTGATATTGTTCATTTCGCTTTCAATCAGTTGTATATCTATTTCACTTTCTTCGTCCGAGGCTTCAACCTGTGTATTCATCGTTCTGATTTTCTGTTTTAGGTCGATAATTTTCTCAATATTACCTTTTATATCCTGATTGAGCCGCTCCAGTTCTCTGAGAATCTGCATCATGGTATATATGGCCTTCCGCTGATCCTCCCGATATGCCTCTTCTACACCTTCCAAATCAGGTACAAAGTTATGGGTAAGGAGTACCTGTACGTCTGTTTCAAGTCGAGTTTCCAGCTCTTTCCGTCTTAGAAGAAAGTTATTCAGCAGAGACAGCAGGGAATCTTTTTTCCCTTCGGCATCACTAAGTTCTTTTTTTATGCGCTTACCCGGTGTCCTTTTTACTTGCCCCACCTCATCGCTGGCCAAAGGATTTACATGCCCATCCATAAGCAGTGTAAGCCATTCGTCAAGATAGTGAATGGGTTCATTGTACTCATTTTTTGTGATAATTCTGGCCAGCATCGCACGCTGTTCAGCGGAGACAAGAGTCGGCAACAGGTAGCCATACCTCAGTGCCCACTGTTTCTCCACGCTGCTTTTTCTGAACCTGCCTGCAATCTGAATAATTAAATTCCACCAGGACTGTATAACTCTCTGCCTGTAAACTCCCTTGGTCTGCGGATCCTGTTCCTTGAGATAGAGCTGAAGCTGGGAGTGAAACTGTTGGGCTATATCACCCTCGCCGGTTAATACATTGGAATAATAATTGGCATCAGAAAAAACAGGATCCGGTTTTTGCTCGAATACAGTTACTTCAGGGAATTCCAGCTGTGTCAGATCCTCAACAGGTTTTTCCCTATCAGGTTTATCATCAGATTCTTCAAAAAGAGAAGAGTAATCAGGTATCTCATCCGAGGTATAGGTATCTTCCAGCAGTGCCGCGAGTTCAGGATCCATACTTTTCAAATTATCAGGACTGTTTGACATATACTGTAATGAACCTCCGGTGCTTTTGTTCTGGCAGGTGTTAATTATACAGTAAAAATAATAACATTACTACCTTCACTGCGCTTCCCGCATAGCTTCATACAAAACTTCCGTGGTTTTTTTATAATAATCTTCGGTCACAACAAGGAAAAAGCTGTTCTGTGAATAGGCGGTATTCAAGCCCAGCAGCGGAATGGCCGCTTTGTGGGCGGCGGATAAAACCTTCGCCAGCAGAGGGGCGCTCCGGGCCGTTCCCCTGCCCGCCATACCCACAAGTGCGGCAGGTGTTTCGGATACCAATTCCAATTCAAGGGCGCGGAAAAGATCATTGAAATTCCCTTCCCAAGCCGCAAGAAGCTGTCCCGTTTCGCTGCCCAGTCCCAAATGAAAAAGGGATATGCCCATTTCGGCGGCAATTTTTGCCGTGCGTGCCATGGCCTCCCGCCTGCTCCCCGAGATTTTAAATTCCGCCCAGCGGAGCCCGCCGCGTCCAGCCGTGGCCGCGGCAAGAGCTTCCCTCCCATCTTCGGCTGAAATAAGGGTTCCCGGCTGCTGTGGCTCATCTGTGCTGAGAATATGGATGGGAATGCCCCTACAGGCCGCCGGAGCCACAGCCTCCTCATGGAAAACAGAGGCACCCAGAAAAGCCAGCTCCCTGAGCGTCCGGTAGCTAATCTCCGGGATGGGTGCCGGATTTTCGATAATGCGCGGATCGGCACTCAGCAAACCGGGGACATCAGTCCAGTTTTCATACTTCGCCGCTCCAATCCCGCGGGCAATAAGGGCACCGCTTATATCCGAACCGCCCCGGGTAAAAATCTGTATCTCCCCGGTGCTGCGGGCTCCGTAAAATCCCGGTATCACATAGTGCTTATTCGGGTTCAGCCGCGAAGCTATTCGCGCATCGGTTTTATCCAGATTCACCTTCCGGGTATCGGCAAATTCGATGAGCTGCGCGGCATCAACAAACTCATAGTTTAAGTAGCGTGCGATAAGCTGGGCATTCAGGTATTCCCCCCGGGAAACAACGGCACTTCTGCCCGCGCCGGAAGCAATAAGTTCTTCCGTTTCATTGAGCCATTCATCCATAAGCCCATTCATACACAAATCCCGGGCCAGTGCCTGAAAGCGCTCACGGACGGGGGTAAATCTCTGGGCAAATGCTTTGTTTTGCGCGGCCAGCTCATAACAGTCAATAAGAACATCCGTGAGCTTCTCATCCTCTTTGCCGCGCTTGCCCGGTGCGGATACCACGATGGCCCGACGCCGGGAATCCTTTTGAATTATAGCCGCGATTTTCTCAATCTGTTTGGCACTCGCCACTGAAGTTCCGCCGAATTTCGCCGCAATTATCGACATTGTCCGCTCCTGTTTAAGCATTTTTAGAGGTGCCCTTTAGAGGTGCCCTTTAAATATTTTGTCTCATTGTGAGCCAGCAGAGGTGCTGTGTCAACGGGGAAGAAGGCATAATATTGTCTTGTGAATTTTCGGTGCAAAGGTTTTCCACTGTCCATCTATCCCGGAACGGCAATATCCTGTACACTGCACTTATGAGCAACTTACTGGAACAGCGGCTTGCATCTCTTCAAAAGCGCTTTAGGGAACTTGAACAAGTTATTGCGGATCCCGATCTGCCTAAAAACCCCGGCGCCTACAAGGAGGCCATGCAGGAATACGATCATCTGCGGGAAACCATGGAGGTTTATGCGGAGTATGAGGCCAGGAAAACAGAATTAAGCGGCGCGAAACAGATGGCCGAATCCGAGCCGGATGCGGAACTCAAGGCAATGGCGGCGGCGGAAATTGCCCCGCTGGAAGAAGAACTGGAAACAATTGAGAACCGCCTGAAACTGCTGCTGGTGCCGCGGGACCCGCTTGACGGCAAGAACATTATTGTCGAAATACGTGCGGGCACCGGCGGGGATGAGGCCAGCATCTTCGCGGCCGACCTTTACCGGGTATACGGGCGCTATGCGGAAATCCGTAAATGGAAAGTGGAGGTAATGAGTGAAAGTGCATCCGAGGCGGGGGGCTTCAAGGAGATTATTTTTTCGGTAAGCGGGAAAAATGTTTACGGAAGCCTGCGCTACGAGTCTGGCGTTCACCGGGTGCAGAGGGTTCCGGTTACGGAGTCGCAGGGGCGCATTCACACTTCGGCGGTAACGGTGGCGGTGCTTCCGGAGGCGGAAGAAACCGACATTGAAATCAATGAAAACGATCTGAAAATCGATGTTTACCGGTCCAGCGGGCCGGGCGGCCAGAGTGTCAATACCACGGACTCGGCGGTGCGGATAACCCATCTTCCCACTGGTTTGGTGGTTATCTGTCAGGACGAAAAAAGTCAGATAAAGAACAAAGCCAAGGCACTGCGGGTGCTCAGAAGCCGTCTTCTCGAAGCCGAAGAGGCCAAGAAACATGCCGAGAGGGCAGCCGAACGCAAGAGCCAGGTGGGCAGCGGAGACAGATCGGAACGCATACGCACCTACAACTTCCCCCAGAACCGGGTAAGCGACCACCGGATCAATCTTACTTTGTACAAACTTGAGCAAATAATGCAGGGCGAAATAGATGATATAGTCGATGCCCTGAAGGTGAGCGCGATAGAGTCGGCCATTAAAGAATGAAGGTGTTCTGAAGGGTCTTAATGGTTTTAGCCGATCTCCTCCGCGAGGGACATGGTGCTTTGCTGCCTGCCGATACGGATACGCCGCATCTCGATGTCGCTCTGCTTCTGGCTCACACACTGGGTATTTCCCGCGAAACGCTCTATATGAATCTCCGGGAGCCTGTGGAAGGGGAGGGGATTAAGCGGTTCCGAACTCTGATTCGGCGGCGGAAGGCAGGAGAACCGGTGGCCTGGATTATCGGGGTAAAGGAGTTCTGGGGGCTGGAATTTCAAGTTGGCCCGGGGGTGCTGTGTCCCCGCCAGGACTCGGAAACCCTGGTGGAGGCTGCGCTTGCAATCATGCCGGAGGGCAGTTCGGGACGCCTGCACGACTGCTGCTGCGGGCCGGGAACCATAGGGATTGCCCTGGCTTCTGAGCGGATGGGATGGCATATTTCCGCTTCGGATATATCCGATGACGCGAAAAAATATTTTCGGCTTAACAATGAAAAACTTACCGGTAGCAGAGTGCATTTTATCCAATCGGATTTACTGGAGGGGCTAAGTGACTGTTTCGATATTATTGTCGCCAACCCCCCCTACCTTAGGCCGGAGGAAACGGCTGAACGCCGGGCGCTGGGCTGGCGGGAGCCTCCACTGGCACTCGACGGCGGGGATATGGATGGCCTGGGTGTGATTCGCAGGCTCATCCCCCAGGCGGCGGCGCATCTTCAACCGGGCAGCACTCTGCTTCTGGAGGCGGATCCGCGGCAAATGCCCGTGCTAAGGACACTGCTTCAGAGTGGCGGATTCCATACTGTTACGATTCGCCGCGATTTGGGTGGCCGAGACCGTGTTATAAGCGGTATATTATCCAGGGCACCTCTAAAAACCCCCATTTAGTTCTTGACTCGAACTTTTCCGCCGCTCCTTAAGTTGTCAAAATGCTCACGTAGCTTATCACTTTTCACTCTTCCCCATTCATCCTTCCCCTTTGCCGCCCGACAAAAAATTTCTTCGTCAATTTCCTAAAGCTGTTTTTTAGAGGTACCCTAAAGCTGTTTTTCAGAGGTACCCGTCAGTTTTTCTTGATAATAGCTAATGCCGCCTCATAGCCTGCCTGCATAATCCGCAAATTAACCGGGTTGTATCTACGGTTGCGCTCGGAAACCACCTCGTCGAGGGCAGCACTGAAGTGGTTTTCCGTCATCAGTTTGGGCTTTAGGGCCATAAGGGCACCGATAGCAGCCATATTGGCCGCCCGCTCCGTGCCTTCCGTGAGAGAGAGTTCGGTTGCCGGAATGGCGATGGACTGAATATCCGTCCGCTCGGGAAGAATCTTTTTGCACAGCGATGAATTCCAGATGAGTATACCGCCTGGACGCACCCGCGGTTCAAATTTTGCCACCGAAGGGCCGTTGAGGGCAATAACCGCTGTTGCCATATCGATAACTGGCGAGGCTATCCTCTCCGCACTCAGCACAACCGAACAGTTAGCGGTTCCGCCGCGCATTTCTGCACCGTAAGAGGGAATATGGGAAACCTGCCTACCCTGACGCATGGCGGCCACGCATAGTAGCCTGCCAGCCAGCAGGATACCCTGTCCGCCAAAACCAGCAATAATTATTTCTTCAGTGGGATAATTCACGATGCCTTCCCACCGGCTGCCGCGGCTTCCGCCGGGCGGTCGCGAAACACCTTGTGGGGAAACCAGGGCACCATGGACGTTTTTATCCAGTCCGCGCCGGCGGCTGGTTCAATTCCCCAGTTGGTTGGACACATGGAAAGAATCTCCACAAAGGAATAGCCGCGCCCTTCCTTCTGATATTGTAGAGCTTTTACAATGGCTTTTTTGGTTTTTTTCACCGCACCGGGATTGTGCAGGGATACCCGTTCAATGTAAGCCGGGGCTTCCAGAGTGCTGAGCAATTCGCAGGCCCTTATCGGGTATCCCGTTTCCTGGGGATTTCTTCCCTTTGGCGAGGTAAGGGTACGCTGATCCACAAGGGTTGTCGGGGCCATCTGGCCGCCGGTCATGCCGTAATTGGCGTTATTAACGAATATAACCGTAATGTTTTCGCCGCGATTGGCGGCATGAAGTGTTTCCCCTGTTCCTATGGCCAGAAGATCACCATCGCCCTGATAGGAAACAACGATGCGATTTGGCTGCGCTCTTTTTACCCCAGTGGCCACGGCCGGAGTTCGGCCATGTGCGGCTTCCAGCCCATCGACATTGATGTAGTTGTACAGCAACACCGAGCAACCCACCGGCGCGACAACAATTGTTTCTTCGCGAATATTCAGCTCGCCGAGAGCTTCCGCGAACAGCTTGTGAATAATGCCGTGTCCGCAGCCCGCGCAATAGTGGGTACGGACATTCAGAAGTGCCTCAGGACGCCTGTACATGTGTAAATTCTGAGTGCTCATAGTTTTTAATCCTTGCAATAATATCTTTTACTGTCGGCAATGCACCACCAGCACGGCCATAAAAATCAACTTCAATCGCTCCGTTCACAGCCAGTTTTACATCCTCTACCATCTGCCCATGGCTCATTTCCACCGTAAGCAGGCGGGTGCAGTGTGAGGCGCATTCAGCGAGTTCCCTGTCAGGGAAGGGCCAAAGACATGTCGGACGGAACAACCCGGCCTTAATGCCGTCTTCCCGGAGCTTATCCACCGCTTTTTGGGCAATTCGTGCCGAAGTGCCGTAGGCCGCCAGCAGCCAATCCGCATCTTCGGTTTTGTAGGTTTCATATCGCCGGATTTTCTGAGTTATCCGCTCATATTTTTCCTGAAGATGTAAGTTGTGCAGTTCCAGAACATTTTCGGGATGCAGCAGCAGGGATACGATAATATTCTGCTTTCGGTCTTTGGCTCCGGTAACAGCCCAGGGTTTCTCAAAGGTTTTTCCCGTGGGCTTCGGTAAAACTACCGGTTCGGACATTTGCCCAAGATAGCCGTCGGCCAGAATAATAACCGGCGTACGGTATTCATCGGCCAGATCGAAGGCTTCAACGGTGAAATCGGCGAGTTCCTGGGCGTTGTCGGGTGCCAGAACTATGGTTCTGTAATCCCCATGCCCGCCTCCGCGGGTGGCTTGAAAATAGTCGCCCTGAGCGCCGGCAATTCCGCCCAGTCCGGGGCCGCCGCGCATAATATTTGCAATAACACAGGGCAGTTCGGCTCCGGCCATGTAGGATATGCTTTCCTGTTTCAGGGTAATTCCCGGCGAAGAGGAAGATGTCATGGCGCGTCCTCCTGATGCCGCCGATCCCATTACCATGGAAGCCGCAGCCAATTCGCTTTCGGCCTGAATAAAAGTGCCGTTTACCCGCGGCATATTTTTTGCCATGTAGGCGACAACTTCATTCTGGGGGGTTATGGGATAGGCATAATAGTAACGGCATCCGGCAATCAGCGCGGCCTCCGCCATAGCTTCATTTCCTTTCATTAGCTTGTACTCAGTCATTAGCCAACCTCTCTTTTTAAAATAATTTCAATTGCGGCATCGGGACACATGAGCGAACAGGCTCCGCAGGCAATACATTGGCTCTCATCGCTGCAAATTGTGTAATAAGCACCAAAACTGTTTATGTCATTGGCCATTTCGAGAATGTTTTTGGGACAGTTCGCAATGCACAGGCCGCAGCCCTTGCAGCGTTCCTTGTCAATTTCAGGTATGCCCTGCTTCATGTAGCTCCCTCCATTGGTATAATGGTAACAGATTAGATTCAAACAATACAAGAGGAAAATGTGCAAAAATATAAAATAATTGAATTATTTTTTCATTTTATGCGTTTGAAATGTTCTTAGTTTACCTTAATTAGTATTTTTACACTATATGTTGCTGGTTAATTCATTATATGTACTAGTATGAAAAACTGAATAATTTGATAATTTTCCGTTTATTTTTGTATGTTAAGGTGCCCATTTAATATACGGAGTAAGGTTCTGGTGGAGGTATGTCCAAGGCCAACTTAACAGAAGCCTGAATGCTTGCCTGCCAAAATCCGGCTTTGGGGAAGTCCAGGAGTCCTGCCTTGCCTTGAATGAGCCTTGGCCTGCTGTAGTAGCGGGCACGGAAATAGCTTCTCATGGCTTCCCGAATAGCCTGTTCCATTGCTGTTCGATAGGGTTGCTCTTCAAAGATATCTCCTGTTCCGCTTCCGGCAGCGAAGGGCAGAGCCTGACTCCTCCAGGCCTCCAGACGACGCTGCTGGGTTTCATCCATCTGGTATTCCAGAAGAACATAGAGAATGTCATCCTCCCAGACGGTGGAGATCACCTTTAAACGGGGATCCCCGCGGGGAATGGTTCCGATGAGCTGAATTTCAAGGGTTTCTTTTATATTTCTTTCGGGTGAAGGGGGTTTCCAGAGTATGTTAAAGCCGTAGAGCATGCCGGAAAAGGCCCAGCGGGCATCTTCCAGGAGCTGCTTTATGGCGGCTTCCTGCCGTTCCTCCATGGAAGCACCAAGCATTGAATTTCCGACAATGCTGTCCAGAATCAATAAATTGGGTGCCAGCCACAGTTCCCCCCGCAGGGGTTTGGCCATCAGCGAAAAGGAAGCGGACAGGGAGAGCAGCAGGAAGAAAAGCCGTGCTTTCAGCGTCTCATTTCCTTAACAGGATCGATGCGCAGCCGGATGAGAAAGTACAGATAGCCAAAGAATAATCCGCTTAAGTGGGTAAGATGGGCTACGCCCGTACCGCCCCGGAGCTGCATGAACAGATCCAAACCGGCAAACAAAGCCATGGCATAGGGGGCACGCATCGGAATAACATAGAATACCATGAGCCGTGCCTGGGGGAAATAGGCCGCAAATGCGAGAAGCACTCCATAAAGGGCACCGGAAGCCCCAACGATAAAGGTGTTCGCCCCGGAGGCCATGTATGCGAACACGGAAAACAGCCCTGCCAAAACACCTGTGAGCAGATAGTAAACCGTGAATTCCCGGCTTCCCATGCGTTCCTCCACGCTGGGAGCAATGAAAATAAGAAACACCATATTGAACAGCAGATGGGATATTCCGCCGTGAACGAACATGTAGGTTAAAGGAGTCCAGAACATACCCAGCCGCAGCAATCCATAAGGTGAAATGGCTAGCAAGCGGCTTATGCCAGGCACAAGATAGGTGATAAAAAATACCGCTATGCAGATTCCGGCAAGAATAAAAGTTACATTGCGGTGTTTGTTCGATGTATACATAAATTACAGAATAAATTATGCCGCTGGAAAATTCAAGACATACCGGGTATTCAATCTTCGGCGGCGGTTTGGGTAAGCATTATTCGTACGCCTGCTGTTTTCCGTGGATCGGATTCCCTGTTATTTCGATACAGTATAAAATTATTCACGGCCTCTTCTGAAACCCAGATTTTATTGCTTCCCGGCTTTTGGGCCAACCATGAACCATCTTTGAAAAAATGAATTTTTAGCAGCGGCCCGGTGTTCTTACTGGTATCCCAAAGCAGAAGAACCCCTGTCGTGTCTATTCCGTATAATTGCTTGCCGTATTCGCGCAGCTCGCGAATGGGCTCGCTCCAGGAATAAACAGTCTCCTGTGATTTATTGATTCTGCTTACCATACCGCCCAGCGTGCTGTATAAACCGCCGTCAGCCTGAGGAAAAATCAGTGCGCTGCTATCCTCTCCATGGACTTGTTTTATAGTTTGTGATTTTTGTGGATTTTCCAGACTGTGGGCTAACAGTTTTGTTGTGGTTCTGCCGGAATTTCGAATAAGTCCCAGAGTATACATTGCGTTTGCACCGGCGGTAACGCGGTAAACCATGAATCGATTGTCAGTAATCGGCATAGACTCTCTGGTACTGACATCAATGCTTTCCAGCGCGGTATTGGCATTGGTGTTGGACGAATGTCCGGCGAGTATAAAATTCCCTGGGGAATAAGCGGCATCGAGAAGACCCAGTGCCGAGTATTCCATAAGCTTCGCTTTACTCTCAATATCGAGTATTTTAACCGTTCCGCTTTGATTAACAGTGAATATCCTTGAGCTATCAATAATATCCACTTTGCTCAGAGCTCCGTTCGTGTCAATTTTAACGATATTTTCCGGCTGATCAAAATTAAATATGCGTATTTTCCCGGCAAAATTTCCATCGCTTTTATTCCAGACAATTACTCTGCCGTCCGGAAGAATATCGGTACCTGCACCGCTGTCGGCAAATCCGGTTTCCTGAATCATCAGTGTATGTCGGCTCAAGGTATTGAGATTTATCCGTTCTGTTTGAGAAAAAAACTTCGAGGTGAAGCGGAATATCTTCTCATTACCGCTGAGATAGAGCTGATTATCGGTAACAGCCAGCCCTTCCGGTTTCCATAAATTGTTTTCTGATAATATTTTAACATCGTTTCCTGAAACTTTTAGCATTCTGCCGGACTTTGTGGCAATACAGGTAAAATTATTCCCTTTGGCCAGAAGGAGTAAATCATTGCGGAATGAGGCCTCCGGGATAATGATATTGCTTAAGGTGAATTGGCCATTATTTGTTGTAAACTGATGAATTTCAGTTCTTCCCGGCGAACCGGCAAGGACATCCACTGTACCGTCCCTGGGATCGAGTGCGGCATCCTGCATTCTTGAAATATTTTTTTGATCCAGAACTTTGCCGGTTTCCCTGTTTATAAGAAAAATACGATCATTTTGACGCGCAAACAGCATGGATTTATTGCCGGTTTGAATAACTTCCAAGCCCTTCAGATCCGGCAGGGTAGTGGCGGAATGCTTTTTTGCAGACGACTGAATATTCCAGTATTCAAGGGCACCGGACAGGGTATAGGTCATTAAGGTAGATTCTGTTGAACCGATATAGCCAAAATAATATAGGGAGGGGAGGTTTTTCAGGTATGAAAGCTGCTTGCCGGTTTTTCCGTCAAATACCAGCATGCTCGGCGATCCGATCAATCCTGCTACGAGGTAGCGGCTCTTTGCCGACCAGGATACAAAGAGCGGATCGGAAAGCAGCATCAATTCATATTGCTTTGTTTCGTCTCCCCAGTCCCAAACGGCTATTGTATACGAACCATTTTCTGATGTAACGATAGCCACCCTGTCCGCTGTTGGATCGGCTTGAAGCTGGTGAACAGGATTGTCCGATATTCTGAAGCGGTGAGTTATTTTTTCGCTCATCGGGTCCGTAACGATAAAATTTCCATCGACTCCCACAGAGAGCAGTTTTTTTGTTTTTGCGTGCCACTGCATGGCAGTAGGGCTGCCTTCATGCCCGGTTTGCAGAACAATACGGTTGGCTCCCGCCGCGCTTACCATTGCCGCTGCGGCCAAAAAATTCAGCAGAATTAATCGCTTCATAAATATCATGTTACTCCCCCTATTGTGCACGGAAATACAGCAGATCACCCATTGCTGCGGCTATTGCCATAATTACCACGATAATAAACCCTATAAACTGGTAGCGGTATATAACATGCGGCGTTAGGGAACGCCGCCGTATTATTTCCACCACAAAAAGGACAATCTGCCCGCCATCCAGCACCGGTATGGGCAGGAGGTTCAGAAAGGCGAGAGATACAGAAATAAAGGCCATCAGTTCGAATGTTTTGAGCATACCTGGGCCGAAACCAAACTGAAATCCGGACATTACGGTTTCACCAGTAAAGGTGATAAGACGGATAGGCCCGGACACGGCGTTTCGGAGTCGAATGCCCATAAACATCATGCGGATGCCCTTTACGGTTACCCGCAGAACATTCCAGGTTTCCGCGGCACCCTGGGAAAGCGATGCGAAAAAATTGCGTTGTTGAGATCGGCCTGTCAGTCTGACAAAGTCCAGTCCGGGAGGAGATTCGCCAGCTGGACTCAGCAGCGTGGAAAGCTGCCTGCCTTCGCGGATAAAATCCACCGCAAGAGGAGAGCGCGCAGCTTCTATGCTCTTGTAAAACCCCGCCGCATGGTAAACAGGCACACCGTTCACTGCGCTTATTCTGTCGCCCGGCTGAAAACCGGCTTTATCGGCGGCGGAACCGGGCTGAACCTGTGAAATTACCGGATCGGTCCAGTTCAATACTCCTATTACCGCGATGCCGTTTTCCTTGTCCAAACGGGGCGTTATGCTGACTCTTTGCGGTTGTCCACCCCGTTCCACGCTGAGCGGAATGGACTCTCCCGGCCTCAGAATCAGCCGTCGGCGCAAGTCCTCAAAGCTCTCAATGGCCTCTCCGTCCACCTCGGCAATCCTGTCCCCGCTTTGAAGACCGGCTTCATCGGCGGGCCAGACTCCATCCATAAAATCCGAAAGCAGTATAATTCTTGGCTCGGAATATTGATACTGATAACCAATCCAGGCAATAAGGGTGAATATCAGCACAGCGAATACGATGTTGGCACAGGGCCCCGCAAGGGATACAAGGGTGCGTTTCCAGGGCGCGGCGGCATAAAATTCCCCTCTGTAAACAGGAATGCTGTCCATATCCTTATCCAGAGCATTCTTGAATGTTTCCTCGCCATAAAAGCGGCAGTAGCCCCCAAGCGGCACTAAGGAAAAACAGTAATCCGTCTCGCCCCTCCTGAACCCAAAGAGCCGCTTTCCGAAGCCTATGGAGAAAGTTTTCACCCGTATACCGGTTAGCACTGCGATAATAAAATGCCCGAATTCATGCACGAGAACAACCATGGACAAACCTAAAATGCCTAAAAAAATCTGGAGAGTACCGCTAAGCAAGAGAGTATCCCCCCAATCGAATAAAAATTACATACAGAGGTGCCGCAAAGAGTATTGAATCAATGGAATCCAGCATACCACCCCGCCCAGGCATTATATGCCCCGAATCCTTTACCCCCACCGCACGTTTCAAGGCAGATTCCGTTAAGTCGCCGATAGGGATGGAGATACCCAATACAGTGCCTCCCAGAAGGAGCTGCCAGTTGGGGTGGGGCAGTAGAGCGGGAAAAAACCAGGAAGAAGCCATAATAATAAGTGTGGAAGTTAGCACTCCGGCGATAAATCCTTCAATGCTTTTATTCGGACTTACCGCAAACAATCCGCGATGACGCCCGAAAAGCATTCCAAACAGCCAGGCTGCGGAATCGTTGAGAAATATAGTGAGCATGAAAACAAAGAGAGCGGTGCGGGCATCTGGCAAACCGCTTATGGCATGAATCCACCAGATAAAATATCCCGGATAGATGATAATCATCAATCGAGAGGCAAGTCTCTGTACTCCGGAAGAAAAGCTGTTTTCAGGCAGAAAGGCCAATCCGCCAAAGGCCCATATCAGCCCGCAGGTAAGACACAGCACGGTAAGGGAAACATCAATCAAACCCGCAATAGCCAACCAGGACAGGACAGGCGCCGCGCCGGGTATGAAAATTGTCCAAAGCGGCAGAGAAGGGGCAATATTCGCCATCATCGCTCTTAATTCAATGCCGCTCTGAATTCCAACCAGAACCAGAAGTAGCGTGAGCCACAGATAATGATAATGAGGAACAAGGAGAATGAGAAAGGTGAATCCGGGTATGGCAATGGCGAAGAGAATAATCCTCTGCACGGCGTTTTTCACTTTTATGTTCCTCCAAAGCGCCGCTGCCGGGACTGATAACAGGAAAGAGCCTCATCGAAATGCCGGGGAGACCAGTCCGGCCAGTACACATCGGAAAAGTACAGTTCCGCGTATGCCGCCTGCCAGAGCAGGAAGTTGCTCAGACGCCGCTCCCCTCCGGTGCGTATCAATAAATCCAGCTGGAGAGGGCAGTCAAGCCCCTCGCCAAGCTGCTGCTCCGTAAGGGAAGATAAATCCGCTTTCTTTGCGGCCAGTCCCTTCACGGCGCGGATAATTTCATCCCGGCCGCCATAGTTGACAAGGAGATTCACCTTCATACCTTCAAATTCAGCCGTATCACTTTCGGCAAGAGCAATTTCCTCCTTTACAGCCTTTGGAAGCGGTTCCAGGTTCCCGGAGTGGATAATTTTCAGTTTATGTTCCCGATAAAAATCATATTGACGCCGCAGATGTATGCGGATGAGATTCATCAGAAAGTCAATCTCTTCCCGGGTGCGGCGCCAGTTTTCCGTAGAGAAAACATACAGCGACAGCACCTGTATGCCTTTTTCCGCAGCATGAGCCACGATGCGCTTAGCGGCTTCCAGTCCCTCTTTATGGCCACTGGTACGCGGCATTCCCCGCTCACCCGCCCAGCGTCCGTTTCCGTCCATAATTATGCCGACATGGGAGGGGAGGGGAGAATTGTTGGCGGCCATTAAACCTCCATAATTTCCTGTTCTTTAGCCTTTAACATTTCGCCGATTTTCTCAATATAGCTATCGGTGAGCTTCTGAATATCTGCCGTAACCCGCTTCTGTTCATCTTCAGACAATTCGCTGTTTTTTATCTGATCATTAATGTCGCGCCGTATGTTGCGAATAGCCACCCGTGCATTTTCAGCAATACTTTTAGCCTGTTTCGCCAAATCTTTCCGCCGTTCCTCGTTGAGAGGCGGAATGCTAATTCGGATAACTTTGCCGTCATTGCCGGGGTTGAGGCCCAGCTCCGATGAGAGAATTGCCTTCTCAATATCCCCGGCTGCATTCCGATCAAAAGGCTGAATAACAATAAGCCGGGCTTCTGGAACGGATATGTTTGCCAGCTGATTCAGAGGTGTCGGCGTTCCATAGTAATCCACCCGAATCTTGTCAAACAGTGCCGCAGAAGCACGGCCTGTTCTTAACAGATTAAAATCATCCTTGAGAGCATCTATGCTCTTCTTCATCCTGTCTTCGGCGTGCTTTTTTATGTCCTGCATCTTATAGCTCCCGATTATTCCTGTCCAACGGCAATGTAGGCGTAATCCGTCAAAGCAATGCTTCCGCCGACAGTCTTAACGGTTTCATCTATAACCTGCTGGACGCTCTTGCTGTTTTCCTTGACAAATCCCTGCTCCACAAAGCATATCTGCGCCAGATGTTTTTTCATCTTGCCGCTTACAATGCCTTTGAGAACATTTTCCGGCTTGTCGCCAAGATTGTTGGCCTGAACGGAAAATATTTCTTCCTGTTCCTTTATATAGGCCGGGTCTACGGTATCCCTGGAGAGATAAGCCGGATTGTATGCCGCGGCATGAAGCGCCAAATCAAAGGCCAGAGCTTTAACCTCCTCCTTTGCCGCAATGTCAGCACTTTCACATTTGAGCTTAACCATAACACCGATAACTCCGCCGTTATGGGCATAGCTGCTAACCAGTTCATCTTCGGCGCAATCCCAATAGACAATCCTTCCGACAAGCATGTTTTCCTTAAGAACGGCTATCGCTTCTTTGGCTAAATTTTCAATGTCCGTGCTTTTTTTGGCGGAACCTGCCGCAATAACGGCCGCAGCTATTTTTTCCCCCGCACTGCGGAATACGTCATTTTTGGCAACAAAATCTGTTTCACAGGTAAGCTCCGCCATGGCGGCTTTACCATTCTCTATAAGAGTAAATACCGAGCCATTGTTGGTAGCCCGGCCGACACGCTTGTCGGCACTTGCCAGCCCCTGCTCTTTCAACACTTTTTCTGCAGCGGAAAAATCGCCGTTAGCCTTAATTAAAGCGTTTTTGCAGTCCAGCATTCCGGCTCCGGTTTTGTCCCGGAGCTTCTTCACATCCTGTGGAGAAACGTTCATCGTCTTATCGTCCTTGTCTTTTTTTTCTTTGGGAGCAGTATTGGCTTTCGTACTCTTCGCAGTGCTGGCCGTGGTTTTAACTTTCGCCTTTGCTTTTGGAGCAGCCTTGGTTTCCTTAACCGGTTCTTCATTCTGTTCTTCTTTGGCTTTCGCTTTTGTTTTTGGAGCGGCCTTGGATTCCTTAACCGGTTCTTCATTCTGTTCTTCTTTGGCTTTCGCCTTTGCTTTTGGAGCGGCCTTGGTTTCCTTAACCGGTTCTTCACTCTGCTCTTCTTTGGCTTTCGCCTTTGTTTTTGGAGCGGCCTTGGGTTCCTTAACCGGTTCTTCACTCTGTTCTTCTTTGGCTTTCGCCTTTGCTTTTGGAGCGGCCTTGGTTTCCTTAACCGGTTCTTCATTCTGCTCTTCTTTGTCTTTCACCTCAACCGTGGCCGCAGATTTCTTCCTGGCAGTAGACTTGTTGCTCTTTTCAGTGGAGACTTTATCATTGGCATCAGACTTGGCCGCGGATTCATCGCTATCGGACTTTTTCTCATCGGCGGAGTCTTTTTTGGTTTTAGCGGAAGATTGGCCTTTGGCACTGGCAAGGCCTTTAGCCTCTGTGCTTTCGCTGTACTTCTCCTTGAATTCAGAGCTGTCTGTATCGACATAGTCCTGAATTGCAGAATGTCCAGCCTCACTGCCGCTGTCTGCATCCGGCGGATTCACGGCATCGGTGGAATCGGCAGACTCTTTTGCTTCCTTGTCCTCCGGCTTGCCCTCCGGATAATCCGTCTCTTCGTCTTCATCCTGAAGAGTTTCTATAACCTTCAGTCCATGCTCATTGTCGGCTTCAATAACCGCATTGGCTATAACCTGAGTAAAAAGGTTTATGGCCCGAATAGCGTCATCATTGCCGGGAATAGGGTAGTCAATTCCTTCGGGATTGCAGTTCGTGTCCACCACGGCGATGATGGGAATGCCCATGCGCCGGGCCTCGGCCACCGCAATGGCCTCTTTTTTTGTATCAATAACAAACATTACCCCGGGCAGACCGTTCATATTCTTGATACCGCCAAGGTTTTTTTCCAAACGGTTCTTTTCCTGCAGGAGTCGTGCGACTTCTTTTTTTGTCAACTGATCAAAGGTGCCATCAATCTCCATCTTTTCAAGTTTTTTCAACCGTAAAAGGGATTTTTTGATGGTGGTGAAATTGGTGAGCATTCCACCCAGCCAGCGGTTGTTCACATAGAACATCTCACAGCGCTCCGCTTCACTCTTAACGGAAGCCTGAGCCTGTTTCTTGGTTCCGACAAAAAGAACCGATTTTCCCGCCAACACATTCTGGCGTACCACCTCATAAGATTTCTTAATCGCGATGATGGTTTTTTGTAAATCGACAATATGAATCCCGTTTCTTTGTGAAAAAATATATTTTTTCATCCTGGGATCCCAGCGGCGGGTCTGATGCCCAAAGTGGACACCGGACTCCAGCAGGTTTTTCATGGTTACAACTGCCATGAATCCTCCTTTTCTTAAGCCTGCATAGTATGCAGCCCTTCCCATTTATCTCTTGGCGACGAATCGCCGGAAGTTTTCGGTGTTTACGCAACGCGTTCACCGGATCCGCATAACAGGCAGATCGTGGGTACTGTATCATAAGGTGAAATAAATGACAAGGGGGGTGGAACCTGTTTGAACAAAAAAGAGACATAATTTTCATATTTTTTCAAAACGCCCTCTTGACTATCCGCTGATTCCATGCCATGCTACCAAGCTTATGGGGTATCTGGTTTCCGGGAAGGTTTACAACTTTCCCTTTTACCGGAAAATATGCCCTGTTCATTATTCTAATTAAAAAGGAGAGGGGAAATTGGCTCTCACAAAGGAAGACAAGGCCGCCATTGTGTGCGAATTTGGAAAAGATGATCAGGATTCAGGCTCCGCGGAGGTGCAGATCGCTCTGCTAACAAAGCGGATTGAGGACTTAAAGGCTCATTTTACGGCTCATAAGAAGGATCATGCTTCGCGGCGCGGTTTATTGCAGATGGTTGGCTTGCGCCGCCGTTTGCTTCGCTATCTCAAGCGAAAGGATTTGGAAGGATACAGAAGTCTTATTGCTAAACTCGGATTAAGAAAATAAAGGAGGCACCTCTAAAAACCCCATTTAGTTCTTGACTTGAACTTTTCTGCCGCTCTTAAGTTGTCAAAATGCTCACGTAGCTTAAGCTACGATCCGCTTTTGCCGCCCGACAAAAAATTTCTTCGTCAATTTCCTAAAGCTGTTTTTTAGAGGTACCCAAAGGATAATTTATGCATAAAGCCAGTATTAAAATTGGTGAACAGGAACTGATACTCGAAACAGGAAAGATTGCCAGGCAGGCTAACGGTGCCGTGCTGGCCCGATACGGGGGCTGTGCGGTGCTTTCGACTGTGTGCTGTGGAACGGATGTTACCGAAGGGATGGACTATGTTCCTCTGATGGTTGATTACAACGAACGCTACTATGCGGCCGGCAAGATTCCCGGAGGGTTTATAAAGCGGGAAACAAGGCCCAAGGACAAGGAAATTCTGGTGTCGCGTCTTATCGACCGGCCCATGAGGCCATTGTTCAACAAGAGCTTTGGCCGGGACATTCAGGTTATTCCCATGACAATTTCGGCGGATCAGGTTCATACGCCCGATGTGGTGGGGATGATGGCGGCTTTCGCCTCGGTTATGGTATCGGATATTCCGTTTAATGGCCCGGTTGCGGCTATACGGGTAGCTTCAGTGGAGGGTTCGCTGGTAGTGAACCCTACTTTTGCACAGCTTGACAAGTCCGATCTCGATTTGGTTGTAGCAGGAAACAATAAAGGTATTGTTATGGTGGAGGGCGGCGGCAAACAGGTTTCCGAAGAGCGGATGCTGGAAGCCCTTTCCCATGCGGAGGGCATATTAAAGCAGCTCTGCCGTTTTCTTGAGGAATTCGCGGCCGCAGCGGGGAAGGAAAAACTGCCTTTGGCGGATGAGCTTCCGGCACTGGGTTTTGCGGATGAAGTAAAAAATGCGGCTGAACCGCTGCTGGCGGAAACGCTGTTTCTCGGCGATAAATTCGCCCGTTCCAACGGTGCCCGGGGCGTACAGGACAAGCTGGCGGAGCAGTTCGCGGAAAAAATTGAGGCTCACGGAGAAAAGGGTGCGGCGCAGTTCAGCGAGCTCCTGCACAAGTTGCAGGCTGATATGATGCGCCGAAGCATTGTAGGGGATAAAAAGCGCTGCGACAGCCGTACTCCAAGCGATATCCGGCCTATTTCCACGGAAACCGGCCTTCTCCCCCGCACTCATGGTTCCAGTCTCTTTACCCGCGGGGAAACCCAGTCCATTGGCGTGGTTACTCTGGGCTCTACGTATGATGAGCAGATTTTCGATGACATAGACGGCGACCGCCGTTCCAATTTCATGTTGCACTATAACTTTCCACCCTATTCGGTGGGGGAAACAGGCCGCACCGGCACCGGACGGCGTGAGATTGGGCATGGGCATCTGGCTCAGCGGGCCATAAGTCCCATTCTGCCAGATAAGGACAGCTTTCCTTATACTATAAGGGTGGTATCCGAAATTACGGAATCCAATGGATCCTCGTCCATGGCTTCGGTTTGCAGCGGTTCCATGGCTCTTCTGGCGGCGGGCGTTCCTATCAAGGCGCCAGTGGCTGGAATCGCGATGGGACTGATTCAGGAAGGTGATACTTCCGTTGTGCTATCGGATATTCTCGGCGAGGAAGATCATATGGGAGATATGGATTTCAAGGTGGCCGGCAGTAGGGAAGGCATAACGGCTTTTCAGATGGACATTAAAATTGACGGGATTAGCCTGGAGCTAATGAAAACCGCTCTGGAGCAGGCCCGTTTGGGACGCCTTCATATTCTTGGCGAGATGGCGAAAACCATCAGCACTCCCGCGGAAAAAATAAGCGAGTTTGCGCCCGCAGTGCTTACCTTCAAGGTTGATGTCGATAAAATCGGCGCGATTATCGGACCGGGAGGACAAAATATCCGCAATATCAGCGAAACAACCGGCACAAAGGTGAATATTGACGACAGCGGTTCGATTACCATCTTCTCCAAAGACGGCCAGACCGGTGCGAATGAGGCCCTGAGTATGATTAAGGCTCAGGTTACCGATCCGGAGGTGGGTACGGTCTACAACGGCGAGGTGAAGCGAATAATGGAATTTGGCGCGTTCATTGAAATTCTGCCCGGTAAGGAAGGGCTTTGCCATATTTCGAAGCTGGCGGAAGGCATGGTGAACCGGGTGGAAGATGTGCTGAAGGAAGGCCAGAAAATTAGGGTGCGCCTGATAGAAATTGACAGGATGGGACGTCTGAATTTGAGCCTTATTGATGCGGACAAGAAAGATTGGAAGCCTGAGCCGAGCCATAGACGTCCGGGTGGCGGCGGAAGGCCGTTCAATTCTTCACAGCGTCCGCCGCGGTAATGAAGCAGAATTACCCGGATGCCGAGGATGCCAATGAACCGGTAACCGTATTGTATACCGGTTCACGGGAAATGCGGCCGGAGTACGCCAGCCCTCATGCGGCTGGCGCCGATTTGAAGGCGGCACTTGAGACTGTCCTTCCGGTTGCGCCCGGAGAGCGGGTTATGGTTCCTACCGGCGTATATATGGCACTTCCTCAAGGCTGGGAGGGGCAGGTGCGTCCCCGTTCCGGACTGGCCTGGAAGCAGGGCTTAACGCTGCTCAACAGCCCGGGAACGATTGATGCCGATTACAGAGGTGAAGTAAAGATTATTTTAATAAATCTGGGCCATGAAACTGTCAGCATAGAACCTGGGCAGCGCATTGCCCAGCTTGTTATAGCCAGGGCACCTCAGGCTGAATTTCAATATACCGGCAGTCTGTCGGATTCGCTTCGCGGTTCCGGGGGGTTTGGTTCGACGGGGAAATGACAATAAAACGATTTAAAACAGGGAAAATTTACTGGAAGCTGGAAAATTATATTACCCATGAATTCCTGTTTTCCTTCTTTGTGTGTTTTCTCTTTTACTTTTTTATCTTTCTTCTTAACCAGCTGCTGCTGCTGGCTAAACAGATACTGGCCAAGGGTATTCCCGTTAAGTCCGTTCTGCTCCTTCTGCTTTACTCGCTGCCGACATTCATAACTCTCACAGTGCCCTTTGCCACCTTAACCGCCGCCCTTATGTCTTACGGACGGCTGGCATCGGACAATGAGATTTTGGCGATGCGATCGATTGGCTTTAACCGCCTGGTAATTTTTCGCCCGGTTCTGTTATGGGGTATTGTTTTAGGTTTTCTTTCATTCTTTATCAATGATTTTTTTCTGCCCAGAGGCAATCAGGCTTTTCAGAAACTGTGGCTGGAACTCACTCTTACCAATCCCGGCCTGGAGCTGGAGGAGTACTCCGCCAGAAAATTCCGGCAGTCGATTCTTATAACCGGCGCTATTGACAAGTCCGGCATTCATCCGCTTATGGTTATCGAAAAAGATAATTCCGGCAACAGGGTTACCCTTATGTCTAAACTGGCGGCGCCGGAAATTCGTAGCGATTTGGGCAATATGCCGGGATTTAATATGTATGATATTTTTTCCATCATACCGGATGCCAAGGAGCAGCTAAAATGGAGCTGGAGTACCGCAGAATCCATGGAATACAGGGTTCTCTCCAAGGAATCGAATAGTATCAATCCCAGCACCGGTCCGGCAAGCATGAGAATGCTGGATGTACAGAAGGTTGTAAAAGAGAAAAAGGAAAATTTTGACTCACGGGTTCAACAGCATACTTTCGACCAGGGTTTGGCTAACTGGACTCTTGCTCTGAATTACAGCAGGCTATCGGCGGATACGGGTATTAAATCGGCTGTGCAGCCAAAAATTGAGCAATCGTATACAAATTTTATCAAGCTCAGGGATAATCCCCCCGAGGATCATTCCCTGCAAGTTTGGACTCTGGAATTCTTTCAGAAATTTGCCATACCCTTTGCCTGCATTCCTTTTGTTGTGCTTGCCTTTCCCCTTGGATTAACAGCCCGGCGCAGCGGCAGGGCAGTGGGGTTTTTTATCGGGCTTCTGCTGGCCACGTTTTATTGGAGTCTGCTCATTGTCGGACGCTCCCTCGGCCTAAGGGCCAGTGTATCGCCGTTTCTTGTAATGATTCTGCCCGACTTGTTTCTTTTATTCATTGGGATTGTCCTCTTTATGTGGAGGAGCCGCTTATGAGGATGTACAGAAAATTGCTGCTGAAGGAGTTTCTTCCCTTTCTTCTTCTTGGCGTTGTATTCTTCAGCCTCATTCTTGTTCTGGCCGATATTTTTGCGAATCTCTGGCAGTACTTAAACCGGGAAATTCCCTTTTCCCAGGCCATATATGTCAGTCTGCTCTATGTCCCTAAGGCCGTATCGTACTCATTACCTATAGGGGCCATGTTTGCGGCAGCCTTTTCTTTGGGCAATCTTGGTTCGAGGAATGAATTGATTGCCGTCTTTGGAGCAGGAGTGCCGCTGTTTCGCTTCATCATTCCCATTCTTGTCGCCGCGGTAATATTGAGCGTTGGCGGATTTCTTTTTGAGGATATCATTGTTATTCCTTTTCTGAAAGAGAGAAACAACTTGTCTAAAGAGCTGCTTGATATTCAGGATGTTAAAAGCCGTTCCCAGGCGGCAGTTATTGCCGAACAGGGCGAGGTAGTCTATTATTCGGATTATTATAATGATGAGACAAAAACTCTTGCCGGGCTTACTGTTATTATTCAGGAAGCAGACGGCACCTTTGTGAAGCGCATTGATGCCGAACGTGCTGTTTGGGTTGAGGATGTGGAGATATGGGAAATGGAAGCATGCCGGGTTTTTACCGAAGAACAGCCGGGGGAAGTTATTCAGAAAACTTTTAACAAGTACCGCGAGGAGCGGCTTGTGGAACCGCCAGAAACTTTCCGCCTGGATACCAGGGATTTGGAAGAAATGACTAATACCGAAGCCATACAGTGGATTGGCTCTCAGAAAAGGGCGGGGTTGCCCTATAAGGCGCATCAGGCCAAACTGTATCAGCGCTACACTATAGCCTTTACACCAATTCTTGTTATTTTGTTTGCCGGGGCTCTTGGCGGTCGATTCCGGCGCAACGTGTTGCTTATGAGTCTATTGGTGAGCCTTGCCCTTTCATCCGGATGGTATATCTTCCGCATGATTGCGACACTGCTCTCCGAGCTGGGTTATATATCTCCTCTCTTTGGAGCTGCTGTGCCCTACGCCCTTTTTCTCTCCTTTGGGTTCTGGCTGTTCCGCCATGCCAAAACCTGATGAGTTGTCTATGCTAACAGTCATTCATCGGGATAATACCACTCAAGCCAGATCGGGTTTTCTCAAGCTCCCCCACGGCAAGGTGGAAATTCCTGCCTTCATGCCGGTAGGAACAAACGGCACCGTAAAGGCAATACTTCACTCGGCACTCAGTGAAATTGGCTTCAATTTAATCCTCGGCAACACCTACCACCTGTATCTCCGGCCGGGCATGGACGTGATAGAACGCTATCAATCCCTTCACCGCTTTTCGTCCTGGAAGGGAAACATACTCACTGATTCCGGCGGCTATCAAATCTTCTCCCTTGCCCAATTCCGCAAAATACGCGAAGAGGGTGCTGAGTTCCGCTCTCACATAGACGGGTCTCTTCATCAGCTGAGCCCTGAATCGGCCGTGGATATTCAATGTACGCTTAACAGCGATATTCAAATGCAGCTCGATGTCTGCACAGCACCGGGCATATCCGAAAAGGAGGCCGCGCAAGCCATGGAACTGAGCTCACGATGGGCCCTTCGTGCCAAAAGGCGCTGGATGGAGAAAGAGGACTATAGGGGAGTGCTATTTGCCATAGTGCAGGGGAATTTCTTTCGGAACCTCAGGGAGGAAAGCGCTCATCAGCTGGTGGATATGTCTCTGCCCGGCTATGCCATAGGCGGGCTCTCTGTAGGAGAGGAGCCGGAAGTGTTCAAGGAATTTCTTCATTTTACCGCGCCGCTCTTGCCGGATAACAAGCCTAAATATGTTATGGGCATCGGCACTCCCGATTACATGCTGGAAGCTATTGAGGCCGGCATCGATCTTTTTGACTGCGTCCATCCCACCCGTGCTGCCCGCAACGGAAGCTGCTTTACCCCCGATGGAATGCTCAACCTCAGAAATGCCCGGTTTCAGAACGATACCAGCCCCCTCGTTGAGAACTGCCCCTGTCCGGCCTGCCGCTTGTACAGCCGCGGCTACCTGCGCCATCTTTTTACGGCCAGGGAAATACTTGGGACCCTATTAGCCACCCATCACAACCTGCAATTTGTGTACAGCTTAATTCAAAACGCCCGTACGGCCATAAGCAAAGGCAGCTTCAGCCCATTCAAAAAAGACTTTCTTGCCCGCTTTGGGACTCAGCTCCATGAGTAACTCACGCCACCGCAAAAGTGCCGTACTCACCATGATGGTTATGGGCTGTACGCTTATCAGCCGCATACTCGGCTTTGTAAGAACGGCGGTTATCGGCGCCCTGTTCGGTGCCGGCGGCGTCGCGGATGTAATAAATCTTGTTTTCAGCATCCCAAACAACCTAAGGAAACTTTTGGCCGAAGGCGCACTCTCAACCGCCTTTATCCCGGAGCTATCCAAACAACTCGTAGATGATCCAAGCCGAAAAAGCGCCATACAGCTGGTTAAGTCCATATTGGGCCTACAGCTCATTATAATCCTCCCCATCCTTGCGGTCTCCACCTTTTACTCTGCCCAGGCCGTGAAGATATTTGAGAATTTTGCCGATCCCGCCAAAAACGAACTCAGTGCTGTTCTGTTTCGCTGGACCATGCCCTATCTTCTCTTCATTTCCATTAACGCCATTATGATGGCCGTTCATAACACACATGGCCGCTTCTTCATACCCGCCGTAACTCCTATAGTGTTTTCGCTGTGCGTTATCGGCAGCCTTGTTGTTGGGAATGCCGCCTGGGGGGCAAAGGCCATCGCTTACGGCGTATTGGCCGGAGGTTTGGCCCAGGTGCTGGTGCAGTATCCCAGCTACCGCAAACTACGGTACCGCTTAATTCCAAGCCTGAATTTCAGCAACGACAGCTTTAAGGGCGTAATGGGTAAATGGGCCCCCATGCTCCTCACCTCGTCCCTTTTTGCTGTAAACACCCAGATTGCCATGCTGCTTGCATCCTTTCTTCCCGATAAAAGTGCCTCCGCCATTTCCTACGCCATCGTGTTCTATCAGCTGCCCTTTGGAATATTTTCCGCATCTATTACCACCGTACTCTACCCCAAAATGAGCCGACAGGCCGTTTACAAGGAAACCGACAGCCTCAAAAGCAGTCTTGGATTTGGATACAGAAATCTCTGGGCACTGCTCATCCCCTCGGCAATGGTAATGATGGTACTCGGCGAACCCATTATCGCCGTGGCCTTTCAGCGCGGTGCCTTTTCCCGGCCGGATACCATTCTTACAGCCAGAGTGCTGTTTGCCTACTCAATCGGCATGCCCTTTGTCGGATTATTCAACCTTACTCAGCGCGCCTTTTATGCTCTGGGCGAAGTGCGCAAGCCCTTTATCTGTGCGCTGCTTACCGTAGCCGCCGATATTATCCTCTCCCTGGTATTTATATTCAGCTTCGGCGGCGATAGCGAGTCGCTGGCCTGGGCCAATTCCCTGGCCTTCATCTTCGGTGCTGTTTTACAGTATTTGCTCATCCGGCATGCTGTTGGATTTTCGCTTATCGGTACAACTGGCCTCACCTTTCTGAAAACCCTCGCCGCGAATGCCATTGGCCTGCTTGCCATTCATGGAGCCTTCCGCATAATGGGAACTCAATGGTGGCACGGCGGCAGCTCCTGGACGGCATTATTCACCCTTATAACGGTGTTTTTAACCAGCGCACTTATCATACTTGGTATGTATATCTTGATGAGAGTGGAAGTTGTGTCGATATTATTTAAGAGAAAACAATGAACACTAAAGCACTGATATTCGGACTTGCCTGGCTTTTATTCTCTCCGGCGATTTTTTCTCAGGATGATCGGCAGGATAAACCGCAGCAAGAAGATCAGCAAGAAGATCAGCAGGAAGATCAGCAGGAAGATCAGGAAAAAGATCAGGAAAAAGATCAGGAAAAAGAAACCGATCCGAGAGAGCTGCTTCTTCGATACGGCATGGAAAGCGATGTTATAAGCCTGCTGGACACCCTCGTTAAGGAAGAAATTGCTGATTATAATACTCTCCTTGCCGAAATAGCCAGGGACACCAGCAATCCCCGCATACTTGAAGGCGTGTTCCGGCTGTGGGAAAAAACCGCTTACAGTGAAGGCATTCCCTTTGCTTATAATGAACTCAATAAAATTCTTGAAGATGAAGACTACACCGAATCGGTGAGTTTGAGTGCTATTTCCTACTTGAGCACACTGAATGATGGGGAAGCGGCGGAAATTCTGCTAGATTTAAGCGTGGGGCAGGAAGGGGTACTTGCGGCGGCCTCCGTTCGTGCGCTGGGTAGTTTGAATGAAAGTACGGAAGGTGCCGGGCTGCTCCTGGACAGGCTCAAGGAAATGGACCGGGATGCCGAAGGCAATCTTGCCTCCGCACTTATTATTACTCTGGGCGAACTTCGCTATGAACCGGCTGCCGATGAACTTGTCTACATTGTTGAAGATGCCGCATCTTCCGATGAACAGCGCCGTGCCGCCTGTATATCCGTAGGCAAAATCGGACGTGAAAGCGATGCCGCCATTATTGAACGCATTTATCAGGACAGTGCCGACGATGCCGTGTTCCGTGCCTATGCCCTGGCCGGATTGGCGGAATTCCCCACTTACGATGCAGAGCCCCTGCTCATTCAGGCACTTAAGCGGGATTCTTACTGGCGAATACGGGTTAATGCCGCGGAAAAACTTGTTGGCAAGAACAGTCAGGACGTTCAGGGCCTCCTGCGCTACAAGGCCGAAAAGGATCCGGTTAAGCAAGTCCGCGCCGCGGCGTTGCGTGCATTGGCCTCTTCTTCAGACAGCGAATCCCATGAGTTTTTACTGAATTACTATACCAATGAAAAGATGAATCCCGAGTCGCGCCTGGCCTGCCTTAAGGCACTGATTGAATACACCGTACCAGGCACGGTACAGGCCGTGGAAACTGTTATGAGCAAACTCTGGGAGAAGGATAGGGAACGCTTTCTCGAATTTACCTGCCTGGAGCTTTCCAGAGCCAAGTGGCCGGAACTCTCTGTGGTCTATGAGCGCATGCTGGATCATCATAACTGGCTTCTGGTGGTTTACGGCATTAGAGGAATACGCGGAAGCGGCATAGCGCTGGAGGGTAAAATCAAGGCTTTGGATGCAGAAGGTGTCGACGGGAGAATCCGCCGGGAGATTGAGAGAACGCCGTAATCCGCCCATTGTCGATGCTGCGAAACCTGGAAAACATTAAACACTGCCGAAGGATGGCGGATGATAAAAAATAGAAACTTCACGGAATTTGTGGCACTGATGGCACTGCTAACGGCACTTACGGCTATGTCTATCGACGGGATGCTGCCAGCGCTTGGGCGGATTGGAAACGATTTTCAGTTGGGCGCAAGCAATGCCGTGCAGCTTGTTATTTCCCTGTTTTTTCTTGGGCTGGCGACGGGACAGCTATTTTACGGGCCGCTTTCGGACAGCATAGGACGGAAACCCGTTATGTTTCTGGGACTGTTTCTCTATGCCGCAGGTTCCGTGCTTGCGATGCTGGCGGGAAGTTTTCCTGCCCTGCTGACAGGCAGGGCACTTCAGGGCTTGGGTGCCGCAGCACCGCGGAACGTGGTGATTGCCATGGTGCGCGATAAGTACAGCGGAGACCGAATGGCCAGTGTTATGTCGCTGGTAATGGCCGTGTTCATTCTGGTGCCGGTTGTTGCACCATCTCTGGGACAGGCCGTGCTGCTACTCAGCGGCTGGCGGGCCATTTTTGGTGCTTATCTCGGACTGGTGCTGCTAATGGTGCTATGGTTTGCCTGGCGTCAGCCGGAGACTCTGCCGCCGGACAGGCGCGTGCCTTTTACGCCCAGACGAATATTCCTTGGTGTGAAGGAAGTTATCCTCTGCCGTCCGGCTATCGGCTACACTCTTGTCATTGGGCTGATTTTTGGTGCCTTTATCGGCTATTTGAATTCCTCGCCGCGGATTTTTCAAAACCAGTACGGAATGGGAAAACTGTTTCCGCTCTTTTTCGCGCTTCTCTCTCTTTCCATTGGGGCGGCTTTTCTTCTTAACACAAAACTGGTAATCCGTTTTGGAATGGAAAGAATTGCCTTTCTGGCGCTGCATGGTGTGTTTGTACTTTCGGTGCTTCATCTCGGCGCGGCACTGCTTACCAGCGGTAATCCGCCGCTGTGGTTTTTTACCTTGTGTCTAGTGCTCACGTTTTTTTGTATTGGGGCAATCTTTGGGAATATGAATGCACTGGCCATGGATCCCCTGGGGCATATTGCCGGAGTGGGTGCGGCAGTAGTTGGTTCCCTTTCACTGTTCATGTCGTTTATTCTGGGAACGTATATCGGCCAGCGTTATAATGGCACAGTGTATCCGGTGCTGATTGGCTTTACTGTTTGCAGTTTTATAAGCCTTTGGCTTATACGATGGGCACGGCGCTGAATTCCTTGAGGGTACCTCTAAAAAACAGCTTATTGACGAAGAAATTTTTTGTCGGGCGGCAAAAGCTTAAGCCAGCTTAAGCTACGTGAGCATTTTTGATACCTTAAGAGCGGCGGAAAAGTTCGAGTCAAGAACTCAGTGGGTTTTTTAGAGGTGCCCTTTTAGCGGTAAAGCGGGCCGAAGTTGGCGCAGGCCCGGTAGTCGGCTCCTTCACTGTTCATACCGAAGTGGTTCCATACAGCCGGGCGGAAGACATGCTCTTGGGCCAGGTTGTGCATGGATACCGGGATGCGGAGGATGGAGGCCAGGGTTATAAGGTCGGCTCCGATGTGGCCGCAGCTTATGGCACCGTGGTTGGCCCCCCAGGCTGCCATAACTCCATAAACGTCCTGGAAATTGCCGCTGCTGGTGAGGCGGGGGGCAAACCAGGTGGTAGGCCAGGTGGGGTTGGTGCGTTCATCCAGGGTGTCGTGCACTTTTTGGGGGAGGTCTACGGTCCAGCCTTCGGCTATCTGGAGTACGGGGCCCATGCCGGCGATGAGGTTTATCCGGCTCATGGTACAGGGCATGCCGCCGCGGGTAAGGAAATCGGTGGAAAATCCGCCGCCGCGGAAGTAGCCGAGGTCGGCGGGGCAGAAGCGGGTCGCATCCATGCAGGCTTGCGCTTCGGCGGGAGTTAGTTCCCAGAAGGGTTTCATGGCTGGTTTGCCGTTTTGGGTTATTTCGCCGGTGCCGTCCAGGCAGGTGGAGCCCGAGTTAATAAGGTGAATTATACCTCCGGCGGCAGGGCCGGAGAGTTCATGGCCGGTAACGCGCTTTACGGCTTCGGGGCTCCAGTAGGTGCGGACATCGCTGAAGAGCTGGGCGGTGTTGGTAAGCAGGTGTCCGAAGAGCATGGATATGCCGTTCAGGGAATCGTTTTCGGTGGCCATAATGTAGGGGGCCCGGATGCCGTTCCAGTCGAAGGAACTGTTCAGCATTGTTTCCATAAAATCGCCGTTGGCCCGCCAGTCGGTCCATTGGCGCTGCCCCTGGAATCCGGCGGCTATGGCATTATGGCCGAGGGCTTCTTCGCCAAGTCCCTTTTCGGCCAGGCGGGGATTGCCTTCCATCAGGTCGCGGACTATCAGAGTCATTTTGATGGATTCGTCCCATTCGGCCTGCTTTTGGGCTTCGTCATGCTGCTCGTCGGCGGGGTTGGGATCCCTGCCGATTTTTAGATTTTCCTTTACCCAGCTTTTCGCTCGTTCGTATTCCGCCTCGTCGTAAATGGAATCCTTAATCCGCCGGGCAACTTCACTCATGTCAACGTATTCATTGCGCATGTCTAGATAGTTGCGGAAAAAGGACTCGTCTATAATGCAGCCGGCAATGCCCATGGATACCGATCCAATGGACAGGTAGCTCTTGCCGCGCATACAGGCGGCGGCAACGGCGGCCCGGGCAAAGCGCAGAATTTTTTCCTTTACATCGCCGGGAATGCTGGTGTCGCTGGAATCCTGAACATGCCGCCCGTAGATACCGAAGGCGGGCAGGCCCTTCTGGGCATGGGCGGACAGTACCGCGGCCAAGTAAACGGCCCCTGGTCTTTCGGTGCCGTTAAAGCCCCAAACCGCTTTGGGTATAAGGGCTGTGGTGTCCATGGTTTCGCTGCCGTAGCACCAGCACGGAGTTACGGTTAAGGATGCTCCAACGCTGTCGGCTTCAAATTTTGCCCTTGCCGCGGCGGCCTCGCGGACACCGCCAATACAGGTATCGGCAATAACGCACTGTACCGGAGTACCATCAATGTATTTGAGATTCTCACTGATAAGCCTGGCGGCGGCCCGCGCCATGTCCATGGTACGCGCTTCCAGACTCTCCCGTACACCGCCGAGCCTGCCGTCGATGGCGGGCCGGATACCGATCTTCGGCTTCTCATCGGCATAGCGCCAGTTCCCGATTTTTGCTTCCTGCATATTTATCCTCCTGAATATTTTGTGCCCTTTGGAAATAACTTTTAGAGATTCCCTTTTAGAGGTGCCCTTTATAGTATTGCATTATTGCCTGGAAGTTTCAATATCGAAAGATATGCCGGATAAACTGATTTTTTGGAAACTAGCCTCTGGCGCGGCGAGGTTCATGCCTTTGCCTTAAGAAATATGGTGGCCTGATGTGTGCTTGAGCGGCTCCCATGCCCCCAAGAGAAAAATAACCCATAACCCAAAACAAGAAAACGGTCGCGGCCCTTCCCTACTCATCAGTGGCTAAAAACCCTACTTGACATCCCCCGGAAAAACCCATATCCTCAAGCACACAGCAAACACAAAAAGAACCCCGTAGAGGATCACCATGCTTGAAAAACTAAAAAATCTGGAAGAAAGTTTCAGGCAGGCGCTCAAAAACATCGACAGCGAAGCCAAACTTGCCGATCTGAAAGCCCGCTTTCTCGGAAAAAAAGGCGAACTCAGCGCCATACTGAAAACGCTCAGCAATGCCTCCATGGAAGAGCGTAAAAAACTCGGACAGGCGGCCAACGAGCTTAAAGACAGGCTTACAGCCAGACTCGAAGAAGCCAAACTTATCCTGGATCGGAAAATAACGGATGCCAAACTGGCCGCCGACTGGACCGACATAACCCTGCGCCGCTCCCTCATGGCCGAATCGGTGAAGGAATCCGGGCAGCATCCCCTTAGCATCGTTCAGCGGGAACTGGAAGACATCTTCCTCTCCATGGGCTTCGACATTCTCGACGGCCCCCACATCGAAACCGACTGGTACAACTTTACCGCCCTGAACATACCCGAAAGCCACCCCGCCCGCGACATGCAGGACACCTTCTGGTTCAAGGACATGAAGCACCTTCTGCGCACCCACACCTCTACCATTCAAATCCGCGGCATGGAGCATAAAACCCCGCCCTTCCGCTTCGTTGCCCCCGGCAAAGTATTCCGCTGCGAAACCACCGATGCCTCCCACGAAGCCGTATTCCATCAGATGGAAGGCATGCTCGTTGGCAAAGACATCTCCGTAGCCCACCTTATCTACTTTGAAAAAACCCTGCTCAGCGAAATATTTCAGCGTGAAGTGGAAATACGCCTGCGTCCAGGCTTTTTCCCCTTCGTGGAACCCGGCTTTGAACTCGACATTAACTGCCTTATCTGCTCCGGCAAAGGGTGCAGCGTTTGCAAACAAACCGGCTGGGTGGAACTGCTCCCCTGCGGAATGACCCACCCCAACGTACTCCGATACGGCGGCATAGACCCCGAAGAGTACACCGGCTTCGCCTTCGGACTCGGCCTCGACCGCCTGGTTATGATGCGTTATGGCATCGACGACATACGCCTCATACACAGCGGCAATTTAGACTTCAGCCGCCAGTTTGCATCATGTTGAAAGGAAGATAAAATGAAAGTATCCGTAGAATGGATAGGAGATTTTGCAGACCTCCCCAAGGGACTGAGCGACAGCGCAATCGCTGAACGCGTTACCCTGGGAATCTGTGAGGTGGAAGGCCATGTCCGCACAGGGGAAATTTTTGCCCAAACCACCGTCGCCGAAATAACAGCCGTGGAGCCTCACCCCAATGCCGACAAGCTCCAACTGGCCAGCGTAAACCTTGGCGGAGGAAAAAGTGCCAAAGTGGTATGCGGTGCCCCCAACTGCCGGGCCGGTATAAAAGCCCCCTACGCGGCGACGGGCACCACACTTCCTGCGGGCTTCACCCTCGAAGCAAAAAAAATCCGGGGCATACTCTCTGAGGGCATGCTCTGCGCCGAGGACGAACTGGGACTCTCAGAAAACCATGAAGGCATAATGGAACTCCCTCCCGATGCCCCGCCCGGAGCACCCCTTTCCCAAATCCTCGGCCCCAAAGCCGCCGAAGACCTCATCCTCGACATCGACAACAAATCCCTAACTCACAGACCAGACTGTTGGGGCCATTACGGCCTGGCCCGGGAATTTGCCGCCGTCTTTGCTTCCCCCTTCAAGGATAAATTCAATACAGCCTGGGCAGAGAGCCTCAAGGCAAAAATAGCCGCCGACGGCGGCAAGGCACCGGTAAGCATCCATGTCGATAAGGATTCCGCCAACCGCGGCTTCCTCGGCCTCTCTCTCGATAAGGTACAAGTGTCCACAAGCCCCCCATGGATGCAGCGCCGTCTTGAAGCCGCCGGAATGCGGCCCATCAACACCATCGTCGACATCTCCAACTATGCCATGCTGGAAACCGGCATACCCAACCATATTTTCGACCGCAGCACCATCCGCGGCGGCAAAATTGTCGTGCGTCGCGCCGGAAAAGCCATGAACTTCACCACCCTCGACGGTCAAACCAGAAAAATCATTCCCACCGACACCATGGTCTGCGACAGCGAACGAGAATCGGCCATCGCCGGCATCATGGGCGGCTTGGAAAGCTCCGTTACCGAACATACCACCCAGATTATGGTAGAAGTTGCCAACTGGACCGATGCCGAAGTCCGCGGCACAAGCACCCGCCTGTCCCTGCGCACCGATGCCTCCCTGCGCTACGAAAAGAGCCTCGACAGCCAGCGGCTGGAAACCTGCCTGCTGCGCATATACGAGCTCTTCCTCCAGCTCTGCCCCGGCGTAAAAGCCGTTGGCGGCATTCAGGCGGACAACATGCCCGCTCCCCAGGACATCATTATCCAAACCAGCCCTGTGCGGCTATCGCGCATTCTCGGTGAACCCATCGACATAAAAGGCATGAAAACCATACTCGAATCCCTGGGCTTCCGCGTGGAGCCGATAAACCAACCCGGCACGAGCGAACGCAGCTTTACCCACAAAATTCATGTTCCCACCTGGCGGTCCACCAAAGACATCGAATGCGAAGCCGACATTGCCGAAGAACTGGGCCGAATCATCGGCTACGACAAGATTGTTCCGCTAAGCCCCATTCACGGCATACTGCCCATCCGTCTTTCCCCCGGCAAAACACTCTTCCGCCGGGCCTGCGACTTCATGGTGCTGCGGGGACGTGCCCTGGAAGTCTTTACCTATCCCCTTATCGGAGCATCCCTGCTCTCAAAGGCAAAATGGCCGGTTCTCAATGAGCAGCTCACCCTCGCGAACGCCCTTAGCCCTGAACATGAGCGAATGCGCCCCAGCCTCATCCCCAGCCTTCTTGCCGCTGCCGGAGAAAACCGCAAAGAACACAAGGCCTTCCGCATCTTTGAATATGGCCGCGCCTACCAGCCCCTCAAAACCGAAGAATACTCCCGCGACCTCCACCAGCTGGGCATCGTGTTCCACTGTGAAAAGGAAAACCCATTTCTCGAAGTGGCCAGCCTCATCGAAGACATGCTCCGCTTTCTCGGCATATCCGCCCAACTGCAAAAAAGCAGCCCTCAGGATAGCCACCCCCTGATACCCGCCGACTGGCCCGGTTGCCACCCCCATGAATACCTTAGCGTTCAGAGCGCAGGCAAAGTGCTGGGTGCCATCGTGTCAATCCACCCCCAAATAGCCCAGGCATTCAAACTCAAAGGCCGCAGCACTCTCGCCATCCTCGATTTTACCGATCTTATGGCCACAGCTATGCCCCGTAAACATATCTTCCGCCCCCTCAACCGCTATCCCGGAGCCTCCTTTGAAGTAACCATAATGATGCCAGCTACAGCCTACACCGCCGATGCCATTGAAGCCGTCCGCAAACTGAAAATAAAGGAAATGCGCTCAGCAGGCGTTCTCGGCATTTTTGATATGGGCGAAAAAGGCAAAGCCGTATCCTTGCAGATAGACTTCCGCGATGAAGAAAAAACTCTTTCCCCGGAATTCATCCATGAAGCCGAACAGAAAATTATCGAAGGTTTGAAAAAAGCGGGCTATCCGCTGCGCTAAGAACGGGGAAAGTGTGTATTCTTCGTCCGAAAGGAGTCAAGGGCACCTCTAAAGGACTTATCGCCGTAATCCTTGATAATGCTTTTGAAAAAGGAATCGTGGTCGATTCCTTTTTGGCTTGTTATATTTCTTGTGGCAGTGTTTTTTTATTGGTTTTCATTACGCACTCCTTATTATATAGAAGCCCTCCAGTCCCTTCAAAATTCAAAATTAGGAAAAATTTATTAAAAAAGTTGGAAATTTATGCTTTTTGAGTGCTGGGAGGGACTTTGAGAGCCGCCTCAAGCCAAAACAGGGCGGCCTGAACCCTCAGCCTTTTCAGGCTGGAGGCTAGCGGGGGGGGATCCAACCTAAACTTTTGAACCATTTCGCGCCTTTCGCGTCTTTCGCGGTTACTCCTCCCCATTCGTGTCCATCCGTGGTCCCCTTGATTCTAATATCTACTTGCTGTAAATTTACACAGTATCTTGGCATCCTGGCAAAACTTGGGGTTAATATGGTAAATAGTCAGAAACATCGGGTTCTTGGCCTAAGAGCAATAAACTCTGATGCTTATGTTCTGCGTTTTGAGCGGGGGAATTTGGATTTTGAACCGGGACAGTATATTCATATCGGTACGCTGCCCGGCACCGAGAAGCGGGAATACACGGTGTATTCCTCTCCCCGCGAAGACTATCTTGAAGTTCTGATAAGGTCAGCTCCTTCTGGTAATATTTCTCAACGATTATGCCAGTTAAAGGCGGGAGAAGAAGTGAGTATTGAGGGGCCTTTTGGTTTGTTTCAGCTGGATAGTACGGCACTTGACTCACCGCTTTTTTTTCTTGGCATTGGCACAGGCATCACTCCTTTTCATTGCTTTGTCCAGTCTTATCCCAACTTGAATTACAAGCTGATTCATGGCGTTTGTACGGTTTCCGAATGCTATGAGTATGAGAAGTATGACAAGAACCGGCTGCTAAGCTGTATAAGCCGGGAGGAAGGCGGGAGCTGCCATGACGGGGTAAGCGACTGGCTCCGTAACAATCCTATTCCTCATAATGCCATGGTTTATCTTTGCGGAAGCTCTGCCATGATTTACGATGTCTATGAGATTCTTGGCGAACAGAAGTTTGATACCGACAGAATTCTGGTTGAAGTATATTATTAGTCTGTAGAAGATGAAGTATCATATTGTTCCTTACGGCTGTCAGATGAACCGTTCAGACACCGAAAGGGTTAAAACCATTCTCAACAGTATGGGCTATACCGAATCCGGCGATGAGAGCGCGGACGATGTGCTTATTAAGGGTATAGCGGCCTGTTCTGTGCGGCAAAAGGCTATAGACAGGGTTTACGGCAAGATTCACAAATGGAATAAAGAGAAAAATGAAAAGCCTCTTATAACTTTTATCACCGGTTGTATGCTGCCAGCGGATAAGGCGAATTTTCTTAAAATGTTCGATTTGGTTTTTCCCATAGAACAGTTGCCCCAGCTTCCGGATATGATTCGGCAGTACGGGGTGCCGATACCGGCACTCAGAGAGCTTGGTGTGGAAAGCATGCGCTTTTATTCCAATTCAGAGGCTGAGAACTCTTTTATCGAAGATTTTTGGCAACTCAAACCCCAGTACAGTTCCCGAATCGAAGCTTATGTGCCCATCCAGAACGGCTGCGACAAGTTCTGTTCATTCTGTGCCGTGCCCTACACCCGGGGCCGAGAGGTGTCGCGGGCTTCGGGGGATATTCTGGCCGAGGTGGAGGGGCTGGTAAACCAGAATTTTAAGGCCATTACCTTACTGGGACAGAATGTTAATTCGTATGGACGGGACAAGCCGGGCAGAGAACTCTCCTTCGCTCAGCTTATGCGGGAAGTAGGTGAAATTGGCCGCCGTAGCGGAAAGCCCTTCTGGACTTACTTCACATCGCCTCATCCCCGTGATATTTCCCGCGAGCTTCTGGAAGTTATGTCCTCTTATCCGGTGCTGGCCGATTGGGTGCACCTTCCCTTGCAGTCCGGGGATGATGAGGTGTTGCGGCGGATGAACAGGAATCATTCCATGGCCCGTTACCGCGGGGCCGTGGAAGACATTCGCCGTATTCTGCCCCGTGCCACCCTTTTTACAGACATTATCGCTGGCTTCAGCGGCGAGAGCGAAGATCAGTTTGAAAAAACAGTACAGGCCATGCGGGAATTTCAGTTTGACATGGCCTATATTGCCCAATACAGCCCTCGCCCCGGTGCCCGCAGTGCCCGCTGGGAGGATGATGTGAGCCGACAGGAGAAGGAACGGCGCTATCGAATTCTCAGTGAAGCATTGATTCAATGCGCGGAACCGAAGCGGCAGGCCCAGGTGGGAACGCTTGTGCGGGTTTTGCTTACGGGGGCAGACCGCAGAAGCGGCTATCTTTCCGGCTATACCGAGGGACGCATTCCAATCCGTCTTAAGGCTGGCAGCGCGGCAATCGGTGAATTCATTCAGGTTCGCATTAGCTCTGTCCGTCCTTTGAGTATGGAAGGCGAAGTGCCAGGCGGAACGGAGAACTGATGCCCTCCAGGTGCGTGAGTTTCAAGACTCTGGGTTGCAGGCTCAATCAGGCTGAAACGGAGGCCATCGCTGGCGGCTTTAAGGCGCTGGGCTGGGAAATTGCCGAATTCGGCAGGCCGGTGGATGCGGTTGTCGTGAACGGCTGTACGGTTACCAATGCCGCAGATCGCAAGAGCCGTTCGGCCATGAATAGGGCGTTGCGCATTACCGATAAAACCCTGGTGCTTATAACAGGTTGCTATGCCGATGGGCACCGGGATGCTCTGGAGGCCGATGGCCGCACCTATGTTATAGGCAATGCCCACAAGAGCTACATTCCCCAGCTGGTGGATGCCCATTTCAAAGGGGAGCTAATGCCGGGGCATCTGGAACAGCACCGCGACCCATTCGGCTACCCGCTTAGCCAACCAGTGTTTCGTACCCGCGCCATGGTGAAGGTGCAGGACGGCTGCAATAACGGATGTTCCTTCTGCATTATTCCCTTTGTCCGCGGCCGTGCTGTCAGCAGGCCCATGGCGGATTGCGTCCGGGCGGTGGAGGATGCCGCGGCATCTGGTTACCGGGAGATAGTTCTTACCGGAGTAAACATGAGCCGCTGGCAGGAGGAGGGACGGGGCTTTACCAGTCTTCTCGATTCCTGCCTGAACGCTGAAGGCCATTTCAGGCTGCGCCTGGGTTCCCTTGAGCCGGACAGGCTGGATGAAGGACTCATCGATTTAATGAGCCATCCCAAAATGACCCCGCACCTTCATCTCTGCCTTCAGTCCGGTTCGGAACGCATATTATTGGCCATGCGGCGGCAGTATACGGCAGCTCAATATGAATCCTGTGTGCTGGAAATTCGTCGCCGTACCAGGCAGTTTAATCTAACAACCGATATTATTGTCGGATTTCCTGGAGAAACAGAACGGGAATTCAGCGAAACAGCGGCAATGTGCGAACGGCTGAAATTCGGCCATATTCATACTTTTCCCTATTCCCGCCGCAGCGGCACCCGTGCCGACAGCATGGATGGCCAGGTTTCCGAGTCATTAAAAAAAGAGTGGAGTGAAATTATCCGCGGCATATCGGTACGCTCCAGGCGGCAGTTTCGGAAATCGCTGATTGGCACCGTACAGGATGTTCTGGCAGAGCAGGTAGAAGGGGAGGGGAGCAAGCGCAGGGCACGGGGACTCTCGGCAAACTATGTTCCGGTGCGCTTTTTTCTGCCAAATTCCAGGCCATATCAGCAGGTGCGCGGAGAAATGTTTTCCGTGCGTATTTGCGGCATTCAAGATGAGGCAGGAGGAAAGAATTCTGAGCTGTTTGGGGAGGTTTGGAACCACGGAAGAACATGAATGGGGAGGTTTTGAACCACGAAAGACGCGAAAAACACGAAATGGTTCAAGGGGCGATATTTTTTAAGAAGACCACATTCAACTCTCAATTCTCCCCCCTCCGAAGGTAATTCTCATTGAGCCAACACAGATATTCCCCGGATTTAACAGAATCCACCCAATCGCGGTTAGCCAGCTGCCAGCGGATGGTTTCCCTTAGACCGTTTGTGAGAGTACGCGAAGGCTGCCATCCCAGTTCGCGGGTTATTTTGGAAGCGTCAATGGCATAGCGTCTGTCATGCCCGGGACGGTCTTTCACAAAGCTTATCAGACGGGAAAAATTTTCTTCGGGCCTGCCGGTTTCTTCGGCAAGGAGACGGCAGACAAGCCGCACCAGGTCTATGTTGCTAACTTCATTATTGCCCCCCACCGCATACGTTTCACCGGGGTTCCCCAGAGTAAGAATTTTCCATACCGCGGCGGAATGGTCGTCTACATGAAGCCAGTCCCGAATGTTGAGGCCATCGCCGTACACGGGCAGGGGCTTGCCCTCTAGGGCATTTTCAATCATCAGGGGAATCAGTTTTTCCGGGAATTGCCGGGGGCCGTAATTATTGGAGCAGTTGCTAATGGTAATGGGCAAGCCGTAAGTGTGGAAATAAGCGCGCACCAGATGATCGGAAGAGGCCTTTGAAGCCGAGTAGGGGCTGCGCGGACTGTAGGGGCTTTCTTCGGTAAAGTATCCTTCTTTGCCCAGGGAGCCGAAAACTTCATCGGTGGATATGTGATGAAAGCGAACATCTTTGCGATCTTTCCACTGTGTTCTTGCCGCTTCCAGCAGTTTGTAAGTGCCCACAATGTTCGTGGTAATAAAATCATCGGGGTTTACAATGGAGCGGTCAACATGGGATTCGGCCGCAAAATGGACAATAGCCCTTATGTCGAACTCGGCGAACAGCTTAGCCGGGGCATCCCGTATATCGCCGCGGATAAATGTATAGTACTCATTGTCCGCTATGCTTGCAAGGCTGGCAAGATTGCCCGCATAAGTGAGAAGATCAATATTAACAATCCGGCCTGTAAAGGCGGGATTCTTAAAAAGACTGTGAATAAAAGATGAACCGATGAAGCCAGCTCCCCCGGTTACCAAAATTGTGCTCTCGGAAATGCTCATCCCCACTGCCCCTGGGCTACCTTGAGAATGTATTGCCCGTAAGATGATGTTTGCCGCTGTTTGCCGAGAGCAAGGAGCTGTTCGGTGTTAATCCAGCCCTTTCTCCAGGCTATCTCTTCGATACAGGAAATTTTAATACCCTGCCTGTCTTCGATAATACGGACAAAATTCGCGGCATCCAGCAGCGATTCATGGGTTCCGGTATCCAACCAGGCATATCCTCTGCCCAGAAATTCCACACTCAAAGTGCCTTCATTCAGATAGAGCCGATTCAAATCGGTTATTTCCAGTTCTCCGCGGGGAGAAGGCTTTAGGCTCGCGGCTTTTTCCGCTGCGGAGGCATCATAAAAATACAGGCCAACAATGGCATAGTTCGATCTTGGCTGCGCGGGTTTTTCCTCAATGGAAATAACCCGATTTTGCTTGTCGAATTCAACAACCCCGTAATTTTCCGGGTCTTTCACATAGTACCCGAATACCTGGGCTCCCTGGCTAAGACGGGAAGCCTTCTCCGCCATACTACCAAGCTGATTGCCGTAAAATATGTTATCTCCCAGTATCAGACAAACGGTGCCGCCGCCAATGAATTCCCTGCCAACTATGAATGCCTCTGCCAGTCCTTTCGGCTGTTCCTGCACCTTGTAAGACAGCGAAATTCCCAAATGGCTGCCGTCTCCCAGCAGTTTTTCCAGCCTGGGCGTATCGGCGGGGGTGGAGATAACAAGTATCTCATTGATACCGGCAAGCATGAGAGTCGATAAGGGATAGTATATCATCGGCTTATCGTAAACGGGCAAAAGCTGCTTGCACACTGGAATGGTAACGGGATAGAGCCGGGTACCGCTTCCACCTGCTAAAATAATGCCTTTCATCCTTGCCATGCTATCTTGAACATATCATTTAGTAAAGGGTACCCCTAAATTTTCAAAATGCCCCAAACAGCACGGCTAAGGGCTGATTTTACAGGTGTCCCGAATAATGGTTCCCATATTTCCACCCTTCTATTGGCGGTTAATTCTTCGGATTACCGTACTCATTCCAGAGCTTTCCTTGTTTAGAGGCGAATTTTTGCTGACAAAGTTCGCTTCATTCGGCTGTGTGTCTTGGTTTATTACTGTAAATATGATAGCTTCTGAAATTCAGTATGGAATCATTGTTCACAGAGATTATTCATCTTAGAGACTATCTCTCCAGCCATGGGCTTTTTGCTGCGGGTATTCTGCTGATACTCGGGTACTTTCTCGGCAATCTTGCGCACAGGGTGAAGCTGCCGGAAATTACCGGCTACATTGTTGCCGGAATTATTTTGGGAGATGCGGTGTCCGGTTTGGTACACCATGAGATGAGCGCGGCTCTACAGGTGGTTACAGATGTGGCTTTGGGGCTGATTGCCCTTACGATTGGCGGGGAGTTTTATGCCGCAAAGCTGAAGCGGATGGGCAGTGAGGTAATGATTATTACGGCGGCGCAGATTTTGCTCACCTTTGTCGCGGTGAGCGTGGGGCTTGTGCTGTTTCGTATGCCGCTGCCTTTTGCCATGCTGCTGGGGGCCATTGCTACGGCTACGGCTCCTGCCGCCACAGTGGCCATTGTTCAATCGCTGCGGGCCCGCGGGCCATTTGTAGACAGGCTGTACGGCATTGTTGCTCTGGATGATGCGGGAGCGGTTATTATTTTCGGGGTGGTATTTGCCGTGGTGTCAAATCTTCTTGGCACCGGGGGAACGGAGGGCACTGCTGGCAGTTTTGGAATGATAATCGGTGCTTTCAAGGAGATTTTGCTGTCCATTGCGATGGGTGCTGCCGCGGGCTGGATAATCCATAAACTCTGTGCCAGGCGCAGGCACTCCGGCGAGCAGATGATTGTTACTCTGGGCTGGATATTTCTGCTCACCGCTATTTCCACCGCGCTTCACCTTTCGCCGCTTCTGGCCAATATGGCTGCCGGGGCGGTGCTGATCAATCTATCCCCCAGGAATCATCGGCTTTTTAACAATCTGGAACCTCTTACGCCACCGATTTACGCGCTGTTTTTTACCATTGCCGGTACGGAGCTGAATCCGGCTGTCTTTGCCAGCCGCGAAATATTGTTGCTGGGCGCGGTATTTATTGCAGCGCGGGCTCTTGGAAAGGTAGCGGGCGTGTGGAGCGGAGCGGTGCTGGCTAAATCGAATCCCAATGTAAGAAAGTATCTGGGTTTTTGCATGTTGCCTCAGGCGGGGGTGGCCATAGGGCTAGTTCTAATGATTCAGGCATCGCCAATTATTGCCCAGCTTGGCACGCAGGAAAAGGACATTATTTTTATGATGGTGAATATCATTTTGCTTTCGGTGTTCGTTAATGAATTAACCGGGCCGCCCATTTCCCGGGCCGCCATTGTAAAAGCTCTGGATACGGAAGGATAGTGTATGGACATAGCTACAATACTAAGCAGTAAATCTTGTACGGTAAACTTTAAGGCGGGCGACAAGAAGAAGGCCGTTGACGCGCTGGCCGCTCTGGCCGCGAAGAGTCTGCCTGGAATTGCTCCAAAGCCTATTGCCGCCGCCCTCATGGCGCGTGAGGCTCAGGGTTCTACCGGCTTTGGCGATGAGATTGCTATTCCCCATGCCCGCTTGGCGGATGTGAAGGAATTTGCCTTGTTTATTGCCCATGCTCCGAAGGGCGTGGAATTTGACAGCCTGGACAAAAAGAAGGTGAAGCTGTTTTTTGTTATCCTCGGGCCGGAAGATAAACCTGAAGAGCACATGAAAATTCTTGCCGCCATATCCCGCTCCCTGAGCGGCACCAGCCTGAAAAAAGAGCTTATGAACTCCGGTAATGAAGAGGTTCTGGTCGAATCATTCTTGCGGCACTGCGGGGAAAACCATACCGACAATGCTGCGGTAAAGCACAAAATGAAGCTGCTCATCCTTATACTGTATCTCGATGAGTTCCTTTATCAGATAATGGAATACTTTATGGAGGAAGACATCGAAGGCGCAACCATTATCGACTCTTCGGGCATGGGCCGCTATGTGTCCAACATTCCGCTGTTTGCCACCTTTATCGGCTTTCTCAATGAACAGAAAAACACCAGCAGCACCATCCTCGCTACCATACCCGCCGACAGGGAAGAGGAAATAATCCGTGGCATCGAATCCATAACCGGCGACATGGACAGGAAACAGGGTGCCATGCTTATCACGCTGGACATTGGTTTCTGGAAGGGTTCCATGAAAATGATGTAGGGGCATGGCAATGAAAGAGTATCTCTAAAAAACCGCTTTAGGAAATTGACGAAGAAATTTTTTGTCGGGCGGCAAAAGCGGAGCCAGCCTAAGCTACGTGAGCATTTGACAACTTAAGAGCGGCGGAAAAGATCGAGTCAAGACCTAAATGGGTTTTTTTAGAGGTGCCCGAAAGTTAAGGAAGTTATTCATGCCGAGCAGTACTGAAGAAAACTATTTGAAGGCCATTCACCGCCGCAGCCGGGATAAGGGGGCAGAAAATGGCGTGAGCCTGGGGCTGATAGCGCAGGATTTATCGGTTACCCCAGGCACGGTAACAACAATGATGAAGCAGCTTGCCGAGAGGAATTTGGTGCGCTACCGTTCCCGGAGGGGGGTAGTGCTTACGCCAGAAGGCCATAAAACAGCTCTGGAAATAATCCGTCGCCATCGGCTCATTGAGCTGTTTCTCGTTGAAGTGCTGAAAATGGACTGGTCGGAGGTTCATCGGGAAGCTGAGGTGCTGGAGCATGTGGTATCCGACAAACTTATCCAGCGTATTAACGACATGCTCGGCAATCCCGCCAGCGATCCCCACGGTGCTCCCATTCCCGATGCCTCCGGTGCCGTGGCCAAAATGGCTGCCGTATCGCTTTCGGACTGCCCACCCGGCCTTTACCGGGTGGTTCAGGTGGAGGATAATACCCCGGAGTTTCTCGGCTGGCTCTCGGAACATGGCCTGGTTCCCGGTGCCCAATTCCGGATTCAAAAGATCGATCCGCCAGCAGGCATACTCACTCTGGAATGCCCGGCAAAACATGAAGCGGTATCGGCTTCCATTCAGGCTGTTAGCAGAATTCTGGTGGCTTCGGCAGATGAATGAGAGGGGAAAACAAGAAATTGGCAATCCGCTTTGCATTTGGTATTGACAAAAATAAAAATATTTTTTATTATTCATACAAGTATGCCGCTGTAGCTCAGTTGGTAGAGCAGTGGACTGAAAATCCATGTGTCAAGAGTTCAAATCTCTTCGGTGGCAAAAGGCTGTTTCCTCATGGAGCAGCCTTTTCATAATTGAGGTACCCCTTAGGTGCCCCTTAATTATGCGGGTGCATTCATGCACCCGGGGAAATTTCTAAAAACTTTTAGAAGGTTTCTTGATTCAGAACGGCCTTTTTGATAGAGTTATGCCATGGTTTTCCGGGGAAAGTACAGACAGATTATTCAGCTCTTTTCAGGGCTTTTGCTGTTCACGGCGGCGCTTCTTGGCACCGCGCTGGGCATGAGTATTGCCGTGAATAAAAATACCATGGACATGGACGAGCTTATCGCCTCCCGTCCGGCTATTCCATCGCGGGTGCTGGACATTCACGGCGATTTGATTACCGAGTTCTTTTCGGACGAGAAGCGGGATATTACTCCCATTACCTCATTGCCGGAGAATCAAATTTATGCGGTGCTTACCCGTGAAGATTCCCTGTTTTTCCAGCACACCGGCTTTTCCCTCTCCGGCTTTTTCCGCGCCCTCTATCAGACAAGCTGGTACCTGCTTACCCGGCGAGGTTCTCTACAGGGTGCCAGCACCATTACCATGCAACTGGCCGGTGCCCGCCATGCGGATCGCACGGATATATCTTTAAAGCGCAAGCTGCGGGAGCTCTGGTGGGCCTATCAGATAGAGCGGCGGTTTACAAAGCAGGAAATACTGGAGCAGTATTTAAATACGGTTTATTTCGGGCATAATACTTACGGCGTTGAAGCCGCGAGTCAGTTCTTTTTCGGCCATTCCTCCAGGGAAAACAGTCCGGCTGAATCGGTAATGCTGGCGATACAGCTCGCCGGTTCCGGCTTGTATTCCCCCATTATCAAGCCGGATGCCGCCCGTACCCGCCAGAGAGTTATTCTTAACCAGATGGTATCTGCAGGCTATATTAGCCAGGAGGAAGCCGATGAATCCTTTCAGGCTTACTGGGTGGATTACGATTGGTCCCGTTCTGCCACCGATTCCCCGTATTTCGATCGTCTAGCCAACGACAAGGCGCCGTATTTCAGTGAATATATCCGCTCCGTGGTAGAACAGCATCTTTTCGGTCAGCAGGATATTTACCGGGACGGCTACAGCATTTACACCACCCTGAACCTGGACTACCAGGCTGCCGCAGACAGGGAAATTGCCCAGGGCCTCCCATTGTGGAATCGGATTTATCAAAACGATCAGGAGCTGAAAACCCGCTATGCCTCGCGTTCGCTGAATGAAATGATTGAACTGCTGTCCTTAGCCTTCAATATCCCCGGCATACGGTCGCCAGGGGGGCAGGGAAACCGGGAAGTGTGGAAATATCTCGAAAATGAACTGAACCCCATTATGGATACAATGTCTCTTGCCTTTGGGGTAAGCAATCTCAAATCCATATCCAAAGTTATTTACGGCAGGGCTAAAACGCATAATCAGATGAACAACGTGGAAACGGCCCTGATTACTCTGGGCAACGACACCGGATACATTCTGGCCATGGTGGGCGGGAGCGAATTTAACCGCAACAATCAGTTTAACCGGGCTGTGAGTGCCAATGTTATGCCCGGATCGGCATTCAAACCCCTCTACTATTCAGCGGCCATCAGTTCAGGAACCTTCACCGCTTCCAGCCTTATCTTTGACGGACCCGAGCAGTTTATTAGTCCCGACGGCATACCCTACCTTCCCGGGAATTACATGGGATATTGGTACGGCCACGTTCTGCTCCGCGATGCCCTGGCCAGGTCGCTGAATATTCCGGCGCTCAAGGTTTTAAGGGAAATCGGCTTTGATGCCGCCATAAAACGATCGGCGGATCTGCTGGGCATTAGCGATCCGCAGGAAATTGGCTCGACATTTGAACGAGTTTATCCCTTGGGGCTGGGTACCCTGAGTGTTACGCCCATCCGCCTGGCACGGGCTTATGCCACCATAGCCAACCGCGGCAGGGCGGTAGAGCCGCTGGCCATACGCTACATTGAAGACCGGGACGGCAATGTCGTGCTGAACTCGGAAATGGAACTCCGCAAGCAGCAGGAACAGAAAAACATACAGGTACTCTCGCCTCAGGCCGCCTATGTTATGACCAGTCTCCTCCAGTCTACAGTCCGCTACGGGACATTGGCCTATGCCCGGCGCAGCGCAGGGGGCTTCGACAACATGCCCATTGCTGGTAAAACCGGCACCACCCAGAACTGGACCGATGCCTGGACAGTCGGCTACAGTCCCTACTACACCACGGTAATGTGGATAGGCTTCGACCGCCGGGGCAATTCCCTCGGTCGCAACCAGACAGGCGCAACATCCACCGGGCCGGTGTGGGCGCGCTACATGAAGTCCATCCATGAGGATTTGCCCCGCATCGACTTCCCGCGCCCAGCCTCCGGTTTGGTAAACACGGTTATTGATGTGAGAACCGGCATGAAACCGGCACCGGATACTCCAAAGGAATTCACCCGCTATGAAGTCTTTATTGCCGGTACCCAACCCAGCGAAATCAGTGATATGGCTGCCTTTGAAGAAGACCGGGACCAAACCCAGGCCATGAGAATTTCCATTGATTCATCGAACATGAACTTAACGGATCAGACAGAATCGGTGAAAACCACTCAAGACCTTTTCGATGAACTGGGGCTGGATACCAAGTACCTGGATGATACCGTTCAGGACAATAAAGTTGAACCAAAAACAAGAATATCGAATCTGCTGGACTAGCTTGATGAGGTGCTGAGCATGATTGCTTTCTTGCGCGGCCTGCCGGGAAATGCCCGTGAATATAGAAGCGGTGCGATAAAACTGCTAGCCCTCCTTATTGCCGCGGCATGGCTACTCAGTGCCTGTGCGGGAGTTCCGGCTTCCAGTGCCGATGCCGCTTTGCCGGTGGAAGAGCACCTGGGCGCGCCAGAGGTCAGTCCAAAACCTGAAATAATAGAAGAAGAGAGAATTCCTGATTTTGCGGAGCGTCTTGCGGCCTATTCCCAGCTGCCGGAAGTGCGGCGGCTGGGGTTGCGGGTGTTCCCTCAGGATGCGCGGATTGTTCAGGCGGCGGGTAATGAGCTTATCGATTTGAAACCTGTGTTCAGGGATAAGGATACGGCTTTTTACGATACGGCGGCAGGGGCTGTGGGGATTATTGCTGAGGCTTATGTTTCCCAAATTGTGGAACTGGACGGGGAGGGGATTGTCGAGCTGAAGCTGGAGCGCGATACGCCGATTGCGCGGCGGCTGGGGGAGCTACCGACGGCTTCCCTTCCGAAGAGTGTGCGCTTCAGTCCCGATGGACAGCGGCTGTATGTTGTTCACCTGGCCGATAAAACGCCGGTGAGCGAGTACCAAGTGAACCCCTTTGCCTGGATACGAAATTTCGAGCTGCCCCGCGAGTATGCCGCGCAGGAGGGTTTTGTAGAATCCTGCATTCTGCCCGGGCGTGGAGAACTCTGGATTTCCCAGATGACCACCTCCCGGCTGCATGTTTTCGATTTGGCAAACGGAAGCTGGCTGGGTACCGTGAAGCTGAGCGGGAATTGGCCCAAAGTTATTACCGCAGATGCTCATGAGGCTAAGCTCTATGTCTCCTGCTGGCTAAGCGATACGGTGAGTGTTGTCGATGCCGCCTCGCGCCGGGAAACGGCATCCCTGAAAACCGGACCCACTCCCCGCGGGCTGAAAATTACCCCTGACGGAAGGGATATTCTGGTTGCCCGCTTTGGGGATTCCGCCGTCGATCGGATAAATCTGCTCAGCGGCACCCGAAGGGTTTACGATGCCGCTCCAGGTAAAATTTATGCTATGCGGCACATTGTTTACAATGAGCGGCGGGCGGAGTACTACATTACCGCCATGGGGGCCGGGCGGGTTTACCGTCTGTCCGAATCCGGTGAGTGGCTGGGTTGGTGGCAGGTGGGCGAAAAACCCAATACCAGTGCTATAAGCCCCGATTCCCGCTGGCTCCTTGTCTCCACCCGCGGCCCAAACAACCCCGATACAGGCTATCTCAACCGCGGCTATGAATACGGTAAAATTTATTTTATCGATCTGGAAAAAGGCGAACCGGTTCTTTGGATATGGGGACGGGATCAGCCTACTGGCCTGGACATAAGCCCGGACGGTGCCTATTTCGCTTTTACCGATTTCCTTTCCAATCGGCTGGAGCTGTATGCCCTTGCTCCCAATTCCAAGCTGTAGGACGGAGATGAAACTAACTGTTTTTTTTCATTTTCCTACTTCCCCTTGCCCGGGATTTATGCTATAAATGAATTATGGAAGCACTAATGGCCGCAAAACAGGAATCTAAACAAGACGGAGTCTATCTAATCCGGGATTATATAAGCGTTCTTGAACGCATCGTGCGGGTAGAAGAAGA